>PBEI01000012.1 GCA_002718375.1 Gammaproteobacteria bacterium
TCACGATTTCTACTTCGCCGTCATTGATAACCAATGAGAATCTTTGACCTCTTGTTCCCATCCCAAATCCAGACGCATCGAGTTCTAGACCAATGGCTGATGTGAATTCTCCATTTCCGTCTGCCAACATCATTACTTTGCCATCGGCATCTTGGCTTTTCCCCCAAGCATCCATTACAAAAACATCGTTGACAGCCATGCATGCTATTGTGTCAATACCCTTGGCTGTTAGCTCGCTTGCTTTCTGTATAAAGCCTGGCAAATGCTGTAAGGAGCAAGTTGGGGTGAATGCACCAGGAACTGAAAATAGAGCAACTCTTTTTCCAGCGAATAAATCATCATAGCCAACAGGCGCAGGCCCATCAGCTGTCATGGTTGTAAAGTTTATATTTGGAACTTTATCTCCGACTTTAATGCTCATTAATTTTCTCCTCGAATATTTAGCAAAATGATATTTTATTACACAAAAAATTAATCAACCATAAATAATGCGATTTCAGGCACAAAAGAAACAGTCATTAAACCAATCAGCATTATGATTAAAAATGGAATTGTGGCCTTACATATGGTCCAAAATTTCTCTTTAAAGACACCCATTGCAACAATTAAATTTAAACCCAAGGGTGGTGTTAGGTATCCAATTTCTAAATTCATCACCATGATGATTCCAAAGTGTGTGGGATCAATGCCTTGTGATGCTGCAATGGGCATCAGCATGGGGGCAAGAATCAGAATTGCTGATCCAATATCTATTAGGCAACCAATAAGTATGAGGAAAAGATTAATAGTCAGTAGAGCAGTTACCGGGTTATCTATTTTGTCGCTCATCCATGCAACCAAATTTTGCGGTACTTCTTCATATGTGAGAAATACATTTAAGCTCAAAGCAATCATTAAAACTGGAAATAGTGACCCCAGCAGTTTTGTTGTCTCCCCTATAACATCTCTCAAGTCATCCAAGTCCATTTCTTTATGGATCAACGATTCTACAATGAAGGCATAAACAACTGCAACAGCTGCTGATTCAGTTGCAGTAAAGTAACCAGTGTATATTCCTCCAAGAATAATGAGTGGCATCAATAGTGCCCAGATGCCCTTACGGAGGGCTTTTGCAATATAAGAAAAGTCCCATGAATTCTCTCGATGAGAGAAATTCTGAGCAACTGCATAAGTCAGCATAAGCGATGTCAATAATATTGCCGGACCAATTCCCGCAATAAATAAGTCCCCAATTGAAGTTTGCGTCATGATTCCATATAAAATCAATGGAATGCTCGGCGGCACAACTATTCCTAAAGTACCGGCTGCACATAGTGCTCCTAATGCAAAGTGTTTTGGATAACCTGCTTTAATCAGTGCAGGATACATAAGTGTTCCTATGGCAAGCAATGTGACTGTCCCAGACCCTGATACAGCTGCAAATGCTGCACAAGACATGATTGTTGCAATCGCCAATCCACCTGGAATAGGAGCTGTCAATGAAGTCATTAAGTCAATGAGTCGTGATGCCATCCCTCCTCTCGACATAATATTTCCAGCAAGTATGAATAATGGTATTGAGAGCAATATGTCTTTGTTTGCTGCATCCCATGCATCGACAACAATATTACTAATGACTCCATCACCAAATGCCCAGTAGGCATATGCAGTGGCAATCCCTAAGATAACAATGAGATTTTGTCTCAGTAAAAATAGGACAAAAATTATGATTGGAAGAAATAAGGCGGAAAGCATCGTATTATTCTCTCCCTAAGCGGACACCCTCTTCTGGTCTGAGATCCGGTTTAATTGTATAAATGAGATGCCTAATAGATGTCAGTAAGAATGCGGTTGGAATAATCATTTGGAAAGGCCAGACCGCTATCCTCAGGACCATTGATTGAACATCATCCCTAAATGTTTCAGCAACAACTTGAAAAGCAATCACAGCAAATGCAAAACAAAAAATAAACATCAAACCTTCTTGGATTCGATTGAGTATAGGATCAAATGATTTCGGTAACCAATTGTCTGCAAATTTAGGTCTCAGGTGAGCTGCTTCGGATGAAGCCACACCTAACCCAAACATCACCACAAATAAGTTTGCGTATACACCAACTTGTCTTGACCAATGTAATCCTGTTCCGGTAATTTCTCTGAAAGCAACATCACTAAACATCACGAAAACCAATACGCCAAAAGCCAAGAATGTGACATTCCTTTCAAAAATATCTAAATATCTTAAAGTCAGTTTCATGATTTTGTGTTTGAATAATGATAAATCATTGTAAACTATCCTGATAATCCATTTTATTCAAAACCATTAATTATGAGCAATAAAGACNAACTTAAGATAAGCGAAGANGCCAAGAATTTTTTAGAGTCTGAGCATNTGTTATTCATTGATGGTNAATGGAAGCAATCATCNTCTGGCGANAAGATTCCAGTTTTTGATCCTGCGACTGAGGAAAAAATAGCAGANGTNCAGTCTGGAACAAGTAAAGATATTGATTTGGCAGTCANTGCAGCAAGAGAAGCATTATCTGGAGAATGGGCTAAGATTCCTTCACATGATAGAGCTCAAATCTTACATCGATTATCTGATGAGATTGAGGCNAACTTCTCAGTCCTTTCNGAANTNGANGTACTGGACAATGGCATGCCNTTGGAGCTTGCTCAATACTCAATCGCAAGCCANGGCGTGACTCTTTTAAGATATTATGCGAGCTGGGCACCAAAAATTCATGGAAAAACAATTCCTGTCTCGCCAGNTGGTGCAATGAATGGTGAATCCTTGACTTATACAAAGAGGGAGCCTATTGGTGTTGTTGGCGCAATTATTCCGTGGAANTCACCTTTGATTTTTGCAATTCTGAAACTGGCACCAGCTCTTGCTGCAGGATGCACTGTTGTGCTTAAGCCTGCAGANCTGACTCCTCTAACTGCATTATATTTTGGTCATTTAATAGAAAAATCTGGAATACCAAAAGGAGTAGTTAATATTGTCACTGGCCTTGGTGAAACCGCTGGAGATNCGCTCGCTAAACATAATGATGTGGATAAGATTACCTTTACTGGATCAACTGAAGTTGGAAAAAAGATCGTTTCTTCTTCTATCAGTAACTTGAAGAAGGTTACCCTTGAATTAGGTGGTAAAAGCCCTGTTATTGTCTTTGATGATGCCGATCTTGAGAAANCGATACCNGGCGTAGCAAGAGCGTGTTTTTTCCTTCANGGACAAAATTGTATGGCTGGAACGAGAGTATTTGTTCATGAAGACATACATGATGAACTGGTTGCAGGAGTTAAGAGTATGGCTGAATCATTCCAAATTGGTCATGGTCTAATACAAACAAATGACTTTGGACCATTGATATCTGGAGATCAAAGAAAAAGAGTAATGAAATATATAAAGCAAGGACTTTCTGAAGGTGCAACATTGGTCTGTGGTGGTAATGAAGTAAATGATANGGGGTNCTTCATAGAGCCAACAATTTTTACTGATGTTACGGGAGAGATGTCAATTGCTAAAGAAGAGATTTTTGGCCCTGTTCTATGCATTGAAAAGTTTAGCAATGAATCTCTTGAGGAAATTGCAAAGAGAGCAAATAAAACAACATATGGTTTGTCAGGTAGCGTTTGGACAAATGATATATCGACCGGTCATAAAATGGCTGCACTAATCGATTCCGGTCAAGTCAGTATCAATTGTCANGCAGCAGTTGATTCTGCAATCCCNTTTGGAGGCAANAAACAATCCGGTTGGGGAAGAGAATTTGGAGAAGAAGGATTGGATTCTTATCTCAAAACAAAGGCCACTACAGTTATGTATTGATTTACCAGGGAACTTGGTTACCAAATCGATCTAAAAATTTACCACTATCATTCGCTTTAATTGACTCAAACATGACNTGTTGCTCNGCAACACTCTCAGCAGGATCAACCTCAGCCTCTGCTCCTCCTAAGTAAGTTCTACACCATCCNGGTGCCAGAGCAATNANAATGATATCTTNCCAGTCAACAGACATTCCTTTGGCGATGATGTTTAAAGCTGATTTGCTTGCTCGATATGAATAAAATCCNCCAAAGTTATTTTGCTCAACAGAACCCAGATCACTAGACATCATTACAAGAATCTTTTTTTNACTTTCAGAAACATGCTCTTTAAATGCAGTTGCTATTTTAAATGGGGACANNAGATTNACCTCTAGAATATCTCTCCATATTTGGTAATCCATGCTATCTATTTTNTGATANTCCATTGCTCCNGGTACCCCCATAGGNCCTGTAGTTCCAGCATTATTTAAAAGAATATCAATCGGCGTGCCTNTATATTTNTCAGCTAACTCTTCTATCCTCGGGTGATCAATAACTTCTAATTGCTCAATAGNAAAATGTTCTTCGTATTTCTTATTGAGGNCTTGTAAATCGTNTGCTTTCTCTGGGTTTCTTGCACAGGCAATGACATTCCATCCTTTNTCTGCGTATTGCTTTACNTGTTCAAAACCCAATCCTCTGTTGGCTCCAGTGACTAAAACAGTTGGCATGATATTCTCCTTTGAGCAATTGCTATCATTATAATAATATCAATAATTAGAAATCATAGTTAACAAAGGAAAAGCAATGTCTCAACCAAATCATATTTCAGCATTGAGCATTACAGACAATATTGAAATAGGAAAGCTNAAGAAAGAAACNCAAGATTACTTTAAACAATGTGAGGAGAGCCTAGGCTTTGTNCCTAATGTTCTATTGGCTTATGCTCATGACGAGGTCAANCTCGATCATTTTATGGGNTTCTATAATAACTTGATGCTTGGNGATTCAGGCCTTTCTAAACTAGAACGAGAAATGATTGCTGTGGTTGTATCTTCCCATAATCGTTGCTATTACTGCATGGTTTCACATAGTGCAGCTGTAAGAAAGATATCTAAAGACCCAATTTTAGGTGAACTTTTGGTTATGAACTATAGGTCAGCTGACCTAGGTGATAGACATCTTGCAATGTTGGATTTCGCATGGAAACTCAGTGAAAGCCCAGACAAGATAACTGATGCCGATCGAGAGGATCTAAGAAATGAAGGATTTGATGANCATGATATTTGGGATATATCTGCAGTTGCATCATTTTATAATATGAGCAATAGAATGGCATCAGCGATCGATTTAATGCCTAATACTGGATATCATCAGAAAGCGAGGTAATTATTATGGAATTTAATTTAGACGGAAACCTTTGGAATCAGCTTTCAGAGTTATTGAGTTCTTTTGGAATCAGCTTATTCATTGCTCTATCTATCCTAATTATAGGAAGACAGGTAGTTAAAATCCTAATCAAAGTCATTTCAACCGCTTTAGAAAGATCAAATACAGAAGATACTGTGAGAATATTTGTTACAAATCTTCTCAATACATTATTGATGATTGTGGTTTTTATCGCAGCAATCAATCAGCTGGGAATACAAACAACTTCCATTATTGCTGTTTTAGGTGCTGCAGGTCTTGCTATTGGTCTTGCCTTACAAGGTTCACTCTCTAACTTTGCAGCAGGTATTTTGATAGTCATCTATAGACCTTACAAGGTGGGAGACTATATTCAGGCGGACAATCATTTAGGCACAGTTGATGACATACAAATATTTTCAACTGTTCTAAAAACCCCTGATAATAAGCTGGTCATTGTTCCCAATGGCAGCATCATGAATGGAAGTATTGTTAATTTCTCAAATCAAGATAAAAGGAGAGTTGATATTATAGCCAGCTGTAGCTACGAGGATGATATCGATAAAGTAAAATCAGTTTTGGCAGATATTTTATCTAAGGATGAACGTATCTTGAATGAACCCAAGCCAAGAATTGCTGTATCTGAACTGGCTGATAGCAGTGTCAATTTCATCGTTAGACCTTGGGTTAAGAATTCAGACTATATTGATGTATATTATTCGCTACTTGAAGAGATCAAGAAAAGGTTCGATCAAGAGGGAATCGCAATTCCATATCCACAAACTGACGTGCATATCCATAATCACACTGAGTGATTATGGAATAAGCATATTTATTTAGTGAGAATCTAAGAGGCTGTCATCCATTTCTGGAATTTAGGATCAGCCGGTGCTTTCAGACCTGTTTCATCTTCACATCTTGCCTTAAGTTCTTTGATTGAAGAGAAGCCCTTATCGAATAGTTTAACTTTTCCTCTCGCCTTAGATTTTTCAGCACGAAGTTTGACTGTTGCAGCTTTGTTTATACTCAGGTCTTTCCTAAGAACTACGCCATAGTTTTCTTTAGCACCTTCTCTAGTAACAAGACCAGCATCAACATCGAATTGAACTCTTTCAGGCTCCCTAGTGAAAGGATCACCACATCCTCCTCCACCCCATGTTACATGGTAAAGTGTATCGCCTTCTTCAACAGCAATTCTGTCACACTTAGATTGAAGTAATTCAGTATCTCCATTCTTTCTGACAAGCGTTTTTGTGCTTCTGGCNCCAGGTANACCGCCATTTACACCCCAAGGATATGTNAGCCATCTGTCGTCATGAATTGATACTTCTCCGGGNTCTAAAAACTTATAAGTNGTNCAAAGCGCATTACCACCTCTGTTGTACCCTGCTCCACCGCTATCTGGAACTGTATAATANTCNTCNATNACTAATGGAAAATANCTTTCTAGAAACTCATTAGGGACATTGGTAAAGCTNGGCCANAGCGAATGCCCATCAGGTCCATCNCCCATTGGTTTGCCNGGAACTCCACCAAAACCAATCATGTAAAGTTGATACCACTCACCATTCTTGTCATACCCNGAATACATTAGATGAGGACTATCTGAGAATCCTGCACCACATAAAAATTCAGGTGCACCTTGNCCTAGCAGTCCNCCTAGGACGTCGAAAATCCTTCCNAAGGCATGTGTTCTACANGATAGGGCTGCTGGATAATTGGGTTTGAGTAAAGTTCCCTCAGGTATCCTCACTTCCATCAAATCATAGAACCCATCATTGAACATAATGGCTGGATCAAAAACCATGATCATATATACACCACAAAACATCTTGAACATTTCCTCATTTAAGAAAAAGTTTACAGAGCTTATTGACTGTGGATCTGTTCCTTCAAAGTCGAAGATCACCTTTTTGCCTTCTCTCCACATGGCGCATTTAATTCTGTATGGACCCATTTCTAAGCCATCATCACAAATATAATCCTCAAAATATTGCTTCTCTGTTGGAACAGTATTTTGGATTAAAGTACCCATTGCTTTCTTATTTCTATCAAGAAGGTCTTCAAGTGCAGAATAGAAAATATCATCTCCAAACCGAGTCGCCATCTCGATGACTCTTTTCTCTGCAGTTCTAATGGATGCGACAATTGCATTGAAGTCACTTTTGTTCCATACAGGAAGCCTACAGTTATGAAGAATGATATTGAGTATCTCTTCCTGTAATTCATCGTTTTTATAGATCTTTGTAGGTGGGACCCTTACCCCTTCTTCAAAAATCTGAGTTGCATCAGTAGGTAAGCTTCCAGGAACTTTTCCACCTACGTCAGTCATGTGACCAAACATTGCTGCATAAGCTATCAATCTTCCATCCTTAAAGATTGGCCTTAGGAGAAGCCAGTCGTTTGCATGACTTACTGCACCATTACATGAATAAGGATCGTTTGTTAAGAACATATCGCCTTCTTCAATTGTTCCATCAAAGGCTTCTTTGAATCCATGGATAAAACTACCAAACTGACCAACAACCATTTTTCCATCTAAATTAGCAATCATCGGAAATTCATCCCCTTGCTCACGTATACCCGGAGACATAGCAGTTCTAAAAAGTACTGCATCCATTTCCCATCTAGCAGAAAACATTGAGTTTTCAATCACATCTAATGTAATTGGATCTAATTTGACCCTTTTAAACTTTTTATTATTTTTTTGTATTATTTTTGCAGGCATGTTATCTCCCTTAACCCTGAGGTGTAATTAATATATTGCCATATTTATCTACCTTACCTTTATGCTTAGANAGTATTACNGTAGTTGAATCCATTTCCATAACAATGGCTGGACCATTAATGACATTTCCTGATTTNAGTTTTGNNCGATCGTATATGGTTGCTTTTTGGTTCTTGCCATCCATATAAACTTTGGCGTCATCACTAATTATTGATTCCTTAGGTGGTTTCGCTGATCCTTTCTTAACAGATGGCGCTTTCAGAGACAATGCTTGATCTTTAACAACAGCTCTAAGATTAACCAATTCTTTTTCCTCATCTAGTGAGAATGTAAATAACTGCTCATGCAGCTCGTCAAATTTGTCTCCAATAGCATCTAGTCCTTTTTTCTTTAGATCAGCTATCTCAAAGTCAACATTAATAGTTAGTCCTTGACCTAAATATCTCAGATCAACTTGATAAGATGTAGTTCTTTTACTCTTAGATACTCCTTCTGCATCCAAAGTTTTAGAAGCTTTTTTTGCAAGATCTTCAAAAATCTTAACCACTTCCTTTTTATCAGTTTGAGAAAATCTTCTTATAAAAGACATTGACGACTCATCTTGAATATTAGTCGTTACATCTCCATAAGCACAAAGAACTCCTGGTCCTGGTGGGATAATTACTGGCCATGAGTTTGTTAATTTTCCAAGAGCATTNGCNTGAAGNGGACCTGCNCCNCCAAAACCAATTAAAGCGAAGTCCCTGGGATCATANCCTTTCTCTACAGATACCAGCCTCAAAGCTCCATACATATTTTCATTTACAATATCTATGATTCCTGCTGCAGCTTGTTTGACAGATAATCCGAGTGCTTTTGCCACTGGTTTAATCGACTCTTCAGCAAGGTCTTTCCTGATCTTCCAATCCTTGTCGCCACCTAGTGCAACATGCTCAGATGGGATATATCCTAGAACCACGTTTGCATCAGTCACAGTGGGTTCAACTCCACCTTTATCATATGATGCTGGCCCAGGAGCTGCCCCGGCACTTTGTGGCCCAACTCTCAGTGCTCCAGTTAATTCAGGGACATGAGCTATAGAACCACCACCTGCTCCAACTGTCCTTACGTCAACAGATGAAGCTCTAACGGTTACATCCCCAACAGAGGTTTCTCTGCTTTGTTCTGCAACACCATCTTTAACCAAGGAGACATCTGTGGAGGTACCACCCATGTCGAATGTCATTAGATTCTCGAAACCTGCTTGTTTTGCAATCCAAATTGCACCCGATACACCACCGGCAGGTCCACTCATTAGAAGATTAACAGGTGAGTCTGATGACGCTTTCGCTGATGCAAGACCACCATCTGATCTTAGGATCTTAAGTTTTACATTTTTCATTCTTCTCTTAAGACCGTTTTGTAAGTTTTTGACATATTCAGCTACTTTTGGTCTTACATAAGAATTAGCTACTGTAGTAATTGTTCTTTCGTATTCTTGCATCTCTGGAACAACTTCAGATGAAAGCGATACAGGAATCTTTGGCAATAATTTTTTATTACGTATTACTTTCCTTATTTCCTTCTCATGTTTGTCATTGGCAAATGAGTTGATCAATGAAACTGTTACGGCTTCGACGCCCTTATCCCTTAGTGCTTTAATATCTTTTGCGAGTTGACCTACTTTAAGCTTAGAAAGGACTTCACCTTTCGCTGAGATTCTTTCATCTGCTTCCATGGTTAGGGATAGTGGTGCCAAAGGTTCGCTTTTATTATAAATTACCCAACCGCCAAGTCCTCCTGGGACAAATGAACGAGCAATTTGCAGAACTTGCCTATAACCCTTTGTGGTAATTAGACCGACTTTTGCTCCAGTACCAGTCAATATTGTGTTGGTTGCTACAGTTGTTCCATGCATGACAGATGTAATCTTAGACGGGTCTACTCTTGCATTTTTACAAACCCGATTTATTCCATTGAATACACCAATCGATGAGTCTTCTGGTGTACTTGGAACCTTAGCAGTCCACATTGTGCCTGTTTTTTCATTGATGAGAAGAAGATCAGTGAAAGTCCCCCCTACATCAACTCCAAGTCGATAACTCATAATTTCTCCTTTTATTTAAATCTAAACCAATTAGCTAATTTCTCTTAGTTCGATTTATTATTTGAATTCTTTGAGTACTACCTTAAAAAAAAATACTCAATAATCATACATTTTTTTAAATGTTTATTTCAGCGTTTTCTGGGAAAATTCCTGCCTTGGGTACCATAGCTGGAACAGCTCTACCAAGTTCTGATTCTAACCATTCAGAGTTCTCTACAATTTGATTAAGGTCTACACCAGTTTCTATTCCGGAACGGTTAAGCATATATAGCAAATCATCAGTGGGTATATTTCCAGTTGCTTTTGGTGCAAAAGGACAGCCTCCTATTCCTCCTGTTGATGCATCAACAATTGTGACACCAGCTTCGATAGCAGCAGCAGCATTTGCTAGACCAGTATTTCTAGTATTATGAAGATGTGTTCTCAGAGGTAAATTAGGAGCAAGCTCTTTTATCAGAGAGAATGTTTTTTTAATTTGATTTGGAACAGCAACACCCACACTGTCAGCCAATCCAATGATATCAGGATTACCTTTAAGAACTTTTTCAGCTATCCCTGCAATGTGTTCTGGATCAACTTCTCCTTCATAAGGACAACCAAAAGAGCATGCAATNAAAACATTTGTNCTAATNCCTGATGATTTAGCTTCATCAGCAATTTCAAGCCAATTATCGATGGATTGTTGGGTGATTACTCCCTGATTTTTCATATTGTAAGTATCAGTACTAACAATAACCATNCCAACTTCTTTGATTCCACAATCCNTTGCTCTTTGAAAACCTCTTTGATTCATNATTAGNCCAATNTAAGANACATCATCATGNATTGGTAAGGAAGCNACCAATTCCTCGGCATCAGCCATTTGAGGNACCTTTTTTGGATGNACAAAACTNGTAACCTCTATGTTCTTNATNCCTGCATTGATTGATCTNGTAATAAANTCTTTTTTAACTTCAGTTGATAGAAGCTCAGGCTCACTTTGAAGNCCATCCCTNGGCCCTACTTCGCAAATTGAAACTTTTGACACCATTACCACTCCCATTTTGTTTTTCTAGATTTGATCAAGTGTATACAAATATTATGATATTCTCTATCTTTTGAACTAGTGTGATCACATGCAATTAGGTCGAATTACAGCAGTGACAATAACCAGTCCTGATTTGGATAGGGTTATAGATATTTATTCAAAATACNTNGGCTATCGTTTNATCNCATCNACAACAGTAAGTGCTGAGCAAGCCAAAANNTGGNATGCNNAAAATATTGAAGGCTCAAAGATGATNTTTATGAGTCCNGAAAGCTCTAATGATTTCTTTTTTCGTTTCATACAGCAAGATATAGACGAAGATTATGTNCCNTTTGGAANTTATGGATGGAACGCAGCTGAATTAATTGTAAAAGATGTAGATCAGTCAGCAGAAAAGTTGATNGNCTCCCCTTTTGAGGTGATTGGTGAGCCTGCAGATTTATCGTTCACAGATCAAATCAGGGCAATGCAGATTATGGGACCATCAAAAGAAATTATATATCTTACCCAGTTCAAATCTAAACTGGATGAATTTGATAGCCCCTCTCCAAGATGCGATATTGATCAGACTTTTATTGTCATACTTGCAGGAGAGANTCTAGATCAGATGCAATCATTTNTGCATGAAGAATTATCTGTAGAAAAAGCAGCACCCATGCAGTCAAGGATTCGTGCGATTTCCAAAGTTTTCGATCTACCAGAAGACACAAAATATAAATCTGCTGCTCTCGCAATTAGGGATCAATCTTTGATTGAACTGGATGAAATGCCATCCAAAGCTGNCCCCAGAGCTTGTAGGCCAGGTTTCTTGCCATCAGGTATCTCAATAGTCAGTTTCGTTGCTCATGAGTCTGGTTTGATAGATAAAACTTATGATTCAAATATCCCAAGCTTTGAAAAATTTCAAGCATCTACAATTAAAGGATATACCGGTGAGCTAATCGAGATAATAAATGTCTAGGAGAACTTTTTTTGCAACCTGATTTAATTACTTTATTCATTATTGCCTCAGCAAGTTCTTTTGCAGGGATACTAGCTGGAATGTTAGGTATTGGCGGAGGGATAGTCATTGTTCCTATGATTTACTATCTTTTGACATACTTTGGTTTTGATCAATCAATCATAATGCATGTTGCAGTTGGAACTTCTCTTTTTATAATTATTCCAACTGGATTGAGATCTGCATTTGAGCATTCAAAAAGAGGTTCCTTTAAAAAAACAATATTCAAAAAATGGTTNGCTCCTATAGCTTTAGGTTCTATTTTGGGAAGTTACTTGGCAGGCATCTCATCTTTCAAAGGNCTCACTTTACTTTTTGCAACACTGGCATCAGTGGTTTCATATCAAATGTTTACCAGCAGCAGAAAGGATGAAGCATTAACAATTATTCAAAATCCATTGCTTAATTTCTCTCCTTTTTTTATTGGTATATTTTCATCAATGATGGGTATTGGTGGTGGAAACTTAAGTGTGCCAATAATGAGTTATATGGGAATTGAAATTAGAAAAGCAATAGGTACTTCATCTGCTCTTGGGATTGTAATAGCAGTACCTGGATCAATAGGATTCATGATCAGTGGTCAAGTTGTCGAAAACCTTCCTGATTATTCTATTGGTTATGTGAACCTTCTTTATGCAGCACTGATCATACCTTTAACCATACTTTTTGTGCCTATTGGAGTCAGATTGGCTCATAAATTCGAGAGGAGCAGACTGCANGCAGTATTTAGCTTATTACTAGCAATTACTGCAACGAAAATGTTTTGGGATATTCTATCTAGTTAAAATGTTAGAGCTTGTGATTCACCCGATGCAAGTTGGGCTTCAATAGCAGCAATTTGAGTTTGTAACAGGGTCACTCTTTCAACTTCTTTTTCTAAGAAATTTGACCAATTCTCAACTGTTTTAACTGATGAAGGGAGCTGGCATCTGATAACCTTCTCTTCAATTTCTTTACCCATTTCAAGGAAGGCTTTTTGAGTCTCCATCTTCAGAATTAACTCATCAAGTGATAGATTTTCAGAATCAGCACATTGTTGAAGTGCGATATCATTTCTTTTATCCGCGTCAACTTTTGCCATTGCAAAGGATTCCTTTGCATCTTCATATTCAGCTGCTTCAAATTCACACATCCCTTTTGTAATATATGATTCATCTAGACGCTTCAAAGAACCTTTTGAAATACCTGTTTTTGCTGAGTTGATACAACCAGTGTAGTCACCAATATTTGATAAAGATCTAGCCAGCCTCATATCAAGTTCACCATCATCGGTCAGTTTAGCTGCCTCTCTAAGGGCAACGATGGCTCTTTCATCATATTTAGATAGAAACCAAGCTTGTGCCAAAACCATCCAATTCTTTTCATCGTCTGTATCAACTTTTCCATCATCTACAGCTTTTTGAAGAAGTTTTGCGGCCTCATAGGGCGCTTCCTTAGAAAGATAAAGTTGAGCCATCATGACAAACTCTGAGCTTTTCTCTAGATATCCTTCATGATATGCAGTTTGGTATGCAGCTATTTGTTCCTCTTCTTGCCTATCCTGGGAATACATTGCAGAGAGTTGAACCCAATACTCTTTTTTAGACCACTCGACTACAAGCCTCTCTAGGATTCTTTTTACTTGATCCATTTGTTCTAATGAATAATAACTGGCTCGAAGTAATAACCACCACTGCTCTTTCGTTGGTCCAATGGCTAAGTTTTTTGCATCTGCTTCTAGACCTTTAATTTCTTCTTCAAGCTGAACATATTTTTCATTACCCTTTCTGGTTTTCTCTAGTTGAAGCTTGATAACTTTCTTTACCTCATTGGCAAGCGATATGTAATCAATATTATTTCGGTCATACTTGACTCTATATTTTCCAGCTGCTGAAGTGACATTCTTTTGAAGCTGGGTAACACGATCAGCATTTCTTAATTCAGCCAAAGATATTGCTTCTTCAACTGATTCAATGGTTTTTTCAAACTGATCCATTTGGTACTGAGCTGTACCTTTAAGAATATAGAGGTCTGGTCTAGGGGTTGTTTGATTCTTGAGAATGTCATCAACCGCTGAGACGGTTCTTGGATAGTCTTCTAGTTGAAAGTAAAGTTGTGCGATTGTAGTTCTAGCTGATGATACAAGCCCCTCAGGAACCTTCTCATCTTGAAGCACTTTACGGTAGAAGTTTATAGCCCCTTGATAGTTTTCTTTAAGGTACTCTACATATCCATAAAAATAATTTACTTGAGCTCTTTCGTAGTCTGTGAGTTTCTTGAATGCCATGATGTCATTTAACTCTTTAAGACCTTCTTCAATCTTTTCAGCTTCAATTAATTCTTGAGCAGCAGACAATTTCTTAGCAACTTTTTCAGTCATTGCTCCAACTTTTTTAGTTTTTCTTTGCTCTCCTTCTTGAGCAGTTACATCACTCATAGGGACGGATAAAAAAGTGGGCAGTAAAACTAAACTTAAAGAAAGAATAAAAAATAACGTGAACTTCTTCATTTATTTCTCCAGCTCAAATGTAATTTTGTGTTGCACGCCGGGTACATCAATTGGCGTTCCATTGATTACTCGGGGCTTATATTTAAACTTAGACGAAGCTTTTAATGATGCATTAGCAAAAAGACTGCTGGTGCATTCTACAATCTTTCCGTTTGCAGTAGTTCCGTTTCTGGTAACAACAAATTCAACGATACAGTAGCCTTCTATACCTCTTGAGAGAGCTCTGTTTGGATATATGGGCGCAACTTTAACGATTGGAAGATACTCGCCCTCTCCAGCATTAAACCCACCAATACCAGCTGCAACGTCTACATTCGCATCTACAGCTCCTATGCTGACTGTATCCATGCTTGTATCGATGTCATCCATTTGTTGTTCTGGTTCAGGAGGTGGCTCTTCTGGCTCCGGTGGTTTTTTTGGTTTTGCATTTTTAAGATCTAAAGATTCATCTTTTTTGATTCGAACGAAATCTACGAAACGTCCTTCATACTTTGAAGTGATTGCCCCTTCTCCAGTTGCAATAAGTATTTGCATAACCCAGAGTATTCCAAATGTTGTGAATACAGAAAGGAAGCCAGCTGCTGCTATTCGAGTTAAAGGATCTTGAATTCCTATCGTATCTCTAATTTGTTGAATCAGTTCAGACATATTTATATATGGTCAGTTATTCACCTTCATTTGCAGCAATAGATACGTTATAAACGCCAGCTTGTCTGGCAGAGTCCATAACTGTTACAAGTGTTTCAGTGAAAGCTTTTTTATCAGCCTGAATAATGACAGCACCTTCAGGGTTTTCTGCATGCATTCTTTCAATATTAGCTCTAACTGCTCTAGGATCTATTCTTCTTCTATTAATCCAAATTTCATTATTTGCTCCAATTGCAACCAGAATATTGGCATTTTCTTTCTTAACTGCAGTAGGTGCATCAGGACGATTCACATCAAGACCAGATTCCTTTACAAATGAAGCCGTTACAATAAAGAAGATCAGCATGATGAAAACAACATCAAGCATTGGCGTGAGGTTTATTTCAGCTTCTTCTTCTGGTTGTGCTTGAAATAGATTCTTTCTCATATTTTCTTACCTTAATAATTTATTCGTCTGCCGTTAGATTATCTTCTAGATCTTCGACTTCAGATGTTACCTTTTGATTTAACAATGTCACAAAAAACACTCCAGATAAAGCGCCAACCATACCAGCCATAGTGGGGATTGTTGCTTTAGAGACACCAGAGGCCATAGATCTAGCATTCCCAGAGCCTGAGATAGCCATTACATCGAATACTTGTATCATCCCAGTAACTGTTCCCATCAGTCCCAGTAACGGACAAAGGGCCACTAGGGTCTTGATGATCGATAGATACTGATTCGCAGACATTGAAAATTCAGAGATCATCTGTTCTCTAATTGCTTCTGAATTCCATGACTTCTTATTTGATCGATTGCTCCAGTTTGCTTGTATAGAAGTTTTCTGTGTTATTAATCCTGATTGGAAAAATGATATTCTCTCGAGGATTAACATCCACATTAGGAATATCACAAGAGCAATTATATTCAGGACTTGTCCTCCCATCTCTAGGAAGTCTCTGACTGCTATAATTACATCACCCATCTTAATGATCCTCTTGGTTATTCAAATTATGAGGACTTTTCAGAATGACTTGCAATGATTCCAGCTCCTTGCTCCTGAATGATCTGGCTTACTCTTCTGCTTCTTCCACTTACAATGGTATGAAGAAGAGTAGTTGGTATAGCAACTGTCAGACCCAGCACAGTGGTAACCAATGCTTGTGAAATACCACCAGCCATTAGTTTAGGATCACCTGTTCCATAAAGTGTAATAGCCTGGAAGGTATTGATCATTCCAGTTACTGTTCCAAGAAGTCCCATTAATGGGGCTACAACAGATATTACTTTTATGATTAATAAGCCTTTGTTTAGCTCTGGCGTTTCCTTGAATACAGCTTCAGCCATTTTCAGTTCTAGGGTATCTGTGTCGACACTCTTGTTTTCTTCGTAAACATTTAGAACTCTTCCAAGTGCATTGTCAGTGCTGATTACATCGCTATTCAATTGAGCTGTAACTTTCTTATCAACATCAATCAGGATATATAGCCTTTGTATGGCTATTCCAACACCAAATGCACCAAGTAGTAAGACGAGATAACCGACAATACCACCTTGTTGCACTCTCTCCATGAGATTGGGTCGTGCTACCAATGATGCCAGCACACCTCCAAGTGTTGGGTCAACACCAAATGAAACTTTCTCATCGCCAGCTTCAAAAACATTTGAGGTACTGCTTGTNTACCTTCTACCTTCGGGCTGTCTTGGAATTTCAGTGACATTACCAGTTTCAGGGGAGTATGTTAGATACTTTCCATCTGCGACTATGTTAAATGCACCTACTCTAACCACTTCAGTTGACTGCTTGCTTCCATTGGTATCAATTACGTCTGTCGTGAATTTCACGACTTTTCCTGACTCCGTCATTTCCCTTTGAAGCTCAAACCAAAGTCTTTCAATCTCTTCAATAGATGGAAGCTTTGAGTTACTTCCAATTTTCTTAGCCAAATCTTCTAGAAATGGACTACGATCNGGATATTGGACATTTGTTAATGAATTATCGAACCTTGTTCTGGCATCACCAGCAACTTGCTGCATAACACCAAAAAGTTCTTTAAGGGCACCAAGTCTTTCAGTAAGCGTATCTTGNAGAATATTTAATTCTGCNTCATTTTCTTCAAATANTGCTTCTAATTGAGTGCTTCTATTTTCTTCAGTTATTTTTGTTGCATCAGCTTCAGATAAAAGTTTTTCTTGTTGATCCCTTTTCTGTCTAAACTCTGCTTCTCTCTTCTTATTTTCAGAATTGTCGTTAATTTTTCCCTGTTCTACATTTTCGAGCAATTGATCAACAGTTAAAGCTGATTGTTGAGCAAACAGTGGGCTATTGATTAGACATCCTAAAACTATGAATAAATATGTTTTCTTCATTTAGAGTACCTCCGCACTATCAACTGGGATGATAACCAGATCAGGTGCAACCTGTTTCTTAGCTATGCTCAAACCCATTTTAATCTCATTACGATTATCACTTGCATCTTCCCACTGCTTGGTTTTTTGATTCCAGACACCCGATACTTTTCCATCTACAGATTGATACATAAATGCTACACGTCCAACTCGGAGGAAATCTAGTTCAAGGGTTTTGCCATCAACTTCGAGTGTATCCTTATAAGTTTCAATGGTTTTTCCATAATCATTTTCTATTTGATAGGCCTCAGTAACCTTTCTGAACTTTTCAGCAACTGTGACATCTTCTCTTTGCATAATTTCTTTGAGTGTATCAACTCGCTTTGTTCTCTCATCTAGCAAAAAGGGAACATCGAGTTGTACGAATTGATCAAGAGAATCAATCATTTTTGTCATCGTGGGGACAATCTGTCTGTTAATGACTGATACGAGTACAATAGATTTTTCCAAGTCGACCTTAACTCTGGCCTGATTTTCAATTTGCAGTTCTAACAGTTTGTTATAGATCTGAAGACCATCGATTTCTTTGAGTGTTGCCCTATATTGATCNACCAACTTATTTGTTTGATCACTTATCTTGTCAACACGCTGTTGAGATTCTTGAGCCAATAATGTCCTTTCTGTTTGAGCAGTTAAAATTTGGCTCAAAGTTTCAGCAGGAACCATCATTGGAATGGATACTAGTAAAAGACTACCTATAATCAGTTTGGTAGTAATTTTATGTTTGTTCATAAAAACATTCCCCAAATGGTTTATTTTGAAGTCTTGGGTACACGTCCCAAGGAAGAATTGATGATAGCATAATCAAAAAATACTCCAAAGGCTAATGACAAAAATATTACTAAAAAAAATCTTGTAATTTTATTCGATATATATTTTTGGATATATCCATATACACACTCTATTTATTGGTTACATAGTCATAATAAATGTTCAGAAGAAACTATAATAAATGTTGACAAAAAGCCTGACTTCGATGAATATTTGCGAATGAAAAGTATGAATAACAATGAAGTTTTAATAACTAGGTACGGGTCAGAAGAGATTTTACTGAACCTGCTGCTAATTTGTCACCCAGGGGCAAGATAGAGTTTTTTTACTTTAAAAGAATTTTTGAGGCCCCGCAAAAAGCGGGGTTTTTTTTATAAATTAATAAAAAGGAGTACAACTGATGCAAATTTATTATGACAGTGATGCTGATCAGAATATCGCTAAAGGGATGGAAATAGTCATCATTGGTTATGGATCGCAAGGACATGCTCATGCAAACAATCTTAAAGATTCAGGTGCCAATGTTACGGTTGCTCTTAGAAAAGAATCTGGATCATGGGCAAAAGCTGAAGCTGCTGGTTTTGATGTCAAAGAGGTAGGCGAAGCTGTACCCAATGCAGATCTTGTCATGATGCTTATTCCAGATGAGAAACAATCAGCTATGTATGAAAATCATTTAAAAGACAATATAAAAGATGGAGCAGTTCTGGCATTTGCTCATGGATTTAATATCCACTTTGAAATGATTATTCCTAGAGATGATCTGGATGTAATTATGGTTGCACCGAAAGGCCCAGGCCATACTGTTCGATCGCAATATGAATCAGGAGCAGGAGTACCATGCTTATTGGCNGTGCATAGAAATGTCTCCGGAAAAGCAAAAGATGTTGGGCTTTCATATGCATCTATGATTGGTTCTGGCCGAGCTGGAATTATTGAAACAAATTTTAAAGATGAGACTGAAACAGATCTATTTGGAGAACAAGCGGTCCTTTGTGGAGGTTTAACGTCACTTATTCAAACTGGTTATGAAGTTCTGGTAGAAAATGGTTATCCACCAGAAATGGCATATTTTGAATGTCTTCATGAAGTAAAATTAATTGTTGACCTCATTTATGAAGGTGGTCTTCAGAATATGAGATATAGCATTTCCAATACTGCAGAGTATGGAGATTATGTGACAGGACCAAAGATTGTGAATGAAAATACAAAGGAAACGATGCAGAAGATATTGACTGAGATTCANTCTGGAGANTTCGCGAAAGATTTTATGAATGACTGTAACTCTGGTNGTNAGAAAATGAGCGAATATAGAAAAAACTCNTCAGAACATTCAATNGAGTCAGTGGGNGAAGAGCTTCGCTCAATGATGCCNTGGATATCTGCCAATAAAATTGTTGATAAAGCNAAAAACTAATCATGAAAGATTCTAGAGAAATAATNATATTTGATACNACTTTGAGAGACGGTGAGCANGCTCCCGGCTGCAGNATGACAATTGGTGAAAAGCTAAAAATTGCNCATGCACTTAAAGAATTAAATGTNGATGTAATTGAGGCTGGTTTTGCAGCAGCATCACCAGGTGATTATGAAGCTGTGAATGCAATTGCCTCTGAGATTTATGGACCAACTATCTGCTCACTTGCAAGATGCAATGAAAGCGATATAGAAAAAGCATATGAAGCACTTAAGGTTAATAAGAACAGAAGAATCCATGTTTTTGTCGCTACCAGTGAAATACATCTCAAGCACAAACTAAATATGGCNAAAGATGAAGTGCTTAAAGCCGCTTATGAAGGCGTTAANATGGCAAAGTCATTTTGTGATAATGTTGAGTTTTCACCNGAAGATGCTTCAAGAACTGATCATGGTTTTCTGACAGAAGTGGTCAATGCTGCAATTGAAGCAGGNGCCACAACAATTAATGTTCCTGATACAGTTGGTTACACAATCCCTTATGAATTTGGTGAATTATTTAAACACTTGATTTCAAATTGTACCAATGCAGAGAATGTTGTTTTTAGTGTTCACTGTCACGATGACCTTGGTCTTTCAGTTGCAAATAGCTTGGCAGCTGTTGAGTCTGGAGCAAGACAAATTGAATGTACGATAAATGGTATCGGAGAAAGAGCNGGAAATACCTCACTTGAAGAAGTNTGCATGGCAATTAGAACAAGGGAAGAGTATTTTGATTTTAAAACATCAATAGATTCAACAAAATTATACCCNACNAGNAGATTGGTTTCCTCTATCACNGGGATGCATGTTCCTAGAAACAANGCAATTGTTGGNGATAACGCATTTGCTCATGAAGCTGGTATCCATCAACATGGAATGCTTAGAGATTCTTCAACATATGAAATTATGAAGCCTCAAGATGTTGGTATTGCTAGATCAAANCTCGTTCTTGGTAAGCACAGCGGCAGACATGCNTTTTTGGACAGAATCAATGATTTGGGGTTTAAGCTCGNAAAGGATGAGATTGANCCAGCTTTTCGAGAATTCAAGAAATTGGCTGACAAAAAGAAAGAGATCTTTGATACAGACATAGAAGCAATTGTTTTAAATGCAGATATTGCAAATATGAGTCGATGGTCGCTGGAAGATCTTGAAACAAATTCTGGCTCCTCATGGGGTTCTACTGCATCATTAAAATTAGTAGATTCAGGTGAAAATATCATTGAAAGAGACAATAAGGAGAATCCAGCCAGTGGGCCGATTGAGGCTGTTTTTAATATCATCAGTGATATTACGGGATATCAACTTGAATTGACTAACTTTGAAATTCACAGCGTCAGTGTTGGCGATGATGCTCAAGGTGAAGTCACTGTCACAGTCAGCTATGATGGACAGAATTATAGAGGGCATGGCATCAGTACTGATATCATTGAGTCTGGCGCTTTGGCTTATCTTGAGGTCATTAACCGAATAGAAAGAAATCAAGCAAAACATTAGGAGAGATTATGCCACTCAAGCCAACAAAAAATATTTGGTTTAATAATGAATTAGTGCCTTGGGAGTCTGCTCAAGTTCATGTTTTGAGCTATGCATTGCATTATGGCTCTGCTGTTTTTGANGGTATAAGAGCTTATTCTACAAATGANGGCTCAAAAATCTTCAGATTAAATGAACACATAAAAAGACTCTTTAATTCAGCAAAGATCTATCGAATGAATATTGCTTATAGCGAAAATGAAATCATTGAAGCTTGCAGGAAAATTGTTTCTGTGAATGATTTGTATAGAGGTGCTTATATAAGGCCCATTGCATTCAGGGGGTATAATGACCTTGGTCTCCATGCATCGATGGATGATGACATAGAAGTGGTTGTGGCTGCTTGGGAATGGGGNACCTACCTAGGCGCAGATGCTTTAGAGAATGGTGTAGATGTTTGTATTTCTTCTTGGAATAGGAATGCACCCAATACAATACCAGTTATGGCAAAGGCATCTGGNAATTACTTATCAGGGACATTGGTNGCAATAGAAGCAAAAGAAAATGGATACGATGAAGGCATCTGTCTTGATTCAGACGGATTTGTCAGTGAAGGCGCAGGTGAGAACGTCTTTATGGTGAAAAATGGGTCTCTCATAACCCCTCCTCTNAGTTCATCAATTCTAGATGGAATCACAAGAGATTCCGTTATGAANATTGCAAATGATTTGAATATCGANTGCATTGANAGAAGGATCACAAGGGAAGAGCTTTATCTCNCNGATGAGTTATTTTTCACTGGAACTGCTGNAGAAATTACCCCAATCAGAAGTGTTGATAGAATCGAGATTGGNGNAGGCAAAAGAGGTCCAATTACAGAGAGTATNCAGAATGTATTTTTTGGTTTATTCAATGGTGAATCGGATGATAAATGGGATTGGTTGACTTCCGTTGAGTAAATCTCCAAAAACTCTATTTGAAANGATCTGGCAGGATCATTTGGTTNTTCAAGAGACCAANGANACACCTGCGATACTTTATATTGATCTTCATCTTATNCATGAAGTCACAACACCTCAGGCNTTNCAGTCTTTGAGAGANAAAGGATTGTCAGTCAGAGATCCAAAAAAAGTTTTAGCAACTATGGATCATTCCACTCCAACCCTTCCTGTCAATAACATAGCTGACCTCGATATCGTTGCCGAAAAAGGACCTGCTGATCAAATAAGAGACATGATCAAGAATTGTGAAGATTTTGGTATTGAGCTACATGGATTTGGTTCGGATAAGAGAGGCATTGTTCATGTGATTGGTCCTGAGCTTGGCGCCACACAACCGGGAAAAACAATTGTATGTGGGGACAGTCATACCAGTACACATGGCGCATTTGGAGCGCTAGCATTCGGTATAGGCACCACAGAGGTTGGGCATGTTTTGGCATCTCAGTGTCTTCTCCAGAGAAAACCCAAGACATTTGCTGTGAATATGTCAGGGTCACTCAAATCTGGAGTGTCTGCAAAAGATATCATTCTAAAAATTATTCAAGAAGTTGGAGTCGATGGTGGTGTTGGTCATGTTATAGAGTATAGAGGCCAAACAGCGAGCCTTCTTTCTTTAGAGGAGAGGATGACCATTTGTAATATGAGTATTGAGGCTGGCGCAAGAGCCGGGATGTTTGCACCTGATGATAAAACTTTTAACTACTTGATAGATAAACCAATGTCGCCAAAAGGATTAGATTGGGATGAAGCAATACAAAGATGGTCTAGATTGGTTACTGATGAGAATGCTGAATTTGATAAAGAAGTAANCATTGATGTTGATCGATTGTCACCGATGATCACCTACGGCACAAACCCAGGAATGGCAATGCAAATTAATGATGTCGTACCAGNATCAAATGGAGATCTTGGTCATAAACAGTCACTGAATTATATGCAGATTGAAGCTGACAAACCCATTATAGGAAAAGAGATTGATGTAGTTTTTATAGGAAGTTGCACAAACTCAAGAATATCTGACCTTCAAGATGCAGCCGAAATTCTCAAGGGCAGAAAAGTTTCAAATGGAGTCAGAGCATTGGTTGTACCAGGTTCTCAGGCAGTAAAGAAAGAAGCAGAAAGTTTNGGGCTGGATAAAATATTCGAATCAGCAGGAGCAGAATGGCGTGAATCTGGATGCTCGATGTGCCTTGGAATGAATGGTGATACAGTTGGAAATGGGCAATTGGCAGTGAGTACNAGTAACCGAAATTTTGAGGGTCGACAAGGTAAAGGGGCTAGAACAATACTAGCAAGTCCAAAAACTGCTGCTGCATCAGCGATTGCAGGATCTNTAGATGACCCAAGGAAATATAGTTAACGATATGGAAAAGATTATTGAATTTAGTTCTAAAACTGTTGTTTTGTCAGTGAATGACATTGATACAGATCAAATTATCCCTGCTAGATTTCTAACAGTTACAACGAAAGACGGACTTGGCGATGGCTTATTTGCAGATTGGCGATTTGATGAAGACGGAAATAAAGTTGAACAATTTCCATTGAACCAGGATAAATCAGATGGGTGCTCTATTTTAATTTCTGGCAGTAATTTTGGCTGTGGATCGTCACGTGAGCANGCTCCTTGGGCATTGGTTGATTATGGATTTAAGGCAATTTTATCGACCTCATTTGCAGATATTTTTAGAAACAATGCACTAAAGAATGGCCTATTGCCTCTTACAGTGTCAGAAGAGTTTCATGCGATGCTGACTGAGAATGAAGGGATTGAAGTCACTGTCAGTCTTGAAAAAATGATAATTCATGCCTCTAACGGGATGAAAGAAGCATTCGATCTCGAGCCTTTTTCGAGATATTGCTTAATGAATGGTATTGATCAACTGGGATTCATCATGAATCACGAAGAAAAAATCAATGCATTTGAGAATAAAGGACAGTAAATGAAAGCAGAAATTACCGTATTGGCCGGAGATGGTATCGGACCTGAGATCACAGAGCATGCATTAAATATTCTCAATGCAATCGAAAAGAAATATGGACATGAATTCACATTGCATGATGCACTATTTGGCGGAATTGCAATTGATGAAACAGGCGATCCATATCCACTAGAAACAAGAGAACTTTGTAAAAAATCTGATGCAGTCCTTTTGGGCGCAGTCGGCGGTCCGAAATGGAATGATCCCAAAGCAAAAACAAGACCTGAAAAGGGACTACTTGATATGCGATCAGACCTAGGCGTCTACGCTAACTTAAGGCAAATAAAAACTTACCCTCAACTGATCGATAATTCACCGATAGAAAATGCCAAACTAAAAGAAATTGATATTTTATTTGTAAGAGAATTAATAGGTGGTATTTATTTCGGTGAAAAAGAGAAAACTGACAACTACGCTAAAGATGTGTGTGAATATTCAGCATCTGAAATAGAGCGAATCGTAAAAGTCGCAGCAGATTTGTCAATGAAGAGAAAAAACAAGCTTACATCTGTTGATAAGGCCAACGTAATGGCTACATCTCAACTCTGGAGATCTGTAACAACCGCTCTGATTAAAAAAGAATATCCTGAGATAGAAATTGAACACCTTCTTGTTGATGCTGCTACTATGCACCTCCTCTCTCGTCCAGCTGATTTTGATGTGATTGTTGCTGAGAATTTATTTGGCGATATTCTAACGGATGAAGCATCTATGCTGACTGGATCTATTGGTATGATTCCATCTGCGTCGCTCGGAGATAATAACTTTGGTGTATATGAACCTATTCATGGCTCAGCGCCTGATATCCAAGGTAAAGGACTCGCAAATCCTAGTGGCATGATTCTTTCAGTGGCGATGATGTTAAAACATTCATTCAATCTGATTGAAGAATCAGATGATATTGAGAATGCCGTTGAAGAGGTTCTCAGTGACGGAATTTTTACAGCTGATTTGTCATCTGAAGATCATGTTTCAACAGATGAGATGGGCAATGCCATTCTCTCAAAAATAGTTTAACTTCTTTTTAATTTCTTCTTGTATTCAATCTTTTTATGTCTATAATGTCACGCTGTACTAACACATTAGTACATTAGAACATAGGTATAAAGATGAAAATAGAAAGAGTTTTAACAAAAAAAGAAGAAAAGCTAGCTGAAGAGCGATTCTATGAAGCAATAATGTCATTGAATGACGTGGATGAGTATCGATCATTCTTCAATGATATTTTTACACCAGCTGAATTTGAATCCATTAAAGACAGATGGAGTGTTGCTGAACTTCTCGACAAGGGATACACATATAGAGAAATAAAGACAATGACTGGAGTAAGCCTGACAACTATCGGCAGAGTTGCAAGATTTCTGTTTGATGGAGCAAATGGCTACAAAGTGGCGCTAGAGAGAATAAAAACAAATGAAAGAAAGAATTAAAATTGCAGTTCAGAAATCTGGTAGGTTGACAGAACACAGCATTACCCTACTCCAGAAATGTGGGCTTATCATCAGTCATACAAAAGATCAGTTGATTGGATATGGTGAAAATATGCCATTTGATATCATGTTTGTCAGGGACGATGATATCCCTGGATTGATTCAGGAAAACCTTTGTGAAATTGGCATTGTTGGTGCAAATGTTGCAAGAGAGAAGCAGCTTTCGTATGAGTCGAGTCGATCATCCTCTAACTTTGACCTTGAGTCATCGCTTGATTTTGGACACTGTAAACTATCATTTGCATATCCTGAGTCATCAAGCATTCGATCTGTTAATGACCTTGATGGCAAAACAATTGCAACGAGCTACCCTTTTACAGTAAAAAACTACTTTACCGAGAATTCAATTGATGCAAATGTCACTGAATTCTCAGGTGCTGTAGAGTTGGCACCAAGTCTTGGTAAGGCAGACGCAATATGTGATCTCGTATCAACAGGTAATACCCTTAGAGCTCATAATCTAATGGCAGGAGAAACGATCTTAGAGAGCGTTGCAACGGTACTTAAGTCAAAATCAGAGCAGTCAGAATTTAAAAGCATGTGGATTGAAAAGATCATTGAAAGAATCAATGGTGTTCTCCAAGTGAATGAGAGTAAATACATCATGATGCATGCACCTAAAAATGCGATCAATGACATCACTAAGCTTCTTCCTGGAACAGAATCACCGACTGTCATTCCTTTAGATGGTGTCAATGATACAGTAGCAGTTCATGTTGTCTGTAAAGAAACGGTCTTCTGGGAGACATTGGAAGAGCTGAAGGAGGTAGGAGCATCATCTATCTTGGTAGTTCCAGTTGAAAAAATGTTGATGTAATGACTATGAAGCTTGAAATCATAAAATGGAATGACCTGACTGAAGATGAAAAGATAACATCCATTCAGAGGCCCACTCTTAAGAGTTTAAAGGGCCAAGACTCAACTATCACTCAGATCTTTAAAGATGTAAGAGCAGATGGCGACGAAGCTCTGAAAAAATTCACGAGCATTTATGACGGAGTCAAGATAGATGATTTCTTGATGAACGAGAAGGAGATTGAGTCTGCATTTAGTAGAGTACCAAGAGATCTCATTCAATCGATCGAAAACGCAATTGAAAACGTAAAAACGTTCCATGAAAAAAACTTTGAGAATGATTTAAATCCAGTAGAAGTAAAATCGGGTATAAATTGTCAAATAATAAAAAGACCCATCGAAAAGGTAGGCCTTTATATACCTGCAGGGAATAACCCACTGCCTTCCACTGCAATCATGCTTGGTGTTCCATCTTCGCTGGCTAGAAATAAGCAATCCGTGGTTGTTTCACCACCCAATGATTTAGGCGTTGTCAATGATGCAGTCACGGTTGCAGCAAAGTTAAGCGGAATTGGTAAGATTTTCAAAGTGGGTGGCGCCCAATCTATCGCAGCATTGGCATTAGGAACAGAATCGATTCCCCAGGTAGATAAAATATTCGGCCCAGGAAACAGCTGGGTAACGAGAGCTAAGCAGATGATTTCCTCGCTGAATCTTCCTGTTTCGATTGATATGCCAGCAGGTCCCACTGAGGTAATGATCATTTCAGACGGCAATACGAACCCAGAATTTATTGCTTATGATTTGCTCTCACAAGCAGAGCATGGAATTGACTCACAAGTTATATTAATCTCACAAAATGATTCATTTCTTGAAGATGTTGCAATCGAGATTGATATAGCAATGTCGAAAATCAGCACTCGTGAAATTGCAGAAATTTCAATGAAAAATTCAATGCTGATATTGACTGATAATATAGATGAAGCATTGAGTATCTCGAATGACTATGCACCTGAGCACTTAATTATAAACTGTAAGAATGCAGAAGAACTGCTTCCAGCAATATACTCAGCAGGTTCTATATTCCTCGGTGAATGGAGTCCCGAATCAGCAGGAGACTATTGTAGTGGGACGAACCATGTCTTACCTACAGCAGGCTTTGCCAGATCCTATAGCGGCTTGTCTGTAGATAGCTTTTGTAAAACAATATCTGTACAAAGCTTATCCAAAGAAGGATTGGAGTCAATTGGCGATGATATAATCAACCTAGCAATGGCTGAAGGACTTCAGGCACATGCAAAAGCCGTCGAAGTGAGGATTAAGAAATGAAAATCAAAGACTTGATTCGTCCTGAAGTTTTAAAATTAAAACCATATGTCCCAGCCACCAAAGTACTGGACAAAGTCAGATTGAATGCAAATGAAAGTCCATATTCCGTGACTCAGTCTGCCACTAGGGAGTCATTGAATCTTTACCCAGACGCGAGACCTGATGAAATCAGAAACATGGTTGCTAGATACTTAGATATATCAAGCGATAATATTGTCATCACCAGAGGAAGTACGGAGGCCATTGACGTCGCGATCCGAACATTTTGCATTCCAAATAAGGATGGAATATTGGTGTTTCCCCCTACATTTGAAATGTATAAATTTTATGCTGAAGTTCAGGGAATAGAGATGCATTCAATACTCCTTGATCAAGACAATAANTATTCTCTGGATTTAAAGGCATTAGAAGCATTTGATCCAAGTAAAGCTAAGTTGACATTTATATGTTCTCCTTCAAACCCACTCGGACATAAGTTCAGCAAAGAATCCATTTATCGTGTATGCGAATATTTTTCAGATTCTGGACTTGTAGTCTTGGATGGGGCATATGTTGAGTTTGATAGNGATGAAGTTTATANAGAGATTTTGTCTAAATTTGACAATGTAATTATTCTCAGAACTTTATCAAAAGCATTTGGCNTGGCTGGTGTGAGATGTGGAGTTTTAATCTCTAGCGATGAAATNTGTCAATATATTGAGAGAGTGATACCGCCCTACTCNTTNAGCACCCCTGCTGTGAACGCGGTCATTGAGAGCCTTTCTGATGANGGCATTAAGGAATCAAAAAGAAACATAGAGACCATCATTGAAGATAGAAAATGGCTTGAGACAGAATTGGAATCATTGGATGAAGTCATAGAGGTTTTTCCATCATATACAAACTTCATACTTGTCAAAGTGAATGATGCCAAAGCATTTTGTAAAAAGTCTCAAGATTTAGGATTTTTATTAAGAGATGTNAGCTATCAACCATTGCTTGAAAATTGTGTAAGAATCACTGTCGGCAGGACTGAACAAAATCAAAAACTAATCAGAGGACTCAAATAATGAATGAGCTACCATTAAAAGTGCTCTTTATCGATAGAGATGGAACAATTATTTATGAGCCAGATGATTTCCAAGTAGATGATTTGAAAAAAGTAAAGTTTGTGCCCAATGTCATTCGCGTCCTGAATGAATTAAGAAATGAAGGCTATGAACTGGTCATGGTTAGCAATCAAGATGGCTTGGGAACTGAATCATTTCCACAAGAGCAATTCGAGTTATGCCAGAACTTTATGTTGAATACCCTATATTCTGAAGGCGTCTCATTCAGGGAAATATTTATTTGCCCACATTTTGAGACTGATAACTGTGACTGCAGAAAACCAAAGATTGGTTTGTTATCAGAGTTTTTAACACACAATAATATTGATACATCAAGGTCATATGTCATTGGTGACCGAGACACAGATATTGAATTGGCTAATAAGCTTAAACTTCCTGGAATAAAAATTGATCCACACAATGAAAATGCTTGGATACAAATAAAAGAAGATATTCTAAGTTCTGATACTAAAGCAACTGTGACCAGAACAACCAATGAGACCAATATTACATCAAAAGTAGACCTGTCATCAGATCGTGTAATTGATATTAAAACAGGCATTGGTTTTTATGATCACATGCTAGAGCAGCTCGCTAAACATTCAGGTATTTCCGTTCAAATAGAGTGTGATGGAGACCTCCATATAGATGAACATCATACAGTTGAAGATGTGGCAATCACATTGGGAGATGCACTTCGGCGTGCATTGAGCACTAAGGCAGGTATTGAAAGATATGGATTTACACTTCCCATGGACGATGCACTATGCACAGTTTCAATGGATTTATCAGGAAGGCCATATTTTAAATTTGAAGGAGAGTTTAAAAGAGAGATTATTGGNGGGTTACCAACAGAGCTCATTNTTCATTTTTTTTATACACTCAGTCAAAATCTAAAAGCAAATATTCATATTAGTGTGNATGGAGATGATGATCACCATAAAGCAGAATCGTGTTTTAAATGCTTTGGGAGAGCTTTTTCTCAAGCAATAAATAAATCCTNAAAATCTGGCGTGCCTTCAACCAAGGGCTCACTTTAATNGTGANAAACAAAGTTGCCATTATTGANTCAATTGGTTCCAATATGGCTTCTTTGATGTTTGCATTAAAGAGAATCGATCTAAATGTTGAAGTCACAAATGACATNGCATCCATAAAAGANGCNAGTCACATCATCTTACCTGGTGTCGGAGCTGCAAAGAATGCCATGATGCGCTTGAAGCAGAAAGACCTGATAANTGANATATCAAATTTATCACAGCCCACTCTGGGTATTTGTTTAGGCATGCAATTATTTATGAATGCCTCATTAGAAGACGATACAGAGTGTTTGGGAATTATTTCAAACTCATGCAGACCTTTTGAAAATCACAAAGATTACCCAGTNCCACATATGGGATGGAATAAAGTTCATTTTAATACCAATTCAAAACTAACAAAAAATCTCACCGATGGAGAATATTATTATTTTGTTCACTCCTATTATGTTCCAATCTGCAATGAAACGATTGGGGTCTCAAGATATTCAAATGATTTTTCTGCTGTGATTGAAAGAGATAACTTTTTTGGCACGCAGTTTCATCCTGAAAAATCAGGTTTACCGGGTGAAAAAATACTAAAAAACTTTGTAAATTTATGAGCATGAATTTAATACCAGCAATTGATTTACTTGACCAGAAATGTGTCAGGCTACTTCGAGGCGATTTTGATCAGGTAACCTTTTATGACAAAGATCCGCTTCAATTAGCCACCCATTATGAATCTCTTGGCTGCAATCATTTACATTTGGTCGATTTAAATGGAACGAGAGATGGAGTCAGTAAAAACAAGTCAATCATAGATTCAATCATTTCCCAAACAAATCTCAAGGTTCAAATGGGTGGTGGAATTCGATCGATTGACTCTATTAATTACTGGCTCAATTCAAGCTTAGATAAAATTGTAATCGGAAGCTATGCGATTGAGGGGACTGAGCAATTTATATCAACAATTAACACTGGAATGCGTACCAAAATAATTATTGCATTGGATGTTCTGATTCGTGATGGTGAGCCTTCGATACGTATACATGGTTGGCAGAAAGATTCAAAAATGAGTCTCATACCCACCATGAAATTATTTATAGACAATGGGTTTAGAGACTTTTTGATCACTGATATCAACAAGGATGGAACGCTTGAGGGTCCAAACATTGATTTATATGACGAAATCAATAATCAATTCAATGAGATTAATATCATTGCCTCTGGTGGTGTGAGCATTTTCGATGATCTCATCAAATTGGATAAAATATCACTGTCATCAGTGGTCGTTGGAAAGTCATTGCTGGAGAATAAAATAACAGAAAAGGAGATAGTGCAATTCTTACAAAGAGGATAATCCCATGCTTGGATGTAAAAGACGGTCTAGTGGTCAAGGGCGTCCAATTCAGGAACCATAAAGTGGTAGGAGATATCTTGGAATTAGCACAGAAGTATTCTAATGAAAGCGCGGATGAGCTTGTATTTTATGACATCACCGCAAGTCCCGAAGGCAGATCTGTTGATAGGTCATGGGTGAATCGCGTTGCAGAGAAGATTAATATTCCATTCTGTGTGGCGGGAGGAATCAGATCCATCTGTGATGCAGAAGAAGTTTTAAATTACGGAGCAGATAAGATATCGATCAATACACCTGCTATAAACAATCCAAATCTTATTGATGAGCTAGCCAAAAGGTTTGGCACTCAATGTATCGTGATTGGGATTGACAGTTTTCAAGACGAAAATAACTACAAAGTTTTTAGTAATACCGGTGATCCCAGTAAAACAAGTGAAACTGGTCTATTCGTAAATGATTGGATCAAAGAAGTTCAAGAACGAGGAGCTGGCGAAATTGTTTTGAATTGCATGAATCAAGATGGTGTAAGGCATGGTTACGATTTAGAGCAACTGGAGACTATGCGATTACATACAAACATCCCCTTGATTGCATCTGGAGGTGCAGGAGAAATGAATCATTTTAAGGACGTTTTTCACATATCAGATGTGAGCGGGGCACTAGCAGCCTCAGTTTTTCATAAAAGCATTATGAAAATTTATGAATTAAAGGAATATTTAAGAGAAAACGACATAGAGGTTAGGTTATGACAGCTAAAGAGAGAAATTTTATTGATGAGTTAGAGAGGGTAATTAAGGATAGAGCAGAATCCAATGATTCTGACAAGAGCTATACTCGAGATTTATTGACATCTGGTAGGGATAGAATCGCAAAAAAAGTAATTGAGGAAAGTGGAGAGTTAGCTGTGGCATACTTAAATAATGATGCAAATAAAGATGAAATCATTTGGGAAAGCGCCGATCTTCTTTATCATATGATGGTTTTGCTTCACTCAGCCGATGTAACAATGAACGATATTTCAAGTGAGCTCAAAAAAAGAAATAAGTCAAAATAAATAATGCTAAGCAATTCACAAGTTGAAACTTTTAGAAAGAAGGGATTTCTAGTCATAAGAAATTTTTTTCATTCAGATATTATGAGCAATATTTTAGATGAGGTTAACCGTTTAGATGCTTTGGATCCAATAGAAGATGGACCAATGAAATACTATGAAAAGTCCCAAATAGGACAAGATGAAATGCTTCTGATCAGAATTGAAAAGTTCATTGAAACTAGCCCTATATTGAAATCTGTAGTCTATAACCAGGCAATGATAGAAATCATTTGTACCCTACTCGAGGACCAACCCACTCTTCTCAAAGAAAAGATTAACTACAAACCATATGGATCACCACCAGATCATTTACATCAAGATTCTCAGGCAGGATGGGATAAATATGGCACAGAGTTTATTTCAGCTTTAATTGCTGTGGAAGATAGTAATAGAGCAAACGCGTGTGTTGAATTTGATGTCTCTGGCCAGTACAAAGATAAACTAGCAGGACCATTATGGGAGCCATTAAATCCTGATTATTTAGAAAAGTTAGATTTGAAACCAATTGAAACAAAGAGTGGCGATATTATTTTCTTTAACAGCTATGTTCCTCATGGATCTGATGGAAATAAGTCAGCTGATAGAAGATGCAATATTTACATCACATACAATAAACATACTGACGGTGACCATAGAGAGCAATACTTTAGTGAAAAAAGGAGAAGTTTCCCACCGAACAATGAAAGAGAACCTGGTAAAGACTATTCCTTTAAGGTTTAGATATCGATCAATTTATCCGGATTCATAATATTTTTTGGATCCAATGTTTTTTTAATCTTTTTCATTAGATCAACTTTTATGGGATCAGAATACTTAATCAAATCGTCTTTCAGTTTAGATCCAATACCATGCTCAGCACTAAAAGAGCCACCAAGAAATTCAGCATTTTCATGAACGACAGCATTGATTTCCTTTGAAAACTTCATGAATTGATAATCATCCATATCTTCAGGTTGTTTTTTTGTAAAATGAAGGTTGCCATCACCAAGATGACCAAATGTATACACGATAGATTTTCCAGCAACTTTTTCCATCGCTGGGATTGTTGTTGCTAGAAATTCAGGAATTTTCTTAATAGGAAGTGAAATATCATGATGCACCCCTTTTCCTGATAATTTTTCTGCCTCAGAGATGCTGTGTCTAACAAGCCAGAAATCATTTCTTTCCTTTTCATTTTTAGCTATCAATGCATTTTCAATAAGGCCTTCTGATAATTTCTCTTCAAGAAAATCTGATAAATCATCCTCACTATGATTGATGATCTCAAAAATAACCTGCCAAGAATCCTCATGCCCCAAAGGCAGCTTTATGTGACTAAGGAAATCATTTATTGCAACTAAACATGATTGACTGATGAATTCAAAAGCAGTGACACTGTCACCAAATCTTTTTTTTGTTTCCTTAAGTAGATTAATTGCATCATCAACATTCTTTACAGAAACCATCGATGAGATCTCTTTGTTAGGGCTAGAAGAAAGCCTCAAGCTTACCTTTGTGATAACTCCCAAGGTGCCCTCTGCACCTATAAAAAGTTGTTTCAAGTCATAGCCAGTATTATTCTTTCTCAGTGATTTTAAGTCAGTAAATATGGATCCATCAGGGAGTACAGCTTCTATACCCATCACTTGCTCTCTGGCCATACCATACTTAAGAACATTAACCCCACCAGCATTAGTGGAGACATTTCCTCCGATCTGGCATGTACCTTCTGCGCTTAAACTCAATGGAAATAGAAGACCATGGTCTTCAGCAGTATCTTGAATATTCTGAAGAATACAGCCGCTCTCCACAATGATCGACTGATTAAATGAATCAACTTCTATTATTTTATTCATTTTTGAAGTATTGATTACAATTTCAAGCCTATGATCTGATGAGTTTGGAACATTGGCTCCACATAAGCTCGTATTTCCTCCTTGACTGACAATTTTTATATCATTCTGATAGCAATAATGGACAATTTTTTGAACATCATCACTATTGTTTGGAAATAGAATCAGAGGTGTTGACCCTTTTATATGTCCTCTCCAATCTTCTAAAAATGGATGGATATCCTTTTCATCATCAAGAGCATTTGAATTACCCACTAACTTTTTAAGATTATTTATATGTTTTGTCATATGAAATTCATACGCGTGAGGACAATGACCAGATTGAGATAAATAAAGATGCAATAATTGGCCCGATGATAAACCCTGTTATTCCGAAAATTGAAATACCCCCTATTGTTGTTAATAAAATTAGATAATCGGGTATTTTTGTTTCTTTGCCAATAAGAATTGGTCGCAGAAGGTTATCAATCATCCCTATTATGAATATCCCAGAGAATATCAATATTGAGGCCTCCATTATTTGACCATTTGCAAATAGAACCAGAGAAATGGGCAGCCACACAATTAGCGTTCCAACAGCAGGAATAATACTTAACAGCGCCATCACAGCCCCCCAAATTAGCGCTCCTTCAACTCCAAGCAGAAGCAGCGTCATATATCCAAGAAAACCCTGTGCAAGAGCAACAATAATGGTGCCTTTGATTGTCGCTCTAGTTGTCTTTTGAAATTCATTTAAAAGATAACTTTCATCTTCATTCTTCATTGGGAATGCGTCCATGCAACTCTTGACTATTTTTTCACCATCTTTCAAGAAGAAGAAAGTTAGATATATAAAAAGAAATAACGAAATAAAAAAGTTGATAACATTCGCAGATATTGTGGAGACTGATTCGTAAAATACTTTTGAAGCTGAGAGCAAAAAATCGTCAGCTTTTTCAGTCAACTGAGTGATACTAAGACCTGCCCAAGCAAGCAAATCATTAATCAATGATTCATTTGGAATCATTTCTACATAACGCTCAAGACTGTAGTAATCATCAAAAGAATTTATAAAAACAATAAGTTCATTTGTTATCAGGCCCAGTATTCCAATAGAAGGGATAATGACTAGTAGTAAAATTAATATCAGTGATAATATGCTTGAGAGTGATTTTTTATTCGTCATCAAAAGAAATTTTTCATACAAAGGATAAAAAATTATTGAGACCACGATTGACCATAATATTGGTGCTGCAAAGTTGAAGATTATGCTCACAAAAAGGATTGTGATAAGAGCCAGTAATAAGTAGTAAGCATTTGTACTTTTCATTGCCATTTTTTACTTTAAGAAATTAATTTATGATAATCATATCTAAAAATGACCAGATTGGACCAAGCTTTTGAATAATATTGTTGATAACGTGATAAGAGAACTGGAATTTAAAGCCGGTTTGGTACTCTCGTCTTACGGCATACAGGCTGAAATAAAAGCGGTGCAGAATTATCTCAATGATGAGTCCATTGAAGACACGCTAAAAGATGCATGTCACATTATTTTTAGAGCACATTTTTTAAGAGAAGCCTTAAAGAGAGATGATGCAGAGGATGCCTGTTATAACCTGATGATGTTATGGGACCACTGCACTATAGCTGATGATGAGAACTACAATCAAATTCTGACAGAATCGATTGAGAAGTTACTTAAGGTCACCAATAAGAGTATGAAAACGGTCAAAAATAGACATCTCAGAGTGCTTGAATTGAATAAAATGAATTGGTCAATCGATGCAATTTCTGCCGACACCGGTTACTCGAGGCGTCAAATATCAAGAGTCATAAACGGACATACAAAAAATTAATATTTATATTGTCGGGACGGCTGGATTTGAACCAGCGACCACTTGACCCCCAGTCAAGTGCGCTACCAGACTGCGCCACGCCCCGATTAAAATATTGGTTAGTCTAATAAATCAATGATTGATTCAAGCTCTGAACGAATGGCTGAGACAGAACTACTTTTTGTCTCTTGATCAGATGCTTCATCAGAAAGCTTCTGTTTGGCACCTTTTATCGTATAACCATTGTTATATAGTAATTCTTTGATATGCCTGATGAGCATAACATCGTGTCTCTGGTAATATCTTCTGTTGCCTCTTCTTTTAATCGGACTGAGTTGAGAAAACTCTTGTTCCCAATATCTCAAAACATGGGCTTCAACATCACATAGATTGCTTGCTTCACTGATAGTAAAATATCTCTTAGATGGAATCGTAGGAAGTTGTGAATCTTCTCTGCTCATTTATTTATCAATGGATTTAACTTTTTCTTTTAGCTTTTGGCCAGATTTAAAAGTAACCACACGTCTTGCTGTAATTTCCACATCCTCCCCCGTTCTTGGGTTTCTTCCAGGCCTAGCAGGCTTGTCTTTAAGTTGAAAATTACCAAATCCAGAGACTTTTACTTCCTCACCATTTATAAGCGTTTCTTTAATGGTATCGAATACACTATCTACAAGTTCCTTGGCTTCTCTTTTGTTCAGTCCAATTTGATTGTTTAAGTCTTCTACGATGTCAGATTTTGTTAACGTCATTATCTAATAGTTATTTGAAAAATTGTTTCAAGCATTTTGATGACTTTTGACATAAAGCCGTCAATTTCAGTATCCTTAAGGGTGCGTGATTTTGCTTGAAAAATCAACCCTATAGAGATACTTTTTTGAGTGTTCTCACCATTCCCTTTATCAAAGAGATCGAACACAACGATGTCTTTAAGTTCTTTGATATCTAGACCTTGTATCTCTTCAATCACATTGCTTATTCTGTCCTTATTAGGAAGAACAAAAGATAGGTCTCTTCTTGATGAGGGGTAGTATTCAGAACTAGTAAAACTAGTTAAAGCTGGTAATTCTAGACAGTCATAATCAAGTTCAAAAAGAAAAGGATCTTGTTCAATCTTCATATCACTTGATAGCTCTGGATTAAGCATGCCGATTATTCCAATTTTTTTATTCTTTAACTTTATTTCAGCAGCAACACCAGGGCAAAGCATTGGGTGTGAGACAGGTTCAAATTTAACGTTTTCTAGGTTGAATACTGAGAAGAGATCTTCTAAGTGACCCTTTAGATCATAGAAGTCAACAGTAACCTTAGAGTATGCCCATCTTTCCAATCGTCGATTTCCATATATAAGTCCAGCGATTACGTTTGTTTCTATTGGACGTCTTTTCTTACTCGAAAAATGCTTTCCGACTTCAAATATTTTAATGTCTTTGTGTTGCCGTTTGATGTTATGAGATAGATTATTTAGCAACCCAGGCCAAAGCGAATTTCTCATGACAGACATTTCGATTGAGATCGGATTTTGCAAGTCAATCATGTCTGCTTTAGAGTCGGATAATGAATTCATTGAGGGGCTAACAAAGCTATAGTTAACAACCTCGTTGTATCCCAACTGGTGAAAAATAGAATCTATTCTTTCACGCTTTAATTGGCGAGATGATTTATTCATTAGCATCATGTTTTGTTGCTCGACATTTTCTGGAATCTGATCAAATCCATAAACCCTTGAGATTTCTTCAATCAAATCACACTCTTCGTTGATATCGAATCGATAACTTGGTGCTTTTACACTCCAGCCAATATAACCAAAATCCTTCTCTTTAATCTCCATATCAAGCCTATTAAGTATGCTCTTAATAGTTTGATTAGGGATTGTTATGCCTAATATTTGCTTGATCTTATCTTTTCTAAGAGTAATGAATTTATTTTTAGGCAGTGCTTTTTTACTGATTGATGAATGAATGGGGCCATTCGATCCTCCAGCAATTTCATTGATTAGGCTTGTAAATCTCTGTATCGTATACTCCTGTATCATTGGATCAACTCCCCTTTCAAACCTCATGCTTGCTTCACTGTGCAAGCTAAGCGACCTCGCTCTTCCCATGATTGTTTCATAATTAAAATAGGCTGACTCTAATACAATATTTTCTGTGTCATCAGATATTCCTGAGTCAAGGCTTCCCATGATACCTGCAATACCTAATGCCTTTTTTGAGTCAGCAATGACAAGAAAATCTGAATCTAGAAGTTTTCTACTGCCATCGAGGATATCTATGGCCTCTTTGTCATTTGCTCTTCTTACAATAATTTTTTCATTAATCTTCTTTAAGTCATAAGTATGTAAAGGTTGTCCAGTTTCTAGCATCACAAAATTAGCAATATCAACAATTGCATTGATCGATTTATAACCAGATTGCTCAAGTCTTTTTTTGAGCCATTTTGGTGTATTTGCATCTTTATTTATTGACTTGATCACTCTAGTCATAAAAACAGGACAATCTTCCTTGGATTGAACCTCAACTTTCATGCGTTCCTTGTGATGTATTTCAGGATTAAGAAGATCTTCATATTTAATTTTCGTATTGTCCAAAGCACTGATTTCTTGGATGATCCCCTTATAACTGAAGCAATCAGCCCGATTGGGGGTCAATGAGATGTCTAGAATTTCTTCTCCTTTATCCTTTTCTATCTCTGACTCAATTCCAGACAGTGTTAAGAGATCAGATAGATCATCTGCACTATAGTCTTTTTTGAATGACTCATTAATCCATGTAACAGGTAACTTCATAACTAGAATTGATTTAAGAAATTAAGATCATTTTCATAAAAAGATCGTATGTCTTTGATGCCATATTTGAGCATNGCCAATCTTTCCACTCCCATACCAAAAGCATAACCACTGTATATTTCAGTATTAATACCAAGGTTTTCNANNACTTTTGGNTGCACCATTCCNCATCCNAGTATNTCCAACCANTTNTNATCTTTAGANAGTATATCCACTTCTGCAGATGGCTCAGTAAAAGGAAAATAAGATGGTCTAAAACGCACATCAGTNTTTTCTTCAAAAAAGGTGTTGATAAATTGATGTAATATTCCTTTAAGGTGACTGAAGTTGATTCCCTTATCAATAACAAGCCCTTCAATTTGGTGAAACATGGGTGTATGAGTTACATCCGAATCTCGACGATAAACTTTACCTGGTGCAATGACCCTAATCGGTACACCATCTTTCTCCATGCTTCGAATCTGAATGGGAGATGTATGTGTTCTTAGTAAATACTCAGAGTTAAAGTAAAAAGTATCATGCATTGCCCTTGCAGGGTGGTTATGAGGAATATTTAAAGCAGTGAAATTGTGATACTCATCTTCTATCTCTGGGCCATCTTCAACAACAAAGCCTGCACCATAGAATATTTCTTCAATTTCTAATAGCGTCTTTGTTACAGGATGTCTATGNCCTTGAAAATTTACTCTCCCAGGAAGAGTGACATCAATCATTTTGTTTTCAATGTTTTGATTGATCTCTTGTTTCTGTATTGATGCTTTTCTTTCTGAAAGCTTTTCTTGAATCAATGTTTTGATCTCATTGATTCTTTTCCCATGAGCTGGACGATCTCTTGGATCTATTTCTGATAAGGATTTAAGAGCTGCTGTTACGGTGCCTTTCTTTCCGAGATATTTGACTCTGATAGATTCAAGATCATTCGATGATGAACATTCATTTATTTCTTGGATTGCTGAGTTTGACAGATCTGAAAGATTGTCGCCCATCAGGCATTCTCTAATGCGGTTTTTGCTTTTTCCGATATGGCTTTAAATNCNTCNGCATCATGNACTGCNANNTCTGCAAGCATTTTTCGATCAATTTCAACACCCGCAGATTTNAGTCCATGCATTAANTTACTATAAGAAAGATTATTNTCTCTNGCTGCAGCATTGATNCTAANAATCCACAATGCNCTGAATGTACTCTTTTTCTTTCTTCTGTCTCTATAAGCATATTGNCCTGCTTTAGTGGCAGCTTGTTTTGCAACTTTAATCAGACGGCTTCTNGCACCATATTGACCNTTNGTCTTTTTAAGNACCTTCTTATGTCTTGCTTTNGANGTTACGCCTCTTTTTACTCTAGCCATTTNTCTGTCCTNTATTAACTGTAAGGCAATAGTTTTTTTACACTCTTCATATCACCCTCTGCAATCAGCGAAGACTTTCGAAGTTGNCTTTTTCTNTTNCTGCTTTTTTTAGTGAGTATATGATTCAAGTGAGANGAACTTCGCTTGAATTTACCNCTNCCNGTTTTNTTAAAACGTTTAGCAGCTCCTTTATTTGTTTTTANCTTTGGCATAATTAAATTCTCAATTGTGTTTTGGTGCAACCACTGTAATGAGNTGTCTGCCCTCAAATTGGACTTCCTGCTCCACAGATGATATTCCCTCGATATCAGTCAGNACCCTTTTTAGTAAGTCATGTCCTAACTCNACGTGTCTCATTTCTCTCCCTCTGTACCTTAATGATATTTTTACTTTATTTCCTTGNTCTATGAAGTCTCTTATTTTANTNACTTTAACTTCATAATCTCCTTTCTCAATCAGTGGTCGAAACTTAATTTCTTTGACTTGNATTGTTTTTTGTTTCTTTTTAGCTCCTTGCGTCTTTTTCTTTTGCTCAAATAAATANTTACCGTAATCTAAAATCTTGCAAACTGGCGGTTCTGTATTTGGTGAAACTTCAACAACATCTAAGCCCTTCCCCGCTGCCATCTCAATGGCTTCTTCTATNGGTAAAATNCCTAATTGACTACCATCTTCATCTATTAAACGAATCTCAGAAGCTCTNATTTGGCTATTCTTCCGAATCCTCTTTTTNGCAGCGATATTTTTTCTCCTTAATTATTTATTTCTTCNNTGACTCTTNCTANAAAACTNTCTANCTTCATATTNCCNAGATCATCNCCTTTTTGAGTCCTAATNGTGATTTCCTCANCGCAAACCTCTCGGTCACCTAAAACAACCATGTAAGGTACCTTATTTANGGTGTGATCGCGAATTTTAGAGCCTATTTTTTCGTTTCTCAAGTCAATTTCNNCTCTTAAGCCATTTTTTTTCAGAATNTTNTGAACCGAATNTGCATAATCATGTTGTTTTTGATTAATNGGTATNACGCAAACTTGCACTGGAGCNAGCCATAATGGGAATTTTCCAGCAAAATGTTCAACCAAGATNCCAAAAAATCTCTCNACTGAACCAAGCAATGCNCGATGNATCATNATTGGATGATNTNTCTNNCCATCGCTTCCNANNTATCNCATATCAAANCGCTCAGGNAGATTGAAATCNAGNTGTATGGTTGANCATTGCCAAAGNCTTCCNATNGCATCTTTNATNTTNATNTCTATTTTAGGNCCATANAATGCNCCNCCACCTTCNTCNATNTCATAANTTAAGANNNNTNTNATNNAGAGCNTNNNTNAGTGCNNCTGTNGCTTTATCCCANATNNCTTCACTGCCNACATATTTTTCNGGNCTNGTNGCTANATGNATNTCNAATTCNNTAAANGTNAATTTNTTAAGCATATTNATNGCNAANTCCANNATTNCNCTGATTTCNTNTTCAATCTGNTCNTCNGNNCANAANANATGNGNATCATCTTGNGTNAANCCTCNAACCCTCATNAGNCCNTGNAGNGCNCCNGTCATNTCNTNNCNATAAACNGTNCCNANCTCNGCCCATCNNATTGGNANNTCNCTNTANGANCTTAATTTATCTTTATATANCAGAACATGANATGGNCANTTCATNGGTTTNAANCGATANGATTGATTNTCNTCATCTATNGGTNTGNACATNGATTCTTCATAAAAGTCNGTNTGNCCNGANGTNTGCCANANNNTATCNAGAGCNATNTGNGGNGTATANANNAGNTCATANNCTGCNTTNTCGTGTTCNTNTTTCCANTATTNNTCNATTTGACTTCTTATTCTTGATCCTTTTGGATGCCAGAAAACAAGACCTCCTCCCGCATCTTCTTGTATGCTAAATAAATCTAAGTCTTTACCAATTCTTCGATGATCTCTTTTTTCGGCTTCTTCAAGTTGGGTTATATATTTATCGAGTTCTTTTTTATTTCGCCAAGCAGTACCATAAATTCTAGTCAGCATTTCATTACTAGAATCGCCCTTCCAATAGGCACCAGAAACTTTGGTGAGTTTAAAGACTCCGATTTGACTCAAACTTGGAAGATGAGGGCCTCTGCAGAGGTCTATGAAATTTGTATCTTGATTTGTATAAATTTGGAATCCATCAATTTGATCAGACTCTTCAATGATCTCGACTTTATAATCCTCTGATATGTTCTTAAATTTCTCAGTGGCATCTTTTTTATCGTGAAATGACTTTTTAATTTCAGATTTTTCCATGACTATTTTTTTCATTTCTTTTTCGATCTTTGGTAGATCCTCAGTAGAAATGGTTGTTTCTGTTAGAAAATCATAGTAAAAGCCATTTTCAATTGTTGGTCCTATCGCTAACTTGGTGTCCGGATAAATATTCTTTATTGCATGTGCAAGAACTTGAGCAGCAATAGTATGCCTCATAATCTCTAGCCCCTCTTCTGAATCCACAGTAATGACTGACAATGAACAATCAGAATATATTGGGTCACTTAAATCTTTTTGGATCCCATCAATATTTACAGCAATAGCACTTTTTGCAAGCCCAGCACCTATAGACAATGCCACATCAAGACCTGTAGAGCCTTCCATTATTTCTTTAGTTGATTTATCAGGTAGGGTTATTTTCATAAGAGAATTGTAACTTTGTTTTAAGGGTCATGTTTATAATGTGTATAAGTTTAAAATTCAATCTATTATTCTCATTTCCTTATAAGGATTTTTCTTAAATTTTTAAAGGTAAAATAGTTACGCTTAAGTAATTTATTATAAATAATTGCAAAAAGAATTATAAATGATGCTCCTAATGCAACTGGCATAAGTATGAAGCCAAGTCCTTTTCCACCAAGCACAGCAATGATAGGGTTCGCACCAGCGGGTGGATGTAGAGTATTTGTTGTCATCATTAAGAATATTGCGAGTCCAACAGCCAAACCTAGACTAACAAATGTAAGGCCTAATACCGAGTATATGAAGACTCCTGCTATGGCAGATAAGATATGGCCAAATAAAATGTTTTTTGGATGAGCTAAGGGGCTTTCATAAGCTGCCATTACCAAAACCATGCTTGCACCAAACGGAGGTATGAGCCACAGATTACTATTATCAAAAGAATTAAGGTATGCAAGGAGAGATATACATAAAAATGCCCCAAAAGCAGAAATAATATTATTTTTCATATTTATTCTACCCTTAGTGTTTTTCTAATATTGAGTTGAATGATTTCGTGCTTTACCGAAGTAAATCTATTTTCTCACTATATTGTATTTTTAAGAGATATTCATTTAATATAAGCAAATTATTTTTAACGGAGAAAACAAATGAAAGTTTTATGTATTTTGTATGATGACCCAACAGACGGTATGCCTGAAAAGTATGCTCTTGATAGTATTCCAAAGTTGGATAAGTATCCAGACGGAATGAGTCTACCAACTCCAAAATCAATAGACTTTACACCAGGAGAACTTCTAGGGTGTGTATCTGGTGAATTAGGTCTCAGGAAATTCCTAGAAGACGAAGGCCATACCTTAGTCGTAACATCAGACAAGGATGGTGATGGATGCCAGGCAGAGAAAGAATTAGAAGATGCTGATGTAGTAATCTCTCAACCATTTTTTCCGTTTTACCTTACAAGAAAGCGCATTGAGTCAGCAAAAAATCTAAAGATGGCAATCACAGCCGGCATCGGATCAGATCATGTTGACCTTCAGGCAGCAATGGATAACAAAGTAGATGTTGTTGAAGTAACTTTCTGTAACTCTAGATCTGTAGCAGAACATATTGTTATGCAGATTCTTTCATTAGTTAGGGATTATCATAATCAACATAGAATCGTAAATGAAGGCGGTTGGAATATCGCCGATGCTGTTCAAAGATCCTATGATGTCGAAGGGATGCATGTTGGATCTGTAGCTGCCGGTAGAATTGGGCTAGATGCTCTTAGAAAAATGAAGCCTTTTGATGTGCATCTTCATTATTTTGACAGACATAGACTTCCTGAATCGGTAGAACAAGAATTAAATTTGACATTTCATGAATCAGTTGAATCGCTTGTATCAGTTTGTGATGTTGTAACAATAAACTGTCCACTCCACCCAGAAACTGAACATTTATTTGATGAAGACTTGATTAGCAAAATGAAACGTGGAGCATATATTGTAAATACTGCACGAGGTAAGATTTGCGACAAAGATGCTATTGCAAGAGCATGTGAATCAGGTCAATTAAGTGGTTATGCTGGAGATGTATGGTTTCCTCAACCTGCACCAAATGATCATGTATGGCGATCTATGCCAAATCATGGAATGACACCACATACATCAGGCACTTCATTATCTGCTCAAGCGAGATACGCTGCTGGAGTTAGAGAAATACTTGAATGCTTTATTGATGGTGATGCCATAAGGGATCAATATCTTATAGTAAAAGATGGTGATCTAGCTGGAATGGGAGCTCACTCATACAGCAAAGGTACCGCTACTGATGGTTCTG
>PBEI01000013.1 GCA_002718375.1 Gammaproteobacteria bacterium
GCTCATGCCGCCACTAATTTCAGATTCTAAATCAGCTGAAGAGCCTTCTATTGCGAGCCTCTCAAATGACTGTCCGAGAGGGAAAAACGCAATCTCAATGCCAAGGATGGTTAAATTGACAAGCCCATAAAGGCCGACTTTTAGTGCAACAGAATTTGGATCAAATGGTCCATTTCCCATGAATGATGAAATGGAAACAATAATTAATCCAAGGCCAAGTGATGCAACAATATACCTGTTGATTTTAGAAAGATTTTGGCCCCATTCTTTATTAAGATTTGCGGCTCCACCTACATTGATTATTAACCAAGCAAATGTAAAAACCCACATTAACGCAATTGTAGTCGCTGATGGGCTTATATACCCCAGTGTTGCTGAGAGGTGCACCCCGAAAGGAAGTGCCATCACCCACATAACTCTTGGGAGCAGTTCAATTTTTAATGCCATTTCAAGCATTTGAAATCTCGCTTCAATTGAAAGAGCTGGATCAACGGACTTTTTTGAACACAGCATTACTCCGACGTCTGTACCTAACCAAAATACAAACATACAAATATGGAGAAACTTCCAGATTTCATATTCAGCCATAATTTATGCTCTTTTTACTTCTGGCTCTACTGCCTCACCATCTTCCTGCCAAGAATAAAGTTCGCCTATGTATTGAGATAATAAGAAATTTATTTCTTCTGACTCACCTTCTGACTCAAGGGCATCAATATTTCTTTGTGCAAGCTCTATGGCTCTTGCAACTCTATAGTCTCTGAAGGCCTGGCTTTTCTGCATTGCCTTAGANACTTCCATTTGATCTAGAAACTCTTGAGTGATGGTAACATTGACTCCAGACCACGTAAGATTTACTTCGCTCACAATTTTTCCTCATNTANTTTTGATTACTTAGATTATCATTAAATCAAAATATTTTGACAAGCCTTTATCTGGTTAACAGTTTCNCTTTATCCAGAAAAAATTTTCATATATATTCAGTCATAAGCAATTTTTTAATTAGGAGCCGCNAATGAGGCCACANGTAGAACTTATTCAACAAAGTGATCTTTGCTGGCATCCCGCTGAACTTCACGGGGGCACAGGAAGGGCAATGCAAAGAAATCTCTCTTATGATGAAGAAGATGGATCNTGTTCAACAAAAATNATNTTTGAAACNGCTTGGGATCGTCCTGGCGGATATCACGAAGCAGATACNGAATGGTTTGTGCTTGAGGGTAAAGTCAAAATGGGCAATGAGATATTTGGTCCAGGGATGTATTGGAGAGCTCCAGCTGGTCTAAGAGTTCCAGATATAAGTGTCGACAAAGGCACTGAGGTTCTCATATTCAGAGAATATGGTGATTGGGGCTTTTCTGTTTCTGAATCTGATAAAAGTGAATTNATCCCTGAAGGTGGAAACACTGCATCGGAAGAGCCAGGCAAATTAACCATTTGTGATTCAGCAAAAATGGACTGGATGGATAATATATATGAGGGAGATTCGCAGAGATTTCTTCAACTGAAAATCTTATATCACGACCCTTCACCTGAAGGAGAGAATGAGAAAGGTTTTATTACTCTTCTTGGATGGGCACCTCCAGGATGGTCTGATAATAGACTCATACATCACCCTGTTTTTGAAGAAGCTTATACTTTGACTGGACACATGGAATATAACTTTGGGCGATTTACTCCGGGAACATATTTCTTCAGGCCTGCAAAAGTAAAACATGGTCATTTTGTGACTGGAGAAGAAATGGGTTGTAGTTGGATATTTAGACTCGATGGTTCATTAATCAACTGGGTGACACTCAACTCGCAAGTCATTGTCAAAGGCGATGCTGTAAACTATGATCCTGAAACACAAGGTGCTGTTATCTCTGGCCTACCAGTGAGATCGAAGTCAACTGGACCTTGGGACTTAGACGGACAATAGAAATCACTATTTTTTGATCGCTTGATAAATAGATTTATACTCCATCATTCATAATATGAGTGGAATCATAGACATCGTTGTGAACCTTTATACTCCTCAAGAGGTTGAGCTTGGTCAGACTGGTCTTGATGAAGAGTTCAAGAAACAAGTCAGAATGCCAGAAAAAATGAGGTCTGGTGTAACAATTCCTGACTATATCAAAAAGATGGATCAAGCAGGCATAGAGCGGTCGCTTCTGATTGCTGTTCGAGCGGGCGACATCAGAGTACCAGAGTCTTTTGAGGTTCCTTATGAGAGTGTTCATAAAGTTTGCAGTGAATACCCTGATCGTTTCTCTGGCTTGGCAGGAATTGATCCATTTAGAGGAATGCAAGGGCTTAGGGACTTAGAAAATGCAGTTAATGAGATGGGGTTTGTGGGAGCTCATCTATATCCTCACTGGTGTGAGCTGCCTCCTAATCACAGAAAATATTATCCCTACTATGCAAAATGCTCTGAGCTTGGAATACCGATTATGATGCAGGTGGGTCATAACCTTGTTTACTCTAGAAAGAGACGCTTACCAAGTGTTGGAAAACCAATANACTTNGATCAAGTNGCNATTGATTTTCCTGAATTAAAGTTGATTGGAATCCATATAGGCATTCCTTGGACAGAAGAAATGATATCGATGTGNTGGAAACATGAAAATGTCTNTACAGCTGGCGATGCCTACGCACCNAAATATTGGCCTGAATCATATGTTCACTATGCTAATTCTTATGGGCAGAAAAAAGTTCTCTTCGGAACAGACTGGCCTGTGATTGANCCTGTCAGAGCAGTAGAAGAATTCAATCAANTAAATTTTAGAGNGTCAGCATCTCAAAGGATATTGAGAGAAAATGCTTTAGAAGTCTTTAATTTAAGTTGAGGGTTTATTTCTATGAGCATCGAACCTCCATCAACATACAAACATACAAATATCTCAGATGGGTTTCGGTCGGCCTGTTTGAAGAATCCTTCAAAAATTGCATATAAGCACGGCAAGAATACAAGAACATATANTGAGCTAGCACAAAGAATAGATTCGATTTCAAGCCTNATCTCTTCTTTTGGTATTCTTTCAAAATCCAATATAGCAATTGTTGCCTCTAATTCTATCGAGTATATGGAAATTGTATTGGCAGCCTCTCAATTGGGTCANCCCATCGCTACTGTCAATCCAAAATTGACAACAAAAGAGATCGTTTCAATATGTGAAGATGCCCAAGCAAGNTTGATCTTTGTTGATCAAAAAGTGTNTACATCGCTTGAAGGGATTCACATTGATGGTGCTCAAAGGAAAATTAATATCGAGAATGAGTTAAGCAACTTAATTGATCAGTCAAGTCAAATGGGTGGCCTTCCAGCCATTGATGAAAAAGAAACATTCACGATACCTTATACTTCTGGAACAACAGGAAAGCCGAAGGGTGTTCTTGTGCCTCATCGATCAAGGGCGTTGACGTTATATGGAATGGCAGATGCTTATGGTTGTTTTTCTTCTGATGACCGCTTTCTTTCTATNGCGCCAATGTGNCATGGCGCTGGGATGATNTTCTCATTAGCGCCTGTATTTTTTGGGGGTTACGCTGAAATTATGGATGACTTCAATCCTGAATTGGTAATGAAAACTATCGAAGACGAAAACATTACAGGGTTTTTTGGCGTTCCAACCCATTTTTATGGGATGCTTGGCATAGACCAATCCATTCTCGACAGCTGCACTGGAAGCTCATTAAAAACGATCATATCAAACGCAGCCGCACTGCCACAATCGTTAAAAGAAAAGATAGTTGAACATTTTGGTGAGGGACTACTTTATGAGTGCTATGGTTCAACAGAGGGTGGAATTATTTCAAACCTTAAGCCAGAAGATCAATTAAGAAAAAAGCAATGTGTAGGAGAGCCCTTTCCTTTTACAGAGATAAAAATATTAAATCATGATGGCAATGAATGCGGGCCAAATGAAGTTGGGGAAGTTTTCACAAGCAGTCCATATATATTCAATGGCTACTGGCNAAAAGAAAAGGAAACTCNAGATGCTTTTGATGGAGAATGGCTAACAGTAGGTGACCTTGCAAAAAAAGATGAAGATGGGTTCCTATATATAGTCGATAGAAAAACAGACATGATTATTTCAGGTGGGATTAATATTTATCCAAGGGAAATTGAAGAAATACTTNTAGAGCATCCAGATATCAATGATATTGCTATTGTTGGTGANCCTGATGAAAAATGGGGNGAAATNATTAAAGCATTTATTGTTTTCAAAGAAGAGNAGCTATCGCTTGATGAGATTNANGATTTTTGTAGTAANAAAATCGCGTCTATAAAAATACCAAAGATTATNGAAACAATTNATNNATTNCCAAGAAATGCCAATGGCAAAGTACTCAAAACNNAATTAAGAGGNANAAAANNATGAGTCTGAAAAAAATCTCCATAGATTTCTACTTTGATTATAGTTGCCCTTGGACTTATCTTGGCTTCAAACGTTTAATTCAAACNGCAACCAGAACTGCATCGGACATCATCTGGAAGCCCATAAATCTTGAGATTATGAAAGAGATTCTTGATAANCCNAAAGCAANTACNNCTNANTATCAAAAAAATTACAGAAAAAAAGACCTACAAGACTGGGCAAACTATTGCANNGTNGTCATAAATCNAATGGAAAATATTGATCATAGCATTTCAATGGCAGCATCNAGAGGTGTCGCTCATGCTGAAGATGAGGGTCTTATAAAAGAATATTCAGAGGAAGTTTTTAAAGCTTTTTTCAGTGANTCTAANGATATNTCGGATAAAAAGGTCTTACTAGAGATCTGTGAAAAAATTGGCTTGAATGGAAAAGTTGAAGATTATTTAAATGACCACTCACTGGATATTGTTATAGAAGAAAACTCTAAGGAACTTGCTAAACGAGGTGGCTATGGAAGCCCAACAATGTTTGTTGAGAACCAGATGTTTTTTGGCAATGATCGAATGAATCTTGTTGAGTTTGCAATTGGACAAGCAAGCGGCAGGGTCCTAGTGATTCCTGGACAGCACAACACATAGTATTTTTGTGATACATTATTTGTATGGCTACCCTCTCCAAATTTAACAGAAGAAACTTTTTAAAAGGCTCTGCATCTATAGGTCTTGCATTGAATTATTCTTCATCAGCACTTGCTGCTGATAGTCAGAATCAATACCGTTCTTGGGAAGATGTTGCAAGAAAAAAATGGACATGGGATAAAGTCAGTCGTTCCACACATGGCACCAACTGCACTGGTCAGTGCGCTTTCAATGTTTATGTAAAAAATGGTGTGGTCTGGAGGGAAGAGCAACAGGGTGAATACGGTTCTTCTGGTGATGCCCCTGACTATGGGCCAAGAGGATGCCAAAAAGGATTGAGTCATTCTCGTTACATGTATGGCAAGCAGAGAATCCTTTATCCTCTGAAACGAGTTGGAGAGAGGGGTGGAGGAAAGTGGGAAAGGATCACATGGGAACAAGCCATGTTGGAGATTGCAGATAAATTTATAGATCACTCTGTGGAATATGGTCCGGAGGCAATCACATGTGGGCTTGGTACCCAAATGGTCATGAAAAGGGCTTCCTATGCCAGTATTATGAGATTTGCAAATATCACTGGGGTGCAGATGCCAGAGGCCTTTGCAGGAGTCGGTGATTTATTCTCTGGAGCTCAAATTACTCTTGGGCATGTCACGCTTGGTAACACAATGGCTGAGATTTATAAATCCAAGTGTTGCTTGATTTGGTTCTGTAATCCAGCAGTAACAAGAATTCCTGATGCTCACTTTTTCTGGGAAGCAAAATATAATGGAACTGAAGTAATCTCAATTTCACCAGATTTTAATGCAACAGCAATGCATGCTAGCAAATGGCTTAATCCAAAACCTGGAAGTGATATTGCTCTCGCAATGGCAATGATTGAAACCATCATAAGTGACAAGAGTTATGATGAGGATTACATGAGGGAGCAATCGGATCTCCCATTTTTGGTAAGGAAGGATAACTTAAAATATCTAAGAGAGACAGATCTACCTCAAGCTTCGGCTGATGCCAAAGATAATCGTTTTTATTTTTGGGATGAAAAGAATGATCAATTAACTGAAGCACCTGGCACCGGCACACCTCCTGTACCGCCTCCAGGCACACCTGCACACCTGATACCGCCTATGCCTTCGATCGATCTTCAGGGGCTAAAACCAGCGATTGAGGGTTCTTGGACCATTGAAACAAAAGATGGTCCGGTCGAGGTCACGACTGTTTTCGAACTCGTGAAACAAAGGTCATCGGAACACACTCCTGAATATGCTGAAGAAATAACTGGTATAAGCGCTAAAGTAATTAGAGATGTAGCAAGAAAATTTGCTAGCTCAAAACCGGGAATGATCTATGCGGGTTATCGCGCCTCGAAATATCTGCATGGAGATTTACTGCAAAGAGCATTGTTTTTACTCCTTTGTATCACCGGCAATACTGGCAAAGAGGGTGGTGGGCTTACCATCACAAACCTTGCAAAAGACGAAAGCGCCCTTTTCCCATTTGCTCTCAAAAATCCAATTGCAGCCTTCCGTGTAGCCACGCTCTCAAGGTGGGACTATGTTCATGCAAACATGAAAGAATTCAATGAGGAAATGTATGGAAAAGAATTGGCTGAAGAGTACGATCATCATTTCAAAGAGTCTGTGAAAAACGGATGGTTTCCAGACTATTCAAAGAAACCTTGGAAGATGGGACTCTTTTCAGGAACCAATGCTGCCAGTTGGAGGTCTTCCGGAAAAAGATGGAGAGAGAATGCTTTCAGCAAGCTCGAAACCATTGCGACTTTTGCTACTGATATGGGTGCTACAGCAATGTATTCTGATTATGTATTGCCAATCTCCCATCACTATGAAAGACATGACTTTCATCTAGAACCAAGAACCCCATATATGCAGGTCATAGATAAAGCAGTCGAGCCGCTGGGAGAGTGTGTAGATGACTGGACAGCATACAAAAGACTGGCCGAAGCAATCTCCATTCGAGCAAAAGAAAGAAACATAACCCCTATTCCTGATAATGTTGTGGGCGTTCCTTTTGCGAGAGATATGACGAAATATCACGATGACTTCACCGATCAAGGAAAAATTAAGTCTGTGAAGGATGTTATTCAATTCCTTTTGGACAACACCACAGGGATCCAAAACGTCAAATATGAGGAACTTGCGGCAAAAGGTTTTTTGAGGAATAAAGGGTCTGAGACCACACTCCATTCAAAAGAGTCTCCCTTTTTCTCAGAGATTTACGACAATGTTAGAGAAAAGACTGGCTATAAGACCTTGACTCATAGGCAACAGTTTTATATTGATCATGACTGGTTTGTTAAATTCGATGAAGCATTGCCTGGACATAAAGATGCACTAATCAATGAAGGCTATCCCATGAAAATGCTGATGGGTCATGCTAGGCATGGTATCCACAGCATGTGGCGTGATGATAGCTTCCTTCTCAGCCTACAAAGAGGAGAGCCTGATGTCTATGTCAATCCAGAAGATGCAAATTCTAAGGGTGTTGAGGACGGCGAGTTGATTCGAGTGTTCAGCAAATCAGGGTCGTTTATTGCTCAAGCACATGTAACATCTGCAATGGGGCCTAATATGCTCTATATGTATCACGGGTGGGACCCAATGATGTTCAGAGGTCGTGAGAATTTTGGTGCAGTTGTTCAAACGGGAGGGCTTATAAAGCCCACGTCTCTAGTTGGTGACTATGAGCATTTGGGATGGAAACCCTTTGCGTATGAACCCAATCATACCTTTCATGACTTCACATGTGATTTTGAAAAATATTCAGAAGCCTAAATTTAGAATACATCCTCTCTTGGGACTGGCTCAAGAAACATAAATATAATTGCTGCAAGAATGATTGGTATTATCCCAACGTATGTGTAACCCATATTCCAGCCAAAAGCAGTCGCTGCATAAGTAATGGCAAGAGGTCCTAATCCAAAACCTAGATTGATTGCAAGTGTTCCAGAAAAACTTGCTGCAGTCGCCCTGAGTTCTGCTGGAAAATTCTCTGCAATAAAAGTTGCCATGACAGCATAAGCGCCATAGAAAAATAGTGTCATAAGCCCGTATACAATCAACACTTGGGTCCATCCCTGTGCCCACCAGATCAACATGATAAAGGCGAGACTTCCAGAAAGTGCCCAAAGGATGATTGTATTTCTTCTAATTAGGAAAAACTCACCGACAATTGCAGCAGCGATGTATCCAAAAGCGCCTATCCCATATGAGTAGCCAACGATTTTGATTGCATCCACTATATTCCAGCCTCTTGCTTGGGTGAAATATAACACCAACATCAATGTGCTGCCATATGCAAATGCATAAAGAAATTGGCCTGTAAAGAGAAGCAGTGATTTTCTCCTCCACTTTTTCTGAAATAGAACCATAGTGCTTACGGACGGCTCATCTTGTGCTTTTGAGGCTTGTGATTTTAGCCAAGCTTCAGATTCAGGAAGATACTTGTATATTATCCAACCATATGGAAGGAAAAGCAGAGCCAGTAAAAAAGTATATCGCCAATTGATTCCCAGTTGCTCAATCATGAATGCCACCAAAACTGATGCAAAGAACCAGCCTAAGGGAAACCCAATCTGGAGTATGCCTGTGAATAGACCTCTATATCTAGGCGGAGATGACTCAGTCACTGTAGTCAATGTAATTGGCGATTGAGCCCCAGCAGCAGTAAAGCCCAATGTTCTCGCAATCAGAACAGAAATTGTATTTGGAGCAATGGCTAAAAAAGCAACAAAAATGGGAGTCAGGAAGGTTGACCATAAAAGGGACTTTCTTCTTCCGATTCTATCCGTGAGAACACCGACTTGTGTGCATAGAATTCCCGATATAAAAAATGTTATTGCCACATACCAGCCCACATCAGTTAATGACCATCCAAATTCATTTTGGAATTTTTCACTGACCAATATGAAAATTGAGTGATCCAGATTTGCAAAAGTTACTCCAATTAAACAAATGAAGAAAATCTTATAGGAGTTAAAAGGGATATCCTTGAAAGGTATTTCACTGGATGTTGTATTCATATTCTCNTTNTCTGACATGNTCTCCCCTTTGATTTNATTTGTAAATAATCAATATACTGTAATATGTTATTGATTGAATNGATTTTTTTAANTTTGAGTTTTTACAAAAGGTGACACNATGNCCCTCCAATATTCAGCTGTCGGAATACAAAACGAATCACATATGGCTACCAGCATAGATGATTACTGGAAGGATCTGGAAAGACTCCAGACCAGTATCGCTTATTCTGTGTGGAATTGTAGCTTGGATTTGCCTGTTCAACTTGTCTCAGTCTCTGAAGGTGGAATTGGAGGCTGGTGCCTTGGTGGAGGCGAAGAACACCTCCGTATATATAATGAGGTTGTGCCTGAAATACCAGGAAAGGAAACAGAGTTTCTTGGCGAAATATGTAAGCAATTCAATATATTCTTAATTGCTCAAATGGTTGCCAAAGTTCCAGATCTTATGCCTGATAGGATCTTTAATGTGGCGTTCATCATAGATCCAAATGGAGAACTAATTCATACCCATATCAAAACATCTTTTTATCAAAAAGAAACCAACACGGCTCCGAGTGATATTTGGGATGTTTATCTTGAGAAATATGGTGATGATCCAGAGAAGCTTCATGATGCTTTATATCCTGTCGCAAAAACTGAAATTGGCAATATTGGAACCTTAATCTGTGCAGAGGGAAGTTACCCTGAAGCGGCCAGAGGACTGGCTATGAATGGAGCTGAAATAATATATAGATCACAGTATCCGGAGCCATGGATGGGAAACAATATGAATCAAATACAGAATCAATCTCATGCGATATTTAATACTTGTTATGTGCTTGCTCCGAATATTGGTGGAATCTACATGCCTGGCGGAGAAGACTTCAAATTCAGTAATGGTAAAAGCCAGATTATTGACTACAGAGGCCAGATCATTTCTGAATACCTTAGTGGTGGAGAAGCGCTCGTTAGTGCAATTATAAATATTGACGGATTGAGAGACTTTAGGCTGAGAGGACAGTGGCAAAACTTAGCGAAAGATATGAGAGTTGAGGAATACAAAGTCATCTATGATGCAATGATGGCAAAAGGCGGCATATATCCAAAAAATTTATGTATGGATGAACCTCCATTTACTGAAGAAGATCAGGTTGAGCTGGTTAAGCACCAGGTTAATAAGATGGTAAAACTTGGTATATATACCGCTCCTAAAAATTGGGAGCCATATAAAATCAAGGAGTCCGTCGCAGAGCGAATTAAGAAAACTGAAGCTGAGTCATAGAAAATGATTTGGCGTTTTTTTATCAATCCAATCATGATCTTTATTTTAAGATCGCCCTTCCATTTCTTTGTGAGTCATAGTGTTTTGGTTCTATATGTCACTGGTGCGAAAACAGGGAAAAAATACTTCATCCCGGTAAGTTTCTTTGAGCACCATAAAGGGTTACTGACATGCGTCACCGATAAACCAAATATTTGGTGGAGAAACCTAACCAGTATTGATGAAATAGAAATTCTATTTAAAGGCAAAGAAATCCAATCAAAAATTAATGCTGAGCCTGATGATTTTGATTATATCTATCCAAAGCTTCATGCCCTTTTTGAGCACAGTCGTATCGATGGTTTTTTTGGAGGTGTTGGCTATAAGAATGGAAAGCCCATTGAGAAAGATGTGATAGAGGCAACAAAAAGAATGGTCTTAATAGAGCTAGATTTCACTGAATCTTAAATCTACCGCCTCTTTTCTTGGAACATTGTCTTGATCAAGCTCATGAGGATGCACAAACCTATTTCCAACTTTTATTGGGTTCCTTGAAAAGGAAAGCTCAATTGCTTTAGGATCGCCCTCATCATCTAAACGATTATTATTTGGATGAATGTGAATAAGCTCGAGTTTTATTTCGGTTAAAAATTTTTCAATTTTCTCTTTGTTTTTTGAGACTAAATGGAATTCAATTACCAACCCTGACAAACGATCACTGCATGCAACGATCTCGTCTAGAATTTGGTACTCATATCCCTCAATATCAACTTTTAGAAATATTGGAGCATCATCAAGTCTTTCCATGGCCTGATTCAAATTCGTATCACAGCCTGGTGCGGTGCCAATTTTTTCCAAGAATAAAGTGGCATGACTTTTAAAAAATTCTTTGAACTCCAAATATAGTTTTATGGCTTTAAAAGGAGCGGTGAACCTGCCTATAAGGATTGATAAAAGTCTTTTGAAAAAATGCTTAATCCAGTAACTGTTCGCTATAGAGTAATCATAGGCATGTACCTTCACTCTCTTCTTCTCTATAAAATCCTCCTCAAAGCTCCAATTTCTTCCGATCCCTAGAGCGAGAAGTGAGGATGATTCTTGAATAGATTTTGGATCAACAAGATAACCGCCATCGTGATCGCCCCCTAGCCTGATCAGTTCAAATGTACCAGCTGGTTTAAATCTTTTTGGTAGCATTTATTTTTTTGACTTTTCTGTATAGATTCCAGATTTAATAAGCTTCTTGATTGAATCATTGAAGACATTTCCTGCATCGTCATGATTCATAGGCGGAAGATTGCTTGGCCATATAGGCCTGTCATAGAGCTTCTTAAAAATTTCAGTTTTAAGATATGGAATCCAGTTTTGAAATCTTGCGTTTTGTCGGTAGTGTCTCAAAGCTTCGATGTTTATCTCACTGGCAGTGTACGCATCACCAACAGTATCTGTTTGAGAAAGTATTGTTCCTTTGTAATCAATTATCGAAGACCTACCACCCAAGGCACCATCAATTATTGTTGGATCGCCGCCACTTTCCGATGGCATTATCAATGATCCTGTATTTGGCGCTATCATATAAGCAGTGTTGTCTATCGCTCTTGATCGATTTTGAACCTCAAAAATTTCTCTCGACACCCAAGGCTCAGGCAAAGATGCACGGTAAAGAATTTCTGCACCATTCAAAGCGAATGCTCTGAATGACTCTGGAAAAGAACCCTCAACTCCAACAGTGCCTGCAATATTTCCTATTGGTGTTTTTGCAACTGGGAAAAAAGCTTCGATTGAGTCGCCATGCTGCTCAACCCATTGGTCATAAACATCGTGAGGCGTTGTTGAGTGTTCAACGAATACAACAATGTTCTTATGATGCTTGTATATGACATCGCCGTTTTCATCAATAATAAATATTGTATTGAAAAATCTATCTTTATATTCCGGAAGCTTCTCCTTGAGTTGGCCAATGATATAGGTGCCTTTCTCTTTTGCTAGCTTGCCTAGAAAGTCTGTTTCAGGGCCAGGGATTTCTGCTGCCATTGTTTTTGCATATTCTGCCTGATTCATATCCAATATCTCATCCACAAAACCTTGAATTGCGCCTTCTCCTAATGCAATTAATCGAACAGGTAATTCCAGTGAGCACATATGTGTCACCATCTCAATCATATTCCCAATATGATCAAGATTAACCTGAACCTCATTCCTGGTTTTTACATGCTTTACCTTGGTTTGTAAGGCTACTGCTAAATATGGATCAATCATTAGTATTTCCTAGATGTAGTCTTTTAGGTCTATGTTTTCTTCATTTGGAATTACAGGCTTAACTAAATCATCCGCATAATCCATATCTTTGGTTGCATCAATACCTATTCTGGCTGATGTNCCATCAGGAAGTGCTGCTCTATCNACTTCCCACGTTACAAAATTNGGAAAAGTATATAACTTCTCAGCTCTACCCATTCTCGTCCATGTAGCCCACTCAACATCATCCATATCATTAGGGTCGACGTCATCATCTACAATGATGATTCGTTTTGCCATCCAGGCAAGATTAAAAAAGCCCATGTTCATTTCAAAGAGTTCTTTTATCATTTGCCCAGGTTCATCATCATTTTTCTTTTTGATGGCAATAGCCAGATGCATCAATGGACCAATTTTTGTATCAAAATGAACAGCTATGTCTGTCACATTTGGGTAACTTTGTCTGATTTTTTGCTCTAGTCCTTTTGAGATACCGTAGACAGTAAGATAGCCAAGATTGTTGTGCTCCTTTGCTCTGCCTGCCATCAATGTATAAAACATTGCGTCATTTCTTTGAAGAATGCTTGTTACTTTACACATTGGGGCATGCTCGGTGCCATATTGAGCACCAAACTCACCTAGAGTGTTCTCAACCATATTATCGAGATCAACAATGGTCTCAAATGCCATCTCACAATCAGCAGGAATCGGAAGACCGGAATCAGGTCCGGTTATAACTTCAATGGCCTCACCATTAATCCCGCCAGCAACATCTAACTCTGAGATCTCATCAGGAGATTTAGAAGCTGCGGCCATGAGTAAAGCTGGTGGTGCCCCCAGCACCATAGCGACTCTCATCTCTTTATTGTTTTCTTTATGCCATGCATATGCTTTTCTAAGATCGCTCAAACCACTTGCATTGATTAATAAATTTTCCTTGTCAATGATTAAACATCTGTAAAATCCAACATTAATTTCACCGTTCGGCTTTTTAAATATTCCAACAGCAGCTGTTAAAAAAGGCCCAGTATCAAGCTCAAAAAAAGTTGGGGCAGGAAGCTTGGTTAAATCAATGTCATTTCCTTTTAGCACTCTCTCAGTAACATGGCCTGCTTCTATGGTTTTGTATGGTATTGGATTCGCAATACCTGACATGACCTTTTGTCCAGCTTGTTCATAGGTGAAGTCTTCACTACCGTCTTCATTAAAGATGAGTCCATAACGCCCCATCGAAGTGAATAAACCGCCCACTGCTTTATATTTTGAATTCTCTACATTTTCAAAAATAAAAGCCCTTGACTCATCTTCTAGAGTCTTCATTAGTGCTGCCATTTCATATTTTGGGTTGACTGATTTTTTAACTTTAACCAGCTTCCCCTGAGAATCGAGTAATTCTATGACTTGTCTAAAGGATCTATACATATTTGAAAATAAATTTTTAACTACATTAGCATTCGATTTACAAATAATCTAATCACTTCGACTGTTTAATATAAGGCCAATAATTGATATTCTTATTGATAGTCATATAAAGGAGGGGAAATGAAAACAAAAGCAGCAATTGCAGTTAAAGCCGGTGAAGATCTTGTCATTGAAGAATTGGATTTAGATGGCCCAGGTGATAATGAAGTATTGGTAGAGATCAAAGCAACTGGTGTTTGTCACACAGATGCATTTACATTATCTGGCGATGATCCAGAAGGTATCTTTCCTTCAGTGCTAGGCCATGAAGGCGCTGGTATAGTAATGGAGGTAGGCAAAAATGTGGCTTCTGTAAAGCCTGGAGATCATGTTATACCTCTATATACACCTGAATGCAGAGACTGTAATTTTTGTTTGAACCCAAAAACAAACCTTTGCCAATCAATTAGAGAAACACAAGGTCAGGGTCTGATGCCGGATGGAACGTCAAGNTTTTCTCTGAATGGTGACCCTATATANCANTATATGGGTTGCTCTACATTCTCAAATTATTCAGTCATGCCTGAGATTGCAGTTGCGAAGGTGAGACAAGACGCACCGTTTGACAAAATTTGCTACATAGGTTGCGGTGTAACAACAGGCATCGGTGCTGTGGTTTATGATGCAAAAGTTGAGCCGGGCTCTAATGTCGTAGTATTTGGATTAGGTGGTATTGGCCTGAATGTTATCCAAGGAGCAAAAATGGTTGGTGCAAATAAAATAGTTGGAATCGATATTAACGAATCAAAAGTACCTTTAGCGACAAAATTTGGAATGACTGACTTTATAAACCCAGCAAAAATAGATGATGTAGTCGAAGCTATAATTGATCTCACAGGTGGTGGTGCCGATTATTCATTTGAGTGCATTGGTAATGTGGACACAATGAGACAAGCTCTTGAGTGTTGTCATAAAGGATGGGGTGAATCTGTAATCATTGGTGTTGCGGGTGCAGGTCAGGAAATATCGACTAGACCATTTCAATTAGTGACTGGACGAGTATGGAGAGGGTCTGCTTTTGGTGGAGCAAGAGGTCGAACAGATGTGCCAAAAATTGTTGATTGGTATATGGATGGAAAGATTAATATAGATGATATGATCACACATAAAATGCCCCTTGAAGAGATTAATGAAGCATTTCATCTAATGCATAAAGGTGAGTCAATAAGATCAGTCGTATTATATTAATATTATGTCCTGATATTATTACCATATATATCAGTTATTTATAATTATAATTCTTGGATATAATCATATAGCATACATAGATTACGTATATAAAAGATCAGATATTCTGTTATATCTTCCAGGGACAATCAGAGGACATTTGTTATTAATTTCATCCTGTACGCAGTGAAGTGAATCCCTTAGTTTATTGATTTGTTCATGCTCAAGTTTTCCATCACTATGAGGAATATAACTTTCCCTAATACCTAGTAACTGGTAATAGTGCTTTCTTGGTATTGCAACTTGATCACAAATATTTGCAAAGCTTTTTCTTATAGCTTCTGGGTATAGATTCCAATCAAAAGATGAGGAAATCTTTATAAAGGATTTTCTTAGGTTTGTTATCGGTTTCATAGTTACTGGGTTGTAAAAAATATAGTCGTTATTAAATGATTCAGTTTCTGAATTTAGATACTCATTTGTATGGTCTAAAATTGATTGTATGTCATCTGTAATTGGCACTATCTGAATGAAGCTTTTTCTTCTATTAATATTTATATGACTATTTTCAGTAATTTGATCCTTTTTTAAATTTAATATGTCAGTCTTTTTTAACCCTGTGATGGTCATCAAATAAATAATATTCCTCGTAATTGGGTTTAAACTGTATTCGCTCATAGGGTCGCATAGATTATATAGATATTCTGAATACTCACTCTCTAGATCTAACTGTTTTTTTGATGTTTTTTGATTGCCTATGAAAAGTGAATCTTTCAATTCACTTACAGGATTATTTTGTAAATGATAAAAACCAGTTGCTGTTGCATATTTGAATATTTTAGATAATAGCATCAATGCATTCTTAGCTGCTGCTGGTGTGTGCTTATTGTTCCTAAACCATGATTCTAATTTCTCTACAGTAATATTTTCGATATTGTCTTCATGAAATGCCTTAAGTTTTGTTGCAATCAAGTATTTAGAATTGTGGTCAGAGTGTTGATCAGAATGTTCGCCTGATAATTTTTTACTGGAGATATATTCATTTGCAAGATCAATAAACTTTATAGAACCATAAAATTGGTCTCTTTTAGTTTTTTTTAGAAGGTTAGGATCAATGCCTTTATTTAAGAGATCAATTGATTGAATATGTAAATCAATTGCCACTGGGAATGGGAGTTTATTTTTTGAACCATGAGTTATAGTTCTAGGTTTGCCACCGCCTTTAATTCGTGCGTAGGTTACAAAACTTATCCTACCTGAAGGGTTTACCTTAATTCTAAAACCTTTGCAATCCTCAATTGATATAAAATAGGCCTTATCCTTAATCTTTATTGCATCAAGGAACTCTGGAGTAACCTTATTACTTTTTATTATCATATAGCATACATATTGATATTTATATACTTCATTATATCTATATATACGATGTTATAGTATTAGAACAGATTTACAAAATATTATGTTCTATAAGAAATGATCTCCGCCATTTGGGCTAATCGTTTGTCCTACAAAATGATCGCCATCGTCTGAAGCTAAAAACACATATGCTGGCACTATTTCCTCTATGTTTGCAATTGTTCCTTTAGGTATGGACGCTTTGATGCCATCTAGAATCTCAGTCGGTACTTCTGACAGCATCCTTGTCATTGTAGCGCCCGGTGCTACACAGTTTGCTCTTATATTCATTTTTCCAATTTCAAGAGAGAGTGATCTGGTAAATGATATGATTGCACCTTTGGCTGCTGTGTAATGTGAAAAACCTGGACTGCCTTTGTATGCTAATTGCGATGCTGTATTAATTATTCTGCCATATTCTTGTTCATACATTACCTTCAAACATTCTCTTGTCGCATAGAAGGTTCCATTAAGATGGATTGAAATTAATTCATCCCACATCTCATCTGTCATTTCATGTATTGGGGCACTGGTAGCGATACCAGCATTATTAACAAGGATATCAATTCTCTTATATTGATCAGTTACAGATTGAACCATTTTTGAAACTTCTGCTGAATTAGAAACGTCTGCTTTTAAAATAGTCGATGAATCTGAATATTTAGAAATCTCGCTTAAAACACTTTGTGCGTTTTCTTCTTCNNCTTCATTNGGANAGTTTATAACTACNTTNGCNCCTTCTTTTGCAAATGCAGNTGCTATTCCTGCCCCNATTCCTGTCGANGCTCCTGTAATTAATGCAACTTTANTTTCTAATTTAATGGATGGTCCTTAATCTAATTTCATTTAATATNATTACAGATCATAATATCGTTTTAAATCATTTTTATGTCCAGGACAAAAACNTTATCGTCAGACTTCTATCACTCGTCATCTGTTTTCAATCAGGAGACNGAAAGCATATTTAAAAACGAGTGGNTCTGGGTCGGAAGATCAGATCAATTAACNACCTCTGGATCATATATAACCACTGATTTAATCAACTATCCAATTATCNTCGTCAGAGATAANTCNANTAATCTAAAGGCTTTNCATAATGTCTGCAGGCATAGNGCGGCCAAAGTGATNTCNAATAAAGAGGGTGTCTGCAAGCACATGATATGNCCCTATCATGGTTGGAAGTATGATCTCANTGGAAAGNTAATGGACACACCAAAATTTTATGCGAATGATGATTTTGAANAAGACAGACATTCTCTCTTTGAAATATCGGTAGCCGAACGTTTTGGCCTAATTTTTATAAACCTTAATAANGAATCCAAACCTCTAGATAAATGGTTNGGTGGCTTTGANAAAATTGTTAGTAATTATTTTACTGANAACTTGATTCTCCATAATGAGCTCAGGTTTGATGTTCATGCAAACTGGAAAACATATGTTGATAATTATCAAGAAGGTTATCACATCCCCCTGGTNCATCCTCAGCTCAATCGTGATGTAGTTTGGCAAGAATATAAGTTAGAGAANANNAATGAATATAGNGTTCACTCTGTGCCAGATCGAGCAAATAGNNNTCAACCNGGAAGCTTTGGNTGGCACTTTCCAAANTTNATTTTNAATATCTATGGAAGAGGCATTGTTTTCCANAGAATNGAGCCNCTCAAACCCAAATGGTGTANGGTCGTCTATAATCTNTTTCGCCCATCTGATGTCGANGCGGAGGATTTTGAAAATAANGAGGGAAAATATCAATTAGAGGTCAGCCTGGAAGATCAAAAGCTNATNCCAGAAATACAGCAAAATCTTCAAGCAGGTATATATAATGAAGGNCCGCTNAGTAAAAAATATGAAACAGGGGTCGCGTATTTTCATGACCTCTATTTAACAAAACTTAATTTGGAGAATAAGAAATGATACTAGTCACAGGCGCTACAGGGAAGACTGGCTCTGCTACAGCAAAATCTCTCAGTGATATGGGAGAAAAATTTAGAGTGTTGATAAGAAACGAGGCAAAGAAACAAGAGCTAGAATCTCTAGGCGCTGAAGTAATCATTGGATCAATTGAAAATGTTGAGGCAGTTGAACAATCAATGGATGGAATTGATACGGTACTGATATTGCTTCCAAATTCAGAGGGTCAACTCAAATTAGAAAAACAACTCGTCGACTCTGCTAAACAATCGGGCGCTAAGAAAATTGTAAAAATGTCTTCGATTGAAGCAACACCCGATGCAACGAGTCCTATTCCAAAATTACATCTTGAGTCAGAGGAATATATTAAGCAGTCCGGTTTGAGCTGGACCATGGTTAAACCCAATTTCTACATGCAAAACTTACTTGCATCAGCTGGAACAATAAAAGATCAGGGGAAAATATTTCTGCCGATGGGTGAAGGTAAGACCGGAATGATAGACACAACTGATGTGGGAAAAGTTCTAGCTAAAGTTCTTTCTGAAGATGGGCATGAATCGATGAACCACGAAATAACTGGGCCTGAGATCTTATCTTTTTATGAGGTTGCTGAAATCTTTAGCCAAGTTCTTGGCACAGAAGTAGATTATGTAGACGTTCCCTTGGCCGCATATAAAGAAACACTGGGTCAGTTTTTAACAAATCAATGGCATCTGGATGCAGTCATTGATCTATTTAAAGGTATTGCTGAAGGTGGTATTGAGGAAAAAACAGACACATTCAATGCTCTTATGGGAGATGCGCCGAAGTCACTTGCTCAATTTGTAACAGAAAACTCATTCATCTTTAAAGCCTGACTATTGTTCCTTCCAGCCTTTTTTGACAATTAAAAGTGAGCATGCAATCGAAGGTATGCCAAGCAATGCTGAATAAATAAAGAGNGTGGACCAACCACTACTCTCGATGATTTGTCCAGAGAATCCACTGAGTGTAATTCCGGGCAAAAACATAACGGATGTAAAGAGAGCATATTGACTGGCAGTAAAATATCTACTTGTTAGGCTTGATAAGAATGCTATGAAAACTGTACCCGAGAATCCCAATGCAAAGTTATCTGCACTTATTGTTAAAACCAAAGCAGGTAGGCTGGGGCCTGCATTATTCAAAAATAAGAAAAACAGGTTGGTGACCGTCAATAGGATGCTGCTAANAATCAGTAACTTACTAATTCCAAAACGAGCCACAGTCAGTCCGCCGATGAATGCGCCAATGATGGTTATGGTAAACCCAAAAACTTTTGTCACTGTTGCAATCTCAGAAAGATTAAACCCAAGATCTGCATAGAATGGATTTGCAGCAATCCCGATGATTAAGTCACTGACTCGATATATTGCNATAAACATAAGAAGAAAGAGAGACCAATAACCGTTCCTTTTAAAAAATTCAGCGAAGGGTTCTATTAGAGTCTTTTTCAACCATCCAGAATTATTATTTTTCTCGAAGGGTTTTGTTGATTCTGGAATCATGATNACTGTCATGATNCCAACCAACATGAACATAGACATGATCTGATACGTTAATTTCCAATCATAAAAACTGGCGAGATATAAAGCTCCAGCGCCAGAGGTCAATGCTGAGATTCTATATCCAAGTTGATAACTAGCACCCAGAACTGCTTGAAATTTACTTTCAGCTATCTCAATTCTATATGCGTCAATTGCAACATCCTGGGATGCCGATGCAAATGCGACGATTATAGACATATATGCCAAAAAAATAAGATCACTCTCTGGCTGCAGAAAGGACATATAAATCAGTCCAACCAGGATGATTGCTTGTGTAAGAAGCATCCACGATCTTCTTTGCCCGATTAAGCTTGTAAGCCCAGGCAATCTTAATCGATCAAGCATGGGGGCCCATAAAAACTTAATGGCATAAATAATCCCAACCCATCCAAACATTGTAATCTCAGAAATGCTTACCTCTGCAGAAGCAAGCCAAAGCGTCAGTGTTGCAAACAAAAGTGGGTGGGGCAGGCCTGCTGAAAATCCTAAAAAAACCATTCTGATAGACTCAGAACTGGTATAGATACCCAACCCTTTTTCNCTGTATTCTGAGAGCGCTCTATTCATAATCAATAATCAATGGAGCATGATCTGAAAACCTTTCCTTTTTATAAATTGAAGATCTAAGCGGTGCTTTAGGAAAAAACTTATTGTAAAACTGATAGTCAATCCTCCAGCCTACATTGTTATTATAGGCATTCCCCCTGTTAGACCACCAAGTATATTCTTCTGGCTTGGTGTTTATTGACCTGAATGCATCTGTGCATCCATGCTCGTCAATAATTTTATCCAGCCAAGCCCTTTCTTCAGGCAAGCATCCAGAGTTCTTTTGGTTTGATTTCCAGTTCTTAATGTCAATCTCTTTGTGAACGATATTAATATCGCCGCAAAATATAAATGCAGTTTTTGATTGATTATATTGAGCTATTTTCTTTTCAAAGAGATCTAAAAAGCGACATTTAGCCTCTTGTCTTATATCGCCTGAAGACCCAGATGGAAAATATGCTGAGGCAATTTTAAATTCCTTGAGCGAGCACTCAATATAGCGGCCTTCCTGGTCAAACTCTTCTGATTCCATTGTTTCAATAAGACTTTCTGGCTTTTCCTTTGTAAAGATAGCAACGCCGCTATAGCCCTTCTTAACCGCTTGATTGTGAAAACAGTGGTAGCCATTTGGCCAATACTCATCCCCTTGGATATCATCTAATTGGGCCCTGACCTCTTGAAGACAAACAATATCGGCATTTTCTTCGCTGAGCCAATTAAACAGGCCTTTTTTATTTGCTGCTCTGATGCCGTTGACATTTAAGGTAATAATCTTTATCTCTTTTTCTCCAACTTGAATGCTTATCTTCATTATCGGGTCATTCTGTGAGATGCTTAGCAGAATACAAGTCTTAGTTTAACGTTAATGGAAAACTACAAACAGAACTTTATACAACTGGCGATTCAAATTGGCGCTCTCAAATTTGGAGAGTTTGAGCTTAAATCTGGAAGAGTCAGCCCATATTTTTTTAATATGGGTCTTTTCTCAACAGGCAAAGCCTTAAAAAATATCGGTGACTTTTATGCTGCTGCCCTAGAGGGGAGCAATATTGACTATGACATGCTTTTTGGCCCTGCTTATAAAGGGATTCCTCTTGTATCAGTCTTAAGTTCAAGTCTCTTTGTCAACCATGAAAAGAATGTTCCCTTTGTCTACAACCGAAAAGAGAAAAAAGATCACGGGGAGGGCGGACAGATAGTTGGCCCCTCATTGTCTGGCAAAGTGGTCATCGTTGATGATGTAATCACTGCTGGAACCGCAATTAAAGAGGCTTCAAAGATGATCACTCAAGCGGGTGCCGAAATCTCAGGAATACTTATAGCGCTTGATAGACTAGAAAAAGGTGGGGGAGATTTATCAGCGGTTGAAGAGGTTTCNNCAGAGCTTGGTGTGCCGGTGATTTCCATTGTCAACCTGGATCAGATTCTCACATTTGTAAAAAATAGTCCCAGTGAACTTGAGGCTTATGTTGAAAAAATAGAGGCCTATAGAGAAAAATACGGCGCTTGATTTATATCAACCCTCGCCAGTATGCCCAAATCCACCTTCTCCGCGATCTGATTCTTCAAAGGACTCCACCAAATTAAAATTGACCTGTTGAATTGGCAAAAAAACCATTTGAGCCAATCGCATACCAGGCTCAATCACACAANTTTCTTTTCCTCTGTTCCAGCATGAGATAAAGACTTGTCCTTGGTAGTCAGAGTCAATCAAGCCGACTAAATTTCCTAAAACAAGGCCCTTCTTGTGGCCAAGCCCAGAACGGGGNAGCAAAACAGCTGCCAGAGACGNATCTCTTATATAGACTGCAATACCGCTTGGAATGAGCTCGGTATCGCCAGGCTGAATCGTCATAGGTTCATCCAAGCATGCAAGTAAATCTATACCAGCGGAGCCTGATGTTTGGTAATCTGGCATATCAAAAGTATCGCCGATTCTTTTGTCCAGAACCTTTAGATCAATAATTTTTTTATTAGGACTATCTTGCATAACATTAGTTTAATTCTTTTTAAGAATATGTGTTACCAAACTGATATTAAAATTGTCTATAAATACTTGCTAACTGTCTGTGCTATTGGTATAAAAGCCGTCCTGAATTAAAAATAAATCAGTACCTAAGAGGTGAAACAAAAATGGCAAGAGTGTGTCAAGTAACGGGCAAAAAAACAAAAAGTGGGAATAATGTCTCTCATGCCCATAATAAGACGAGAAGAAAGTTCCTGCCGAACCTTCATACGCACAGAATCTGGGTAGAGAGCCAAAACAGATTCGTAAAGCTGCGTTTGTCAAAAAAAGGTCTAAGAACCATCGATAAGCATGGCATCGATCATGTGCTTGAGAACCTCAAAGATTTTGGAGAGAGGGCGTAATGAGAGAAAAAATTAAGCTGGTCTCATCTGCAAAAACGGGTCATTACTACACGACCACGAAAAATAAAAAAGAACACCCAGATAAAATGGAAACAAAGAAGTTTGATCCTAAAATCAGGAAGCATGTCCTCTACAAAGAAGCAAAAATCAAATAACATTCTTCTTCAACATAATNTAAAAAATGCCTGAGTTACCCGAAGTTGAGGTCACTAAGAAGGCATTGGAATCTGCTTTAAAAAAAACCTCGATCACTGGGGTGAATATCAGAAATAAAAAGCTTCGGTGGCCAGTCGAAGAAAAAAAGATTCGCAACATCATTCATTCTGATATCAAGAAAATATACAGAAGAGGAAAATACATCCTAATTTCTTGCGAAAGCGGTGCCTTAATTCTTCATCTTGGGATGTCTGGAAGCATTGGGATCTTCGATAAAAATTCAAAATATCACAAACATGATCATGTTGAATTCATTCTTAAGAACAAAAAAGTGGTTCGCTTAAATGACCCCAGACGTTTTGGCTGTGCTGTTTGGACGAATGAGCGCCCTGAAGAACATAAACTGATAAAGAGTCTTGGTATTGAACCGCTTGATGAAAAAGCTCTTGGAGAATATTTATTTAACATGAGCAGAAGCAGAAAAGCTGCGGTGAAAAACTTTATTATGAACTCGAATATTGTTGTTGGCGTTGGAAATATTTATGCAAGTGAGTCGCTTTTCAGGAGTGGCATCAACCCCATTCGATCTTCTAGCAGAATTAGCAAACAGCGATACAGAAAATTAGGTGAAGAAATAAAGAGGGTCTTAAATGAAGCGATTGAAATGGGTGGCACGACACTCCGAGACTTCACTTATTACAATGAAGTCAGGCAGATTGGTTATTTTAAGCAAAAGCTCTTTGTATACGGTAGATCTGGTGAAGAATGTAAAAAATGCTCAGAGCTTATAAAAGACAGAATCATTGGCGGGCGAAACAGCTTCTTTTGTCCGAAGTGCCAAACCTGATTAGTAAAAGTCAATATCGTAGCCCTCGATAATTCCTCTCGGATCAGAGGATGAGTTTACATCTCCGGAGTCCTTCTCCCAAGTGACAACTTGCATATTTCCATAACTAGATATTTCTTGGAGGGTATGCCCTTTTGATTCAAGAATTTTAATGGTCTCTTCTGTAAATGCATCTTTTTCATATCTGATTACATCTGGTAGAAATTGGTGATGAAATCTTTTTGTTGCTGTCATAGTCTCAGCAGATCCGCCTTCAAAATAATCAAGAATTGAGAGCAGTACCATTGTTATTATTCTTGCTCCTCCTGGAGTTCCAAGAATAGCCAAGCCTTTTTCAGACTCTATAAATGTTGGCGTCATACTTGAAAGCATACGCTTGTTTGGCTGTATAGAATTTTGCTCTCCATGGACGAGTCCATATCGATTTGGAGCAAATGGTTTTGCAGAAAAATCATCCATCTCATTATTAAGTATTAAGCCAGAACTAGGGAGCATATATCCTGAGCCAAACCATGTGTTTATCGTTTGTGTGACTGCAGCTCGATTGCCGTCCATATCCAAAATTGAGAAATGGGTGGTGTGCGAACCCTCATTCCATGCATACTTTTCATCCAGCTGATCATCTTCATGTATTGGGGTTGCTGCGTTCATATCTATAGACTGAGCCAAAATTGAAGCATGTTCTTTGCTAGTGAGCTTTTTTATAGGCACGTCAACAAAATCAGGATCGCCTAAGAAGAATGCTCTATCCCTGTAGGCCCTCCTCATTGATTCAACCACCAAGTGAGTTCTTGTGGAAATATCCATTTGAATAAAATCAAATTCACTGATTATGTTCAAAATAGTTGCGATTGTTGTGCCGCCAGATGATGGTGGTGGAGCAGTTGTGAGTTGTGCGCCCAAGAAATTTACCTTTATTGGCTCTCTCTCAACCACTGAGTAGTTTTTAAAATCATCTGCTAACCAGATTGAACCATCTTGTCTTGCTTCATCAATCATTTTTTGGGTAAAGAAACTGCTATAAAAACTATCGTGTCCATTTGAAGCAATGATTTCTAGGGTCTTTGCAAGTTCAGGCTGTTTTATAAGTTGTCCAACTTCTGGAAGCTGGTCATTTGGCATAAATACTGCTTTAAACTTTGGGGAAAGCGTTCTTGATTTTTTTGCAACATTCAATGCAGTGATTAACCTTTCATAAGCAGGAAAACCATCACGAGCAAGCCGAATAGCGGGCTCTAGTAGTTTATATAAGGGCATACTGCCATGATTATTTGCAACATGATGAAGGGCTGCCGGCAATCCTGGTATACCAGAAGCCAGTGGGCCATTCAGAGAAGCGGTTCTGAGCACATCACCATTTTCGTCAAGGTACATGTCTCGGTCTGCCATTGAGGGCGCTTTCTCTCTGGCGTCAACGAAAACAGATTGACCATCTTCTGCATTATGCAAAAGAAAGAAGCCTCCCCCTCCTAAGCCAGAGCTGTATGGCTCGACAACTGAAAGCACTGCACTAACAGTGACAGCAGCATCAAAAGCATTTCCTCCCATTTCAAGAATTTCATAGCCTGCCTTTGTTGCCAATGGATGTGCGGTTGCAATCCCTGCTTTATTAAAACCCTCTGCATGAATGGATTCACCAAAAAAGAATGCCAGATTGATAACTATTAAAAGTTTGAGAATCTTTGCCATTCTTTATTTTTTGTAGACTTCGGAAAGATTTTGGTGAACCACTGGATGAACAAAATCTGATATATCGCCTCCCTCTTGTGCGATTTGTCTAATTAAGGAAGATGATAAAAAGGCATTCTGGTCCCCACTGCTGAGAAAAACAGTCTCAATGTCATCAGCAAGCTTTTTGTTCATGCTGGCTAGTTCAAATTCATATTGGCCATCAGCAGGAGATCTAAGCCCTCTTACTATGACTCTTGCATCAATCTTTTTTGCAAAATCAATGGTTAATCCATCATAAGGCTGTACTTCAATATTGCTAAAAGCATTCAAGACTTCATTAACCATGGCAAGCCTTTTTTCATGTTCAAACAAAGGTTTTTTTTCGTCGCTGATAGCAACGCCGACTACCAAAACCTGGAAAATTGTTGAAGCTCTTCTAATGATTTCGAAGTGTCCGTTTGTAATTGGATCAAATGTTCCTGGGTAAAGTGCGATCATTTTAGACTATTTTNGCTTATTAATTTTAGGATCCCATAATATACATTTCCAGCCTTTGAATCCCTAATTAATTGATATTTTGAAGATACTATTTTATCCAGACATTCATTTGACTCGAGATAAATTTTGCTTGAGTCTGAAGCCCAATAATGATCATAAAGCGTGTCTATAATTTTTATTAAATCATATTGACCATAAGGNGGATCTAGGAAAATGATATCAAATGGCTTTTGCGTATTNCTCNTTTGAATCATTTCTATNGAGTCTTTGCATTNAACCACTACATCGTTGATTCTGNATCGAACAAGTGAATCCTTAAAGGCNCTACAGGCCTTTTTTGAGGAATCAATATAAAATGCTGAGTTACTGCCTCTGGAGACACTTTCAACGCTTAAACATCCACTGCCACCGAATAATTCCAAAACACGTGACCCCTCAATGCTAGCAGAAAGCCAATTAAATAATGTTTCTCGAATACGGTCAGGCGTGGGTTTAACAAGATCATCATTTGCAGAAAGGGAAACGCCTTTGTGCTTACCGCTAATTATTCTAACCTTTCTTACTTTTTTTGATGTCGTCATTTTTTTGCGCAGATTTTGCTTAAATATTACCATAACTAATGATTTATTGAACCTTATAATTTATTGATATATATAGTATTTTTAAAATATTTAACTATATTTTTAGCACTCATGGTCAGAGAGTGCTAATATTTACTGCCTCGAAATNATTTTCGAGTTATTTATGAGTGATTTAGCAATAAAAAATGAAATACAACTTCTGGGCCCGATTGGGAGCATAGAAGCGTATATCAGTATTGTCAATCAAGCGCCCGTCTTAACAAAAGAAGAAGAGCATGCACTTGCTGTCAAATTCAAAGAGAATAATGACCTTGATGCTGCTAGACAATTGGTTCTCTCTCAATTGCGTTTTGTTGTGCACATAGCAAGAACATACAGCGGATATGGCCTGCCTCTCGCTGACATCATTCAAGAAGGAAATGTTGGCCTAATGAAGGCAGTCAAAAAATTTGATCCTGATAAAGGAGTAAGGCTAGTTACCTATGCTGTCCATTGGATTAGAGCTGAGATACATGAGTTTGTATTTGATAACTGGAAGATTGTTAAGGTTGCAACAACAAAAGCACAGAGAAAACTCTTTTTTAAGCTCAGAAATTCAAAAAAGAAAATAGGTTGGTTAACCAATGACGAGAAAAGCCTAATTGCTAATGACTTAGGTGTAAAAACAAGAGATGTAGAGACCATGGAACAAAGATTGGCTTCCAAGGATGTATTATTTGATCGCCCAGAAGATGACAATGATTCTTACGTCAGTCCTGCTGGTTTCTTGCCAGCGCCAAATAGTGACCCATCTAGCCTTGTAGAAAAGGAAAATTGGCTTGAGAGCAATATAGAGCTACTAAGCGAAGCAATGGATAATCTCGATAACAGAAGCAAAGAAGTGTTGAAACTCAGATGGTTAACTGAGGAAAAAGTAACCCTCAAAGAGCTTGCAAAGAAATTTAATGTTTCCCTAGAGAGAGTGAGACAAATCGAAGAACAAGCCATCCTCGATCTACGTGAACAACTCCTCAACCCATAGGCCTGTTAGAAGTTTTGTTCGACGAAAAGGGAGGATCACATCTTCTCAAAAATATGCATTAGAGAATCTTTTACCCAAATATGGCATTCAATATTCAGCAGACCTTGGGATAATACCTGATAGCTTTCTTGGCGATCCTGAAAGTCCTTTGATCATCGATATTGGTTTTGGAAATGGCGAGTTGCTGGTATCTGTGGCAAATAAAAATACACAAACACACTTCGTTGGTATAGAGGTCTATGATGCTGGAATAGGGCATTGCTTAAAATTAATCGATGAAAATAATTTAAAGAATTTAAAGATTATAAGTGGTGATGCGGTCGAAGTACTNAAATTTGGAATAGTGGATGCCTCTATCAGTGAGATTAATTTGCTATTTCCTGACCCATGGCCAAAAAAAAGACATCATAAAAGAAGGATCATCAATGGTGACTTTATTCAGCTTATCTCGAAAAAGCTAATGCCCAATGGCTTGGTTAATATATCTACAGACTGGGAAAATTATGCGGAACAAATTGANGCTCTTTTTTCAGAAAGGCAAGACTTTGAGANAAAAGGTTTTTCAGAAAGAGTGTTGAGCACAAAATTTGAAGAAAGAGGAGTTGTTTTGGGGCATGAGATTTATGACTTTTGTTTCAAATTAGTCTCTCAATGAACCAAGCTTAATCATTGGTGCCGAAAGTCTGCTTGCCCCTTGTAAATATCGATCAATTGCAAGNGCTGCGCCTCGCCCCTCATTCATAGCCCAAACCACTAAAGACTGTCCTCTTCTTGCATCCCCAGCAGAGAAGACTCCGTCAACATTGGTTGTAAATTTTCCATAGGCTGAATCAATATTTCCGATATCATCTATTGAAACACCAAAGTCATTGAGTATCTTTTGTTCTGGGCCTATAAATCCAAGTGCAAGCAACACTAAGTCTGCGTTCCAAGTTTTTTCAGTACTGGCAATTTCTTTCATTTTCATTTTTCCATTCTTTTCCTGGACCCATTCAATCTCAACTGTCTTGAGGCCAGTCACAAGTCCATCTTTGCTAGTAAACTCTTTGCTCATCAATGAGAAGCGTCTTGGATCAGATCCAAATCTTTTTTCTGACTCTTCATGCCCATAGTCAGTCCTCAAAATGTTTGGCCATAGTGGCCATGGGTTGTCTAAACCCCTCCTTTTTGNAGGCTTNCTCATGATCTCCATATTGACCATNTTTTTGCATCCATGGCGAATTGNAGTAGCAATACAATCTGTACCAGTATCGCCGCCCCCAATTACAATCACANCTTTATCTTTGGCATCGATGTAATTACCATCTGACAATGAGCTATCTAATAAGCTCTTGGTGTTCTGAGTCAGAAAATCCATTGCAAAATGTATATTGCTGGACTCTCTTCCAGGAATAGTCAGGTCTCTTGCTATGGTTGAGCCTGTTGCTATCAAAACAGCATCAAATGCTTTTTTGATCTCATCAGTAGAGATATCAACTCCAATGTTGCAATTAGTCTTGAATTCAATTCCCTGAGACGCCAGTAGTTTCACTCTTCGATTCAACAAACTCTTTGAAAGCTTCATATTAGGAATTCCATAAACAAGAAGACCTCCTATTCTGTCCTCTCTTTCAAAAACTGTGACCGAGTGTCCCGCTTTATTAAGCTGATCTGCTGCGGTGAGNCCTGCTGGTCCTGACCCTACAACTGCAATCTTTTTGCCAGTTGATTCAGCTGGTTGCTGCTCTTTGACCCAGCCTTCTTCAAAAGCTCTGTCAATGATTGAGTTTTCGATATCTTTAATCGTGACTGCTGGCTCATTAATGCCCAAAACACACGCTCCCTCACAAGGTGCTGGGCAAACCCTTCCTGTAAACTCTGGAAAATTATTNGTCTTTGTAAGCCTTTCATATGCCTCTTTCCATTTTCCCTTATAGACTAAATCATTCCATTCTGGAATTAGATTATCGATCGGGCACCCATGCTCTGATTCACAAAATGGTACGCCACAGTTCATGCATCTCGCGCCTTGTTTTTTCAGCTGTTCTTCTTCTGCAGGAGTATAAATTTCGTAATAATCCAATGCCCGATCCACTGGATCACGCCAGGGTGTCTTTCTTCTTGGGTATTCCATAAAGCCTGTTGGTTTGCCCATCTCTATACCCCCTTCCTTTGTGACTTTCTATCATCCACATCAAAGATAGATTCGATTTCTTCATTGTGTTCTGCTCTTTCGTTCATGACACGCTTGTAATCAATTGGCATGACCTTGATAAACTTCTTCAAGCTATTATCCCAGTCATTCATGATTGCCTCAGCCAATGGTGAATCAGTATATTCATGATGTAGCTCGAGTAGCCTGAGTATTTCCGAAATGCTGGTCTCGTCTTCCAGAGTTTCAAGTTCAACCATGCCAGTATTGCACTTGGGCTCAAACTCATCTCTTGGATCAAAGACATAAGCAATTCCTCCAGACATACCAGCTGCGAAGTTGACACCAGTTTCTCCCAAAACCAAAACCCTTCCGCCTGTCATATATTCACAACCATGATCACCAACACCCTCAACAACAGACCATGCTCCGCTATTTCTAACGCCAAATCGTTCAGCCGCTATTCCTCTGAAGAAACCAAAACCTGAGGTGGCGCCATAAAGTGCGACATTACCAATAAGGATATTATCTTCAGATTTAAAGTTGGTGTTCTCTGGAGGCTGAACGATAATTTTACCTCCTGAAAGACTTTTGCCAACATAATCATTGGCNTCGCCANATAAGTTAAANGTNACTCCTTNTGACAAAAAAGCTCCAAAGCTTTGGCCTGCNGAACCAGAAAAGTTCACNCGAATAGTGTCTTCAGGCAGTCCTTCTTCTCCCCATAGTTTTGCAATTTCGTGGCTCAGCATTGCACCTGTAGCTCTATTGAGGTTNGTTATCTCATGGTNAANCTCAACTCTGTCTTTTTTGTTAAGTGCATCTTTACAATTTTTGATCAGACTGTGGTCTATGACCGANTCTATATCATGAACCTGATNAATTGTTTTCCTTATCTCAACATCGCTTCTNATTTCNTCNGCACTCACNAAAAGCGGGCTTAAGTCTAGCTGGCTTGATTTCCAATGNTGCTTTNCTTTCTCAGTTGATAGAAGGTCTGTCCTTCCCACGAGATCGTCAATGGACTTTATCCCAAGTCTTGCCATGATTGCTCTTGCCTCTTCAGCAACNAGGAATAGGTAATTAATAACATGCTCTGGTTGTCCATTAAATTTCTGTCTAAGTATTTTGTTTTGNGTAGCAATTCCAACTGGACATGTATTCAAATGACACTTTCTCATCATAATNCAGCCAAGGGAAATCAATGGCGCTGTAGAAAAACCAAACTCCTCAGCACCAAGTANCGCTGCAATGATTACATCCCTGCCTGTCTTCAGGCCGCCATCTGTTTGCAAGGTGACTCTGCTTCTTAGATCGTTCATAATCAAAGTTTGATGAACTTCAGCCAGTCCCAGCTCCCATGGCATACCTGCATTCTTAATACTGGTCAAAGGTGATGCGCCTGTCCCGCCCACATCGCCAGAGATTACAATATGGTCAGCATGCGCCTTAGTAACGCCAGCAGCAATTGTTCCTACTCCGCTNTCCGAGACCAACTTAACACTGATGTCAGCAGACGGATTTCCATTTTTTAGGTCAAAAATTAATTGGGCCAAATCTTCAATTGAATAGATGTCATGATGAGGNGGGGGGCTGATTAAGCCNACCCCAGGNGTNGAGTATCTAATTGAAGCAATTTTTTCATCCNCTTTCCTTCCTGGCAGCTCTCCTCCTTCACCAGGTTTGGCTCCTTGTGCAATTTTAATCTGAAGCTGCNGTGCGTTCGCAATATAGTTTGCTGTAACACCAAATCTNCCTGATGCAATTTGCTTAATTGCTGAAGATTTGGAGTCACCATTCTTCATTGGCTCATATCTTGCGGGATCTTCTCCTCCTTCACCGCTGTTACTCTTTCCCCCAATTCTATTCATNGCAATAGCCAAAGTTTCATGNGCCTCTGGGGAAATTGAGCCGAAACTCATAGCCCCAGTGCAAAAGTGTTTTACTATCTCACTTGCTGGCTCAACATCTTCAAGTGGTATGCTCTTATTATTAGGATAATTGAGCTTTAATAGCCCTCTAAGATTTAAAGCATCTTCTGCTTTCTTGTTTGCGAGTTTTGAGAATTTCTNATATGCGCTTTCATCATTTGTTCTCGCAGCCAATTGAAGTGACCAGACTGTTTCTGGATTCCATCCCTTTTTCTCTCCCTCGCTTCTCCAATGGAAATCTCCCGGGTTTGGAAGATCTGTTGAAGGTTTGCTTTTNTCATCTGGCCATCCGAGGCTATGNCTCCTTAAGTCTTCAAGCTGAATTGTATCGAGATCGACTCCTCCGACTTTGCTTACAGTGCCATCAAAACATTTATCAATCACTTCTTTAGAAAGGCCAATTGCCTCAAAAATCTGGGCTCCCTTGTAAGACTGAAGTGTTGAGATACCCATTTTGCCCATGACTTTTAAAATACCCTTTACCNCAGCTTGNCNGTAAGCGTCGATTACCTCTTCATATTCATCCAATGGCACCCTNTTTTCTGGNCCTCTCTTATAATGNGTATGTTTGATGACATTCTCAGCCTTTGCTTGCATTAGGATTTCATANGCCAAGTATGGATTGATTGCGTCAGCTCCATACCCAAATAAAAGACAGAAGTGATGANCCTCGCGAGCCTCTCCTGTCTCAACGACTATAGCTGCCTTTGATCTCTTGGCAGATTTCACAAGATGGTGGTGAACTGCGCCACAAGCCATCAAGGCGCTGATAGGTGTCCGGCTCTCATCCATCCCTCTATCACTTAACACTATAAACCCGATGCCATTATCTACAGACTCTTCTGCTGCACTACATATCTCATCGATTTTTTCATTTAACCCAACTTCTTTGGTGTAAGTGATATCAATAACCTTGCTTCTGTGATTCAAATAATTTAGATGCTTTAATGCATACATGGCAGTATTTGTGAGTATCGGGTTCTCAACAAGGATCCTGTTTGCATGTTTTTCACCAGGCTCTAAGAGGTTTCCTTCTGGTCCGATATAGCACTCGAGAGACATTACAATTTTTTCTCTAATTGAGTCTATCGATGGATTGGAAACNTGAGCAAATCGTTGCTTGAAATAGTCATATATAAGTCTGTGATTGTCACTGAGAGAAGCTAAAACAGTGTCATTNCCCATTGAACCAAGCGGATCTCTCAAGTCATGCACCATTGGAAAAAGCATGAATTCCAATGTTTCAGAGGTATATCCGAATGCTCGCATACGCTTGAGAAGCTCTTCTTTTCCGTATAGCGGATCATTAGAAAGTTGTTTTATTTTTCTGAATCCAAACCTATTGCCATGAAGCCATTCTCTATAAGGGTTTTCTCGTACTAGAGGATCTTTGACATCAGAGTCGCTAAGCAGCTTGCCCTTATTAAAGTCGATTAGAAATATTTTTCCTGGCTGCAATCTTCCCTTTTTGATTACTTTTTCGTTAGGGATATCTAAAACCCCGACTTCGCTTGCCATGATTATCCTGTTATCTGACGTAACATAATAGCGNCTGGGCCTGAGTCCATTTCTATCTAAAATAGCTCCTATTGCGTCNCCATTNGTAAATGAAATTGATGCAGGNCCATCCCATGGTTCCATGAGATTCGATTGAAATTCATAGTAAGCTTTTCTGTCTTTNGAGATCGTCTTCTTTTTCTGCCAAGCCTCTGGCACCATCATCAAAACTGACTCTTCCATTGAGCGTCCTGAAAGNGTTAAAAACTCAAGTACGTTATCAAAATTTCCTGAGTCGGAGCAATTAGGCTCAATAATAGGAAAAAGATCCTCAAGCCTATCTCCAAAAATGCCTGACTCCATATTGCCTTCTCTGGCCTTCATCCAATTGATATTGCCTTGAATAGTATTTATCTCGCCATTATGAGACATAAAGCGATTTGGCATCGCCCTGTCCCAGCTTGGAAACGTATTTGTAGAAAACCTAGAATGGACCATGGCNANATGAGAAGCATAATCGGGTTCAGTTAGGTCACTAAAAAAGTTTCCTACTTGATCACAAGTAAGCATTCCCTTGTAGACGATTGTCTTAGAAGACAAGCTACAAATNTAAAACAGGTCTGCCTCATCAAGCNCNGAATTGACACGCAAATGGTTGCTGACTTTTTTCCTNGCGAGATACAGTCTTCTTTCAAAATCTTCCTGGTTGAAAAATGAGCTATTATCTTTCACAAAGACTTGNTCTATTTTAGGNATTGCTTTTAGAGCTGATGGGCCTATATCAGCTTTTTTTATATCAATCGGCAGATCTCTCCACCCAATNATTTCTAGCTCATTTTCACAACANANTTCTTCAAAAGATTTTTTGCANANCNCTCTTTCTTTACCTTCATTAGGTAGAAAAATATTGCCTACTGCATANCTGCCTTCTTCCAAANAAACCCCGAAGCATTCCTTAGAAATGCCNGCAAAAAAAGTGTNTGGCATTCCAGTAAGTATTCCAGCTCCATCGCCNCTGTTGGGCTCNGAACCTCTAGCNCCCCTATGATCCATATTGCATAGAATNGTCAAGGCATCTTTTATGTTTTGATGGCTGGGCTCTTTNTTAATCTGAGCCACAAAGCCAAGGCCACAACTCTCCTTTTCAAATCGGGAGTCGTACAAGCCAATATTTGAGTCTTTTTTCAGCCTCATAACTAATTCTTTTTATTTTTTCTTAACCGTTAACGAACTTGGTTTGNCTGTCCGTCATCATTACCTTTTGGCCCGATGGGTCAAAATTTGCTCAAAATCACTGGGAAATTGAAAATGAATTTTAGCAAATTTGAATTGAAATTTCCTGTGCAACGTTATTATATGGATATTCCAGCCATATCTCCGTCGTTATCTTCGGCAGGCTAACTGCAATATAAAAGGGAAAAAAATGGAAGAGTTTAAATTAATCATAGAGGCAATTGGTGGTTTTCTTTGGAACAACTATACCCTCTATGTCGTTGTTGCCACTGGTATTGTTTTTACAATATGGAGTGGATTTTCACAATATTACGCTTTGACACATGGTTTTAAGGTAATCAAAGGTGATTATGATAAAGATGATGATCCGGGTGCAATCTCACANTTTCAAGCCNTGTCAACTGCACTCTCAGCTACGGTAGGCCTTGGTAACATTGGCGGTGTGGCCTTGGCTATATCGCTCGGTGGCCCAGGGGCGGTGTTTTGGATGTGGGTTGTAGGATTTTTAGGTATGGCTATTAAGTTAAGTGAAGTNTCGCTCTCGATGATACACAGAAATATNGATGAAGCAGACAATCCCAGTGGTGGGCCAATGTGGGTTGTTGAAAGAAATTTTTCTGGGAAAAAGGGNTTTATGAAAATCATCGGAAAGCTTCTTGCTGGGACATTTTGTTTTGCTNTAATAATCAACACAATCACTGCAGGAAATATGTTTCAGGCTTGGAATGTTGCAAATCTNACTCAAGCTTATTTTGGTGTCCCAACTCTAGTTACAGGTGCCATATTGGCCTTGATTGTTGGGTCTGTAATCATAGGNGGTATAAAAAGAATNGGAGCAGTGACATCAAAACTTGTTCCAATAATGCTCATAATTTATGTCATTGCTTGCATATATGTTCTTGCAATTAATTTTACAGCGATTCCAGAAATGCTAAGGCTCATTGTGAGCGCAGCATTTTCTCCAATGGAGTCAAGCAATGCCTTCCTTGGTGGAACCGCTGGAGCAGCCTTTATATTTGGTATGCAGAGAGCNCTTTTTTCAAATGAAGCAGGGCAAGGTTCATCTGCCATTGCTCATTCGGCTGCCAAAACAGATGAGCCAGTTAGAGAGGGTGTTGTAGCAGGCCTAGAGCCTTTTATTGATACCATTGTTGTCTGCACGATGAGTGCGCTGGTAATTTTGGTTACAGGCATTTGGAATCGACCTGCAGAAGTTCAGCTTTCTAATCTTTCAGTAAATCAATCTGGTCAAAATTGGTCCATTGATGGAACAATTGGTGATGCTCCCACGCTCAGTTCTGGCGACAAAGTTTTCATGATTTACTCTGGCTCAAAAAATGCTGAGTCTGGNAATGCTTTAAACAAAGTTTATGGGNNAGTGGTTACTGATGGCACACAAAAATCTATCAAATGGNANGAAATTACCTCTAATAAANAGCCTGAAACAAATGGCGAAGTTTATCTTGATTATNTAGGCGCCAATTTGACCGCAGCAGCATTTGANAAGGTCTCAGATGGTCTAGGCAAATGGTTGGTGACACTTGCCTCTTGGCTTTTTGCCATATCTACTATGATTTCTTGGAGTTACTATGGTGAGAAGGGTGTTTCNTTTCTGCTTGGNGAAAAAGCAATACTCACATACAAGCTCGCATTTTGNATATTGGCTGTCTTGTCCACCACTGGCTTTNTTCANACTGACAGAGAATTAAATCTGTTTGCCAACCTTGGCACAGGCCTTTGTATCATGGCAAACCTTCCCATACTCTGGCTTTTTGGATATCAAGCAATAAAAGACTANAAAGATTATATTTCTAAACTAAAAGCTGGTGAATTTGGGTAGGAATNAATATGACTANAAAAGAAGAAATTAAGATAAAACCATTTTGGTACTCTGATATTTGGCTATGGCCTAAACTAATCACTATCATTACTACNCTTGATAAAAATGGCACCGTAAATGCTGGTCCATATTCTCATATCATGCAGTATGACGTGATGACAAAAAACCCCAGGATGTTGATTGGATTCAGACAGGATTCACATACATTTGTAAATATTGAACAAACCGGAGAATTTGTTGTGAATTGCCCTAGTGCGAGTCACCTNGATGACATGATGGAAACTGCAAAATTTTATCCTGAAGGAATCAATGAGCTGGAGTTCACAAAGTTTACTCAGATTCCATCAAAGAAAGTTTCCCCTCCAAGCCTTGAGGAATGNCCCCAGATCGCAGAATGCACGGTTGATGAGATCATCAAGCTAGAAAAAAGCTCTGGTATTGTAATTGGAAAAATAGAGGCGATAGTCGTTGATAAAGAATTGGTCGACATGGGGAGAGAGGAGAGAATAAANACAATGGATCTGCCAATTGGAATGGGTGATGAGGCCAGNCAAACTTATTATCACACNACTGCTGAAACATTGATNAAGCATGATCTTGGACAGCCAAAAACCGCAATGCAAGGNGCNGANGCAAAAACGTCTATGGAGTGGGATAATGACGCCACTGAAATGCTCATGGGCGTCCCGCCNCCTTTGAGAAANATGGTCATNGAAAATACCGAAGAGTTTGCNNTAGAAAAAAAAGAAAAGACTGTCACGGGTGAGGTATTCAGGGAGCTAGCTAAATCNGTTGGAATGGATCCNGATGTAATGGAGAGATTTAGAAGTGGTGGCTGAAACCNTCANCATNAAAAACAANGCCTTACTAAAGGATCAGTGTTATATCAACGGAGAATGGATGGGAGCAAANGATGGTTCTTCATCAGAGGTTANCAATCCTGCNAATTCTNAGANACTTGGATCACTTCCTAATTGTGGANCAGATGAGACCATTTTAGCCATNACNGCNGCAAATGAAGCACAAANNATTTGGGCAAAAACAGATGCAAAAGAGCGNTCTTCTGTTCTTAAAAATCTACATCATTTAATGCTTGAGAACCAAATGGACTTGGCAACGATTATCACGCTTGAGGGTGGCAAACCCATATCTGAATCACTTGGTGAAATCGCCTANGCAGCCTCTTTTTTTGAATGGTTTTCAGAAGANGCNAAAAGAGTTTATGGCGATTTAATACCAGGCCATCAATATGATCGAAGAACATTGGTGATCAAGCAACCAATCGGTGTTGTTGGGTGCATTACACCATGGAACTTNCCTTCAGCAATGTTGGCAAGAAAAATAGCGCCCGCTATTGCNGTTGGNTGTAGTGTAGTAGCAAAGCCAGCNCCTGAAACTCCTTTTTCTGCAACAGCAATGGCATATTTATCTGAGCTCGCAGGANTTCCTAAAGGNATATTTAATGTGGTCACTGGTGATGCAGAAAAAATTGGCTCGGCTATGACATCNCATAAAGATGTTAAAAAAATCACTTTCACTGGTTCCACTGCTGTCGGTAAGCACTTGCTCAAGGCATCGGCTGATTCTGTTAAGAAGGTTTCTCTAGAGNTGGGTGGGCATGCTCCNTTTATAGTCTTTGNAGATGCAAATCTTGAGGCTGCNGTAGAAGGNGCNGTGATNGCAAANTANAGAAACAGTGGTCAAACNTGTGTNTGNGCAAANAGNATTTATGTTCAATCNAGCATCTATGATGATTTTTCTCAGCGNTTTACTGAAAAAGCCTCTGAATTGGTGGTTGGNAACGGGCTTGATGAGTCCACCCAACAAGGNCCATTAATTAGCGANAANGCAATTGAAAAAGTTTCTAANCATATAGAGGATGCCAAGAATNGTGGTGCAATTATAACAACTGGTGGNAATCCTCATTCTCTCGGAGGTCTATTTTTCGAGCCGACTGTTTTAACTGGAGTATCTGATGAAATGTTGATCTCNAAAGAGGAAACATTTGGTCCGGTTGCTCCAATCTTTAGTTTTGAGACTGAGCAAGAAGTAATAGAACGAGCAAATAATACNCCTTATGGTTTGGCCGCATANTTTTACACAANTGATCTAGCTAAATCATGGAGGGTCTCAGAACAGCTTGATTATGGAATGGTTGGGTTAAATACCGGAATAATCTCTACAGAAATGGCTCCATTTGGCGGAGTAAAAGAATCAGGAATCGGTCGGGAGGGGTCTAAATATGGCGTGGATGATTATCTAGAGATCAAATATGTATCTCTGGCTGGTATTGAAGAGTAATTGTTTTTAATAAAAACACCTGTATGATTCTCTTCTATCGGTCATATCCCAATGGAAAATAACGCTCCCAAATTAACAGTCGGTCCCGTCTCTAACTCTATTTTATCCATGATGTTGCCCATGGCTTTGGGCATCCTTGTAATGATAGGCAATGGTCTTGTCGATGCTTATTTTATTGGACAGCTAGGATATGCTCAGCTCGCTGCTGTCAGTTATGCGTTTCCCGTGTGGTTTGTCGCAGCAGGCATAGTGATGGGCCTTGGCACAGGAACCTCTTCTGTTTTGTCGAGATTCATCGGTGCCGGTGATACAAACAGTGTAAAGCAAATAGCAACCCATTCTATGGTGCTTGCCGTCATGGCAGGTGCTGTGGTCACTCTAATTGGACTTCTTTCTATAGAGTCGCTCTTTGGTCTTCTAGGTGCCAATGAGGAGTCGATGCCTTATGTGAAGTCGTATATGACAATTTACTACTGGGGCTCCTTATTTCTTGGAATCCCTTTTATTGGCAATTCTATTTTAAGGGCCAATGGCGATGCCAAAACGCCTTCTATGTTGGTTGCCTTGTCTGCAATAGTGAACGCTGTATTGGATCCTTTTTTAATCTTTGGTTGGTTTGGTTTTCCAGAAATGGGTGTGGCTGGAGCAGCTCTTGCGAGCGTTATATCAACTGTCGCATTTCTCTTTGCTTCACTCTGGGTGCTAATTGTTCGTGACAATTTACTTACCTCAATTGGGCATAGCCTCACTTCAATGATTTCATCATGGAAGCAAG
>PBEI01000014.1 GCA_002718375.1 Gammaproteobacteria bacterium
CTTCACCAGAGACGGAGAGTTGGTTGCATCAACAACTCAAGAGGGTCTAATGCGACTTAGAGAGCAGTGAGATCTTTCTGAAATCGCTTGGCATTCTCAACATAATGTTTAGCTGACAGTTTAATCATCATTATTTCTTCAGCCTTTAGCTCTCTGACCACTTTTGCTGGTGAGCCCATGATGAGTGAGTTTTCTGGGAATTCTTTTCCCTCTGTGATCAATGAGTTTGCCCCAACTATTGAGTTTTTTCCAATCACAGCATGATTGAGTATGGTTGAGTTAATTCCAATCAATGAATCAGCTTCAATGGTGCAGCCATGAAGCATGACCTTATGGCCAATGGTTACACCCGATTCAATTGAAAGCGGGGTTCCAACATCAGTATGAAGAACAGATCCATCCTGAATATTTGAATTCTCACCGACTATAATTGGATCATTGTCTCCTCGAATTACTACACCAAACCATATGCTCGCATTTTCTTTCAACTCAACATTTCCAATGACTGATGCATCGGGAGCAATAAAGTTTGTCTCATTAAAAATTGGAGATTGATTATCCAGGCTATAGATCATTTAGACTTGCCTTGATTAGCCACAGCATCTTGAGCTGCTTGAAGTGATTTAGAATCAGCCAAGAAATCCTTTGAGACAGGCTCTAAATTTTCATTGAATTCATAAACAATTGGAATTCCAGTAGGTAAGTTAAGCCCCACTATCGACTCATCATCAATTTTCTCGATGATTTTAATCATCGATCTCAAACTGTTTCCGTGAGCGACAACCAAAACATTCTTATTTCCCAATAATTCTGGCAGTATTTGATTTTCCCAGTAAGGCTTCACTCTTGATAGAGTGTCTTTCAAGCTTTCTCCAGATGGCAATTCATCAATTCCATCATACTTGGAATCAAATCTTGGGTGTGATGGATCTTCATTATCAATTGATGGGGGAGGAATATCATAACTTCTTCTCCATATATGAACCTGCTCATCACCAAATTCTTTTGCAACTTCAGCTTTATTTTTTCCCTGCAGAGCACCATAGTGTCTTTCATTTAGCTCCCATGCATGAGTGATGGGGATCCAGGTTAAATCCATTTGCTCGAGAATTGAAAACAAAGTCTTATTTGCTCTTTTTAGTAATGATGTAAAGGCAATATCAAAATTGATATCAATTGCTTTCAGCTGTCTTCCTGCCTCCAAAGCTTCTTCTTCTCCCAACGGAGTCAATCCAACATCTTCCCATCCAGTGAATTTATTTTCTAAGTTCCATTCACTTTGACCGTGTCTACAGAGCACTAATTTTCCAGCCATATTGATTATCTATCTAAGATTTTGTTTAACGAATTATAGTGGATCATGCCTAAGTTGTAATGCATCTTCTGAATTAGATAAATTTACGAAAATTTTTTATATCTACTTATCTTTTGATAGTACTATTAAATCTTAATTTGTATCGAGGTAAATAAAATGTTCGCTTACTCGAATTTTTCCAAAATCCCTAGGAGAGAATTGCTTAAAAGAGCACTCTTTTTGTTTTTTATCATTTCATTCTCTTCCACATTACTATCAAGTGAGAAATATTTTGATCGAAATCAACTGCCACAACTCAGTCAGGAAATTTTGGATGATAGTCAATTTTCATATACAAAAGAAGTGGTCAAAGCAGACTCAATTACTCCGGTTCAAACACAAAGAGTGAGAGCATTTAAGCTCCTTGCCAGAGATAAAAGCTGGTTGCTTGAGGATCGATACAATCCTTTAATCATTGATATCGATAATTATTTAATCGATGGTCACCACCGTCTGGATGGAATCAAAGAGTTAGGTATTAAAGAGGTTAGAGTGCTCAGAGTGAATGCAACGATAGAAGAGGTTATAGAAGCATTTGATGAGTATAGAGACTTCACTCCTACCTACGAACCTGAAAAAGATTAATTCAGTCTCAATAGAGAGGCATTNNCTTGTATCGATATCAGATACTTCAAGAAAAATAATTGTTAGAATAGCCGAATGGTTAGAGAGTCAATGGATTTTGATGTTGTGATTGTNGGTGGAGGGCCCGCAGGTCTTTCAACTTCTATAAAACTCATGCAGATCTCTGAAGAAAAGAATCTAGATCTCAACATTTGCCTTTTAGAGAAGGGGTCAGAGATTGGAGCTCATATCCTATCGGGAGCCGTCATAGACACTCGGGCTCTTGATACACTCTTGCCGGACTGGGAAAGTGAGAATGGGTTCATTCAAACCCCTGTGAAAAAAGACGAGATGCTATTCTTGAGNGGAGAGAGCAGTGCCATCAATGTTCCAAATTTTTTAATGCCAAGAACACTCATGAATCATGGCAATCGAATCATCAGTCTCGGCTCTCTTTGNAAATACCTNGGAGATAAAGCAGAGGCCATGGGGGTCAATATTTTCCCTGGTTTTCCAGCNGTTGATCTNATTATGGAAGGCGATCAGATANAGGGNGTGATCACCGGTGACATGGGTCTTGATAAGAATGGCGATCCCAAAGAAGGACATGAACTGGGTTATGAATTGAGGGCAAAGCAAACTGTTTTTGCTGAAGGTTGCAGAGGCAGCTTGGGGAANAAGATCATCGCCTCGTTTGAGTTGNACAAAGACTGCGATCCTCAACACTATGGAATCGGTTTTAAAGAANTATGGAGCATTGATCCAGAACTTCATCAAGAGGGACTTGTTTTACATACAGCAGGGTGGCCACTCGATAATCATACTGAGGGAGGTGGGTTTGTTTATCACGCACCAAACAACCAACTCTATATCGGTCTTATCATTTCTCTGGACTACAAAAATCCCAATATGAGCCCCTTTAATGAGTTCCAGAAATGGAAGACTCATAAAAAGATTTCATCGCTTTTAAAAGGTGCTGAAAGGGTTTCATATGGTGCCCGAGCGCTCAATAAAGGCGGTATTCANTCAATACCGAAGTTGACGATTCCTGGAGGGATAATGGTTGGCTGCGAAGCAGGATTCATGAATGGTGCAAAAATCAAAGGCACTCACACTGCAATGCAATCTGGTATCACAGCAGCAGAGGTCATTGCATCACAGCTTCAAACAGAAAATCCTGAAGATGAAATAGAGAATTATAAAGNAGAGCTCGATAAGACATGGCTGATGCCAGAGCTTCATCAGGCCAGAAATTTCTCACCATTGCTTAAAAAGTTTGGACTCATGCTTGGTTCACCACTGGTTTGGATTGATCAGAATATTTTGAGAGGAAGGTTGCCTTTTACATTATCGGCAGCTTCAAAAGATCATGATCAATTAAAAGAACTGAGTNATGCAGAGCCAATCNCATATGAAAAATATGACAATGTCATNACTTTTGATAGGACTTCTTCCATTTATNTATCCGGNGTAAACCATGAAGAGGACCAACCCTGTCANTTGAAATTAACGAATTCTGAAATTCCGATTTCAACCAATTTACCCCTNTATGGAGAGCCAGCAAGACTGTATTGCCCAGCNGGNGTTTATGAAGTCATNGAAGGCGGTGATGGCAAGCCTTATTTCCAGATCAATGCCCAAAACTGCATTCATTGCAAAACTTGTGACATCAAGGATCCCAGTCAAAATATCAATTGGGAGTGCCCTGAAGGCGCTGGAGGCCCCAATTACACTGATATGTAGCTACTTTTTTAGCCGAATCTCAAAAAAACCATTTTTAGGTGTTTTTTTTCCAATCCTNCAGAGACCATAAACCGCTTTTATTTCAGCCCTTGATCTGATAAGTTGCATTGNATATTTTTTAGGATTCTGGGGGGAATTCTCAGGAATTATGATGATNATACACAAGGTTTTTAGACTTATCTGTGCAAGTGCTCTTGTCTCAATGACAATTGGNGCNCAAGAAGCNACAGAAGANATTATACTACCGGATCCNANTGAGATCCTTTCTGACACATTGGTGGTTCAGAATCAAAGCGATAACAGCTCAGTTGGTTCACAGCAAAAGATCAGTGATTTATCAAATGAAACACAAGAATTGCTTGGTGAATATCGTTTGGTTCTTCAGCAAATTGATCGATTGATTGCCTACAATGATTATGTTGAAAGACTGATTGAGGATCAAGAATCCCAGATCGTTGATATCAATAATCAGCTNGATGAGTTTGCATTGATTGAGAGAGGAATTGTCCCACTCATGCTCGATAGTATTGAAACACTTGATAAATTCATCGATCTCGATGTNCCATTCTTGCTTGAGGAAAGAAAGGGAAGAGTNGCTCGCTTGAGAACCATCATGGATCANGCNGATATCACTGTTTCAGAAAAGTATAGACAAATCATGGATGCCTATCAGATAGAGACCAGTTATAGCTCAGACATTGAGTCNTATACTGGATTCCTTGAGATTGANGGTGAGACAAGNCAAGTTGATTTTTTAAGAATCGGTAGAACATCTTTGACATATCAAACACCTGATCAAGATGAAACTGGATTTTGGAATAANCAGACTGGTGCATGGGAGTCCTTGCCGAGAAAGTACACTGATTACGTGAAAGAAGGNTTGAGAATNGCNAAGAAACAAATCACTCCTGATTTGATTCAGCTTCCAATAGAAGCTCCAAAGGAGAGTGATTAATCATGTTTAANCTTAGAAAAATAATCATCATCAGCTTNCTCCTTTTGCCNATATCAATTGGCTANNCNCANTCAGAATCTAGTGATGAAGAGAACCCNATCACTGANCCTGTTTTACTNGAAAAGCTCAGNCAAATTGACACCATGGAAAAGCTGCTTGAGATTACTAGATCAGATAGCATCACCACAGGTGCTCTCAATGATGAGCGAGAAGAAAGATTTATCGATGCAAGAGACAGGCAGAAAGCCTTACTTGATGAGGCCAAAGCAAGATTGACTCTTCAGGAAGAAAGAGCGGTTCGACTTCAAAAGCAATTCGAAGAAAATGAAAAAATTCTAGAGGAAATATCTGAGACGTTGAGGATCAGAATCGGTAACTTCGGTGAATTATTTGGTGTTGTAAGACAGATTTCAGGAGAGGCAATTGCAACTCTTAAGAACTCTCTGGTTTCAATCCAGTATCCAGGAAGAGGNGAGGGACTCGCAGAGCTTGCAGAAACAAGAAATTTNCCAAGCATTGANCAAATGAAAAATCTTTTGGTCATTCTTTTAGAAGAGATGACCAAGTCTGGGAATGTGGAGCGATTTGATAGCGAAGTGATTCTTCCAGGTGGCAGTATCTCTGATGCANANATNGTAAGAGTCGGTGTATTNAACGCAATCACNGAAGACTATTTCTTAAAGTTTATTCCTGAAACNCAATCATTGCAGGTNCTTGCTAGACAACCAGCNGGGAGATTTAGATCAATGGCTGATGATTTATTTGAGCTTGAAGAAGGCTTTACAGCTATGGCTGTCGATCCAAGTAAAGGACAAATTCTGGGTCTTCTCATTCAGACTCCAGGTATTGGCGAAAGAATAAACCAAGGTGGGTTTGTTGGGTATTTAATTATTTTAATCGGTCTTCTGGGTGTCGCCATGTCGCTCTGGAGAATGAAGTATTTAAAAGATGAGGGTGATGCAATCAATAGACAACTCAAATCAAGCGAGCCTTCAAATGACAATTCATTGGGAAGAATTCTCTCGATTTATATAGAAAATCAAGGCATTGATCCTGAAACACTCGAGCTGAAAGTAGATGAGGCAATTCTGAGAGAAGTTCCTCAGCTTGAAAAATATCACAGCATCATCAAAGTATTTGCTGCTGTTGCACCTCTAATGGGCCTTCTGGGTACAGTTGTTGGAATGATTGTTACATTCCAGGCGCTTACTCTATTTGGTACTGGTGATCCTAAATTGATGGCAGGCGGTATTTCACAAGCACTCGTGACTACTATGCTGGGCTTGATTGTAGCCATTCCATTGGTATTCCTCCACAGCGTACTTACAAGTTGGAGCACTTCATTAATAGAGATTCTTGAAGAACAGAGTGCCGGCTTGATCGCAAAGAACGCCGGAAAGAGTTAATTTTGATCCATGTCAATATTAAACAAGCTCTCTTCAATCATTGGAAAAGAAACTGACCTAAAGCAGTCTGCATTAACCCTTTCTATCCTTGCTGGATTGGTGTTGATAATATTTTTCATTATTGCTGGCGATCTGAGAGAATTCTTTGAAGCAGGCGGGCCAGTTCTTTGGGGTATTCTTTTGGTGACTATGATCATGTGGACATTGATCATTGAACGATTCTGGTATTTCAAAAATCTCATGCCATCATTGACCAATGGTGCGCTTAACCAATGGAGTGCTGTTTCTAATAAAGGTGATTGGTATTCAATGAGAATCAGAGATCAGATTATCTCTGAAGTATCTGCAGAAACTAGAAAGTTCATACTTACAATTGAGACGATGATGCAAATACTGCCTCTATTGGGCCTACTTGGAACCGTTGTTGGAATGATTAAAGTATTTGATGTGATGACCTTCTTTGGAACAGGAAATGCACGTTTAATGGCAAGTGGTGTGTCTCAAGCAACAATACCTACAATGGCTGGCTTGGTTGCCGCTATTTCTGGACTATATATTGCAAATTTATTAAAAAGAAAGGCAGAAGATGAGATCAATAAAATAGCTGATCAATTGACCATCAGTGAGTAGTTAATATGAGAAGACGAATTAGAAAAAAGAATGAAGAAAGTGAGATCAATATCACGCCAATGCTGGATATTGTTTTCATCATGCTTATTTTCTTCATCGTCACNACCTCATTNGTNAAAGAGATTTCAATCGATGTGAATCGACCCACCAAATCACCCATAAAGGAACAAAAAAAATCAGATGTCATTTCAGTGCGAATATTAGACAGCGGACAAATTTTGATACAAGAGAGACTGATAGCACTTGATGCGGTCAGAGCGAATATTGAATCAAACCTAGCATTGAANCCACAAGCAAGTGTTGTTGTGGTTTCTGATAGAGATGCAGATGCAGGCTTGCTTGTAAAAGTCATTGATCAATCCAGACTTGCTGGTGCGAGCAATGTCTCTTTGGCTGCTCAAAAATAGTTATGTTAAGAAAAAGAAAAAGACAAGAAGAAGAAAGTGAGATCAATATTACACCCATGATGGATATTGTTTTCATCATGCTGATCTTCTTCATTGTGACCACCTCTTTCATAAAAGAAACTGGTGTGGATCCATCTAGGCCTGAGGCAGAAACCGCTGCTCGTGCCGAACAAGGAAATATTCTTATTGCGGTCACACCTAGTGATCAGATTTGGATGAACAAAAACCCTGTAGAACTCGAGTCAGTTCGAATATTGATGGAAGCCGCTCATGCAGAAAACCCAGAAAGTAGCGTGGTCATAGTTGCAGACGAATTGGCTTCAACCGGTGTGATAATAGATGTAATGGATCAAATAAGATTGAGTGGTATCTCAAAAGTTTCTATTGCTGCAAGAGAGAAATAAAATGTCTGTGATTTCGCTAAATTTCCAAAATGAATCAAGGTACATCAGTGCTTTGCTCGTTGGTATTGGAATCACATTAATCCTCTTTTTTATCATGCAAGCTTTGATCGACTCAGGAGATCAGCAGTACCGTTCTGATTCAGATGGTCAGATCATGGAATTTGTGAGGATAAAAGATGACGAGAGTTTAAGTTTCAAAGATAGAAGGAAGCCAAAAAAACCTGAGCCTCCTAAAGAGCCTCCACCACCACCCAAAATGATTGTGGAAAAACAGGTTAAACCNACGATGAATANAATCAAAATTGANATTCCCAATATAGATCTTCCAACCATTGCTGGTGGAGGACCGTTTCTTGGTAACTGGGCAGGTAATCCCCTCGCAGAAGGAGATGTATTGCCTATTGTCAGGATCGACCCTCAATGGCCAAGAGAAGCTCTGGTAGAAGGCATTGAGGGATATGTGATTGTAGAAGTACTAATTGCTGCAGACGGATCTGTAGCGAGTGCAGTAGTTGTAGAATCAGTTCCCAGAAGGATGTTCGATAGGAATGTTATTCGAGCAGTACTGAAATGGAAATTTAAGCCCAGAATTGTAAATGGTGTACCTGTTGAAAGGAGAGCGATACAAAGGTTGGATTTCAATTTGGATGATCTTTCATGAACCTTNATTTGAAAGTCTTTTTTATATTTTTTATTGGNTTTTCTGCCATTGCAGATGCAGCTTCCAATTTGCCACTTCATCATCCTTTGAGGGCGGATCGTGTGGCTGTNGAGAGACCNAANTCTTCCAGGCAGTTTTCATATAATGTTGAGAAGAAGTTTCAGGGCATCTCTGATCGTTTCGGTTCCGGTGATTTAGATGGAGCGATGCAAAGCTTAGAGTCCATGATGGATTGGAACATATCCAAATATGAGAGAGCAGTGGTATATCAATTCATGGGCTTTATTTTTGTGCAACAAGACAAGATTGATGATGCCATTAAAGTCTTTAAACAAGTTGTTGATTTAAATGTGCTATCAAATAGTCAACATCAAAGCACACAGTTTAATCTAGCGAGCCTCTATGGATCACAAGAGAAGTGGGATCTTGCCATAGAAACTTTGATGAAATTTTATATGTTTGAGAAAGAGCCTGTTTCAGAATCATATATCATGGCTGGAATTGCATACTTCCAAAAAGGCCAGCCATTGGAAGCGTTGCCATACATCCATATTGCAAATGAGAAGGCAACCAAGCCAAAAGAAACGTGGTTACAGCTGGAGCTGGCAATTTTATTCATAAACAAGAGATATGAAGAAGCCATTGATGTGGTGAAAAAACTTTCAACATATTGGCCAGAAAAAGAAAAATATTGGGAAACAATGGCAGGCACTTATATGGAAATGCAAAAAGATGCCGATGCTCTGGCAGCGCTCAATCTAGGCTATAAAAATGATGCAATTTCAAAAGCAGAGACATTGGAGAATCTTGCNAGATTGAATCTTTACCTAGAGATCCCATATCAGGCTGCAANTCTGATTGAAAAAAATATACAAGAAGGCAACATCGAAAACTCAGAAAAGAATCTGAGATTATTGCTAGGTGCATGGACCGCTGCAAGAGAATTCAATAAAGCAATCGAAGTCATTGATGTTCTCGCACCCATTACTGGTGAAGGCAAACTTTATATTCAAAAAGCAATGCTATTGAATGAGAACGGTGACTGGGAAGGTGTTCAGGATGCAACAGCTAAAGCACTCACCGATGAAGAGCTAGAGAATCCTGGCGATGTTTATATTCTTCGAGGTATGGCTGAGACCGAGCTAGGAAATTATGACGAAGCAATTGAGTCATTCACACAAGCTATGGAAATTGGGACTGAGACCAACAAGAAGAATGCAGAAGCTTGGATTGATTATGTNGCTGACAGAAGGGGCAGCTAGATCACTGAAAAGANTTGGTGCTGAGGTCCGGNTCACCAAGATTGCTTAGAATTTTAATTCTCGCATCATTCATGANCTCTTTAATTTCACAATCACTTTTGTCCGTTGGTATNGATGGNTGAATGGTNACCTTAAGCTGAACTTTTTCTGGNAGCCAACTTTCTGATCGGAGCAAAGTTCGCGACCCATTGATTGTCACTGGAACAACAGGAACCTGATTTCTTATTGCAGTCAGGAAAGCTCCTTTTTTAAATTTCAAAAGNCCTTCTTCCTTAAGGAAGGTTGCCTCAGGAAAAAATATGATGGAATCATTTTCTCTCGAGCTCTTCATAATTTTTTTAAAGTCATCCGCACCTTTTTTCGCATCTCTTCTATCTACCAGATGCGTNCCGAGCTTCCCTAAAACATATCCAGCGAAAGGTATGTACTTCAGTTCTTTTTTTGCAACAAACGCAAAATTAGCGGGCAAAGCGGCTGCAAGAATCATTGGATCGGTATAACTTGCATGATTGGCTACCAAGATAGATGATCCGTCTATCAGATGCTCCTCTCCCTCAACTAGGAGTTCTAACCGAGTCAGNCGAATGATCCACTCTGCACAGTTTTTAACCAGTTTCCTTGTTGATTGAATTGATCTGGTAAAAGGATAGCAAACCAACATGACAATAAGGATCACGGAAAAAATAAACCATGCCCAGGAGCCAAAGAGATACATTGTTATGGTTTTCATTTGAGATTTAAAATCGCTGTATACTTCTATCGATATCATACACAATTAAAGTTTATGAAAACATCTGGCGATCAGAAAAATACAGAATCTAAAATGATTGATTCTTTTCTAGACTCACTTTGGCTTGAGCAAGGCCTTTCTAAATCCACCTTGGATGCATATCGTTCTGATTTGAAATTACTCGATAAGTGGGCAAGGAATCGCGAATTGAGTTTGGAGAACATATCAAGGCCTGATTTACTTGAATTCATAGCCTATAAAGCTGAGCAAGGGTCTAGCGNCCGCTCATCAGCCAGAATGCTTTCATCCTTGAGGCGTTTTTATACCCATCTCATGCAGCAGGAAATTATTTNGACCAATCCAACTGAGAAAATCTCTATGCCTAAGATTGGTAGATCTCTACCAATTTTACTGACTGAAAATGAGGTTTTGCAATTGATCAAGGCTCCAAATACAAAGAAACCGCTGGGCTTTAGAGACAGAACAATGCTTGAGCTTCTATATGCCACAGGTTTAAGGGTTTCTGAATTGGTGAAACTTGAAGTCAAGCAGGTAAACTTAAATCAGGGATATCTTAGAGTAATGGGCAAAGGGGATAAAGAGCGCTTGGTCCCAATGGGCAATACAGCTAAGAGATGGATGAAAAACTATTTGAATGGCCCCATAAATGAAATATTGGGTGACAGACAATCAGATTGTTTATTTCCAACCCGAACCTCAACATCCATCAGTAGGCAAGCATTTTGGCAAATCATCAAAAAGTATGCACTTAAAGTAGGTATAAATGCTGAGTTATCTCCTCATAGTCTGAGACATGCTTTTGCGACGCATCTCATCAATCACGGTGCCGATTTAAGAGTTGTGCAAATGTTGCTTGGTCATAGCGATCTTTCGACAACACAGATATATACTCACATTGCAAAACATCGTTTGAAAGATCTGCATGAAAAACATCACCCGAGAGGATAAAATAGTCACATGCAAATCATCCCAGTTTTAACACTCTCAATCTTACTTTTTTCAAGTTCAGTTTTATCAAATGATCATGAAGATTCCTTAAAAGAGATTGATATGGTTTTACAAGCTCTTCTAGAATTATTTCCTGGTGCAACTGATTACACTCTGGATTATTCGGTGGTTGATGGTCTCTATACAGTGAACATTGGATCAGAAGTGATTTATGTCTCAAAAGATGGGAAATTCTTAATTCGTGGTGAAATATATGATCTTCAAAACAGCGTCAATNTAACAGAAGAAAAAAGAGTACTGGGAAGGCTTGATGTNATGCAGAGCTTAGATGAANAGACAATGATCATTTANGAGCCAGAGAAAACCAAACATACCATCACAATTTTTACAGANATTGATTGNGGATATTGNAGAAAATTTCATCAGCAAATCGGGGAATACTTAGATTTAGGTATTAGAGTAAGGTATCTTTCTTTTCCAAGAACGGGGCCTGACACAGAGAGCTGGGAGAAAGCGCAAGCTGTTTGGTGCAGCAAAAATAGACAAGATTCGCTAAACCTTGCAAAGCAAGGAAAGAAGATAGGCTCTGTTTTTTGCCTTGATAGTCCAGTAGAAAAGCATTACAACCTTGGATCAGTTTTTAATATTTCTGGAACGCCAACTATTGTGACTGATAAAGGAAAAGTTATTGTGGGTTATCTGCCACCCGAGTCTTTACTTTTTCGATTGACTGAAGAAGGTTAGTTACTTCTCTAAGTATTGAATCTTATCTTTAACCTCCCTCCACTCATCAGCATCAGGTGGTGGTTCAGGGGGATGGGAAATCACCGGCCAAGTTTCACTCAATTCACGATTAAGTTCTTCAAAAGCTTCCTGTCCTTCTGGGATTTCGTCATCGGCAAATATTGCATCAACGGGACATTCAGGCTCACATAGGGCACAGTCAATGCATTCATCAGGATTGATCACAAGCATATTGGGCCCCTCATGGAAACAGTCTACAGGGCATACCTCGACACAATCACCCAGCTTACATTTAATACAACTTTCACCCACTATGAATGTCATTTCATATTGCCTTCATTATTGAATTGTTTGATAAATTGGACTTTCATCATGTGGATCTTTTTCAATTTGTGCATTTAAAGCTATTTTAACAGTTTCAAAAGCTATTAGATCCCATGGTATTTCATCAAGTCCATATAATTTGACATCCAGTGATTCTTCTCCTGCCCCAAAACTGTCATCATCAATGGTTGCTCTATAAAAAACATGCACTTGTTCTGCGTGAACAACATCGACGACAGCAATCATCGACTGAACATTGGGTGTGATGAGCGCTTCTTCCTCACATTCTCTCTTTGCTCCTTCAGCCATGCTCTCTCCATTCTCTAAAAACCCAGCAGGAAGTGTCCAGAAATTCATCCTAGGCTCGATGCCTCTTAAGCACAGCATTACACTGTCCCCAAGCATAGGAACCGTTCCAACAACTATCTTTGGATTTTCGTAATGGATATAATCGCAAACATTACAGACATATCTGTTTCTGTTATCACCAGATGGAATCTTAAATTCCAAATCATTGCCACATTGATTGCAGTATTTCATAATAATTTTGCCTGCCGGGAGAGAGACTCGAACTCTCACGGGTATAACCCCACCGGATTTTGAATCCGGCGCGTCTACCAATTCCGCCATCCCGGCTAAATAATAAGGAAGAATACCTTTTGTTATGTATTCAGTCTATAAAACTAATCGATTATTCAATCATTTTATGAATGAGCTAATCGAGTACAATACACCAATGCAACCAAGTGATTTCAATATAGATATCCCAATCGAATCAATTGCTCAAACACCCCTTAAAGATAGGTCATCGAGTAAATTATTGCATCTTAAAGGCAATGTGATTGATGATCAGAATTTCTCTGATATCTCTCAACTACTCAAGAAGCACGATTTACTGATTTTAAATAATACAAAAGTTTTGCCTGCTAGATTATTTGGAAGCAAAGTGTCTGGAGGAAAAGTAGAAATATTTTTTGAAAGACTTCTGAGTGAAATGAGTTTCTTAGCACAATTGAAATTCAGTGGAAAGGTAAACATTGGAACGGAGATCATAATCAATNANNACATCGTNCTNAAAANTAAAAAAAGAGAGCAACAATTTTTTACCATCANGAGTAACTNTCCAGTGATGGATATCTTATATTCANATGGANTCACACCTCTTCCTCCCTATATCAAAAGAGNCCCAAATGAAGAAGATCGCAATAGATATCAAACAGTATTTGCTAAAAAAGAGGGAGCTGTTGCAGCACCCACNGCGGGACTTCATTTTACAAATGATATTCTCGATGAGATAAAAGAAAAAGGAATCTCAATTGGCGAACTTACATTGCATGTTGGAGCGGGAACATTTGCTCCTCTCAGATATGAGCAAATAGAGTCAAAAAAACTACATGAGGAATACTTTGAAGTTGATCAAAAGTTATGCGAACAGATCAAAGTAGCCAAAGCCAATGATGGAAGAATCATAGCAGTTGGTTCAACTGTTGTAAGAGCTCTGGAATCACTCATGCAAAAAAATGGCATTGAACCAATCAATGATAAGACTGATATTTTTATTACTCCTGGTTTTAATTTTGAGCTGGTTGATGCAATGATTACCAATTTCCATTTGCCAGAATCATCATTGATTATGTTGGTTTCAGCCTTTGCTGGTAGAGAAACAATCTTGAAATCCTACCAACATGCCGTTGATAATGGCTATCGTTTTTATAGTTATGGCGATTCCATGTTTATAGACAGAGGTTGATTTCTATGAAATTTAAATTAATCAAATCAGATAAGAGCGCTAGGATAGGCGAACTACAGTTCAGGAAAGGGCTGATTCAAACACCTGTATTCATGCCCGTAGGAACGTATGGATCTGTGAAAACAATGACTCCAGATGAGCTTATAGACATTGGTGCAGAAATCATTCTCGCGAATACTTATCACCTGATGATTAGACCAGGAAAAGATATCCTTTCCTCACATGGGGGATTACATCAAATGATGGCATGGCCAAAGCCAATTCTGACTGACTCAGGTGGTTATCAGATTTGGAGCTTATCAAAAAAGAGAAAGATCAATGATGAGTATGTCGAGTTTGACTCACCAGTCAATGGTGACATGATTCGCTTAACACCAGAGATCGCTATGCAGATGCAGAAAGTCATTGGAAGTGATATCCAAATGGTTCTGGATGAATGCACTCATTATCCTGCCACGAAAGAAGAGGCAGAGCTTTCAATGAAAAGATCTGAGAAGTGGGCCTTGAGAAGTTATGAATCTTTTTTGCAGCAGAAAGGGGATGATGACAGCGCTTGTTTTGGNATTATTCAGGGTGGTATGTATCCAGACCTTCGTCTACNAAATTTAGAAGTTTTATCGTCAATTGATTTTGATGGACTCGCAATTGGCGGACTATCTGTTGGGGAACCCATAGATGAAAGAATGATGGTCTTAGAATCATTGATGCCTGAAATNTCAGAAAATATTCCGAGATATCTNATGGGTCTTGGGACACCAGTTGATATCATAAAAGCCGTTTCAGTTGGCGTTGATATGTTTGACTGTGTGATTCCAACTCGACATGCAAGAAATGGACAAATTTATACTCATTCTGGAGTAGTTAAGATAAAGAACGCTAAGTATATCAATGATTTAGAACCTTTAGATGAAAAATGTGAATGTTATACATGTAATAACTTCTCCCGATCCTATTTGCGTCACTTATTCAATTGCAATGAAATCTTGGGAGCGCGATTGGCAACAATCCACAATCTCAGCTTCTATATTAAATTGATGGCCGAGATAAGAAAGTCAATCCAGTCTGATTCTTTTGAAGAATTTGCCAAAAACTTCATACAAAGTTATCAGCAATAATTGGAATATGTCATAATTGCACCAGTATTTTTTTGAACTAACCAAAAGGTAAATATTTTGATACAGAATGCTTGGGCACAGAATGCTGGCGGAGGGGATCCATTTTTGAGTTTTCTTCCATTGATAGTTATTTTTATTGTCTTTTATTTTGTCCTCATCAGGCCACAGACAAAGAAGCAAAAAGAACATCAAGAAATGATCAATGCACTTGAGGTTGGAAATGAAGTGGTGACTGCTGGCGGTATTTTAGGAAAGATCCAAGAGATGAACGAAAATTATGTAAACCTCGAGATTTCAGAAAATGTCACAATTAAAATTCAAAGGCAAACCATCTCATCTCTGCTTCCAAAGGGGACGATCAGGAAAGGTTAATTATTGCCATGAATCAATATCCCACTTGGAAAAATCTACTCGTCTTGATCTGCGTGATAGCAGGGATAGGTTTTGCATTGCCAAATTTCTATGGTGAAGATCCGGCATTGATGATTGCAAAAGAGAATGGTTTAACATTCTCTGAGCAAGAGATTGAAGAGATCGAAAAATTTCTGAGTGAAGACAGTGTTTCATTCAGCAAGATTGAAGACAAAGATGGGGATGTATTGATTCGCTTTAATAATGTAGAAGATCAAATCCAAGCCAGTGATAAGGTCAGAGCATTTCTTGGAAGATTTTCAACTGTAGCACTTACATTTGCACCTAATGTCCCATCCTTCATCGATGCATTNGATATGAAGCCAATGAGCTTAGGACTTGACCTCAGAGGTGGTGTTTATTTCCAGTTTCAAGTTGANCTNGATGCAGCAGTTCAACAAAGGCTGGATCAATATGTGACGGATATCAACAAAGAGCTCATTGACCAAAGAATCAGACGCACGATTAGAAAAGAAGAGAATTCGATTAGAATCGAATTGGTTAATCCAGATGATTTCAATGCCACAAGACGAATCGTCAGAGAGCTTGATAATTTATTGGCTTTTGANAATGTCTCTACTCAGTCTCAAACTGCGGTTTTGGTTACGATGACAGATGANCAACTGAAACAAAGAAGAGATTTTGCAATTCAACAAAATATATTGACCATGAGAAATCGGGTCAATGAATTGGGCGTAGCTGAACCTATCATTCAAAGGCAAGGACTCGATCGAATTGTTGTGCAGCTTCCAGGCGTTCAAGATCCAACACAGGCAGAAAGAATTCTAGGCGCTACTGCAACTTTAGAGTTTAGATTGGTGTGCGAAAATGAAAATGCTTTCGAGGCTGAGGAAAAGGGCAGAGCCCCGATTGGTTGTGAACTCTTTAATGATCGAGCAGGAACCCCTGTCTTNCTCAAGAAAAAAGCAATCGTTACAGGCAACCAACTCATAGACGCATCACAATCCTTTTCTCAAGGCAGACCAGCGGTTTCAATCAGGCTTGATAGCAAAGGTTCAAAATCAATGCTTGAAACCACCAAGAAGAATCTTAATAAACCTATGGCTGTTCTCTTTGTCCAGCAAAGACAAGAAACCTCAGAGCAGGACGGTGCTTTCGTAAACAGAACTGTCCTGGATAAAGAGGTAATCAACATCGCCACAATCAGAGGTATTTTCAGTAGCCAATTTGAAATCACGGGTTTGACGGTTTTTGAAGCAAAGGATTTGGCAATTCTTCTAAGAGCAGGGGCTTTGGCAGCACCAATATTTAAAATTGAAGAAAAAACAGTTGGCCCAAGCTTGGGTCAGGACAATATTGACAAAGGTTTTGCAGCAATTCTTTATGGGCTGATCGCTGTGATTGTTTTCATGATCATGTGGTACAAAGGATTTGGACTGATTGCCAATATTGGCCTATTGGTTAATCTGACTTTTATCGTTGCTATTTTATCTATGCTTCAAGCATCTCTTACACTTCCAGGTATAGCAGGTATTGTTCTAACAGTCGGTATGGCAGTGGATGCAAATGTCTTAATTTTCGAAAGAATAAGAGAAGAGATCAATAATGGTAATTCTCCACAAGCCAGTATCAGTGCTGGATACCAAAAAGCATTTGCAACAATTACAGATGCCAATGTCACGACATTAATTGCCTCACTTGTTCTTTTCACATTCGGTACCGGTCCAATTAAAGGCTTTGCTATAACACTTTCGATTGGCATCCTGACTTCTCTTTTTACTGCAATCATTGCCTCTAGAGCACTCGTGAATTTAGTTTACGGCGGAAAAACAATAGAAAAACTGAGGATATAGTCACGTGATGAAGGCCATAAATTTTTTATCTGCTCGGAAATCAACCACGATCATGTCAATCATACTGATTGTGGTATCAGCGTTTTCACTGATGACAAAAGGGCTGAATTTAGGAATTGATTTTACAGGGGGTATTCAGATTGAAATCAGTTTTGAAACCGCACCAAATATTGAAAACGTTCGAAGTAACCTAGCTTCAGGTGGATACGATGATGCCATTGTACAAAACTCAGGTTCTTCTCAGGACCTCATGGTTCGAATTCCACCTAGANATGGCGTCGACAATAAGAAAATAGGCGAGGATGTAATAGGCATGCTTCAGGCTTCTGAAAATTACGTAACACTGAAAAGCTCGGAGTACATTAGTGCACAAGTTGGAGAAGAGCTTACAGAGCAGGGTGGTTTGGCAATGATATTTGCATTAATCATGATCATGATCTATATCGTCTTTCGTTTTCAGTGGAAATTCTCAATTGGTGCCGTGTTGGCTTTGATTCATGATGTGATGATCACACTCGGTATTTTTTCTTTTTTCCAATTGACCTTTGATTTATCTGTACTTGCAGCAATACTAGCGGTCGTGGGTTATTCCCTCAATGACACCATTGTCATTTTTGATCGCATCAGGGAAAATTTTAGATCAATGAGAACAGCGCAGACTTTGGATATTCTTAATTCAGCAATTACTCAAACCATCAAAAGAACCATTATTACAAGCTCAACAACGTTACTTGTGCTCTTATCGCTTTATGTTTTCGGTGGTTCGTCTTTGGAGGGCTTTTCAATTGCTCTGATTGTGGGTGTTTTGATTGGAACTTACTCTTCAATCTTCGTTGCATCGACATCTATTTTTTATCTGGATATATCAACCACTGATCTAATTCCTGTTAAACGAGAAGAGGTGGATGACGGGATGCCTTAGGCAAAGGCTTTCAACCTTTTGTCATATGGGTGAATGATCTCTTGCATGCCTTCAAAAATCTTAGGATTGCCACAAAAAAGACTTCCGCTTTCTACTGGATCTGTATCAGGAATGATATTTTGAACAATGCCTCCAGCTTCTTGAATCAAGAGCACTCCTGCTGCAACATCCCACGATTTTAGACCAAATTCCCAAAAACCGTCATATCTGCCGCTTGCTACATATGCAAGATCCAATGCTGCTGAACCGGGCCTCCTGATTGCTCCCACAATTTTTGTGAAGTCAGTAAAAATATCTAAGTAAAGTTCAAGCCAATCTTTTTGATCTCTGAATGGAAATCCAGTGCCCAATAATGAGCCCTGAAGTGTTGCATGTTTGCTGACCCGAATCTTTCTGCCATCCAGTTGGCTGCCCATTCCTCTGATGGCAGTAAAAAGCTCTTGTCTGGATGGATCATAAATGACGGCAACTTCAAGCCTATCTTTGATCTTTAGAGCAATGGAGACACAGTAAACTGGAAAACCATGAATATAGTTTGTGGTCCCATCAATGGGATCAATAATCCATAGAAATTCAGAATCATTGTCCTGCATTCCATGTTCCTCTCCTAGAATTGAATGATCAGGATATCTGGATCGAATAAGATCAATAATGGCTTTCTCGGCTTGTTCATCAACATGAGTGACAAACTCATTGTATGCCTTTGTTCTGACATCACTTGAGCCAATTCGATCAAAATTGATCTGCGCTATATCACCCGCTTTTCTGGCGGCTTGAATGGCTGTATTTAAGAAAGCCTGCATTTAATTTATCTCCATCTTTGATAAATATGTGATCTGAAATGTGTGTAGAATATCAGAACTTTTGGATATATGAGTCAATTTCATATTTATGAGTCACGATAATATAGAATTTATTTTGGTAGACCCTTCTCATCCTGGTAATGTGGGAGCGGCTGCAAGAGCCATTGGGACTATGGGCTTTAGGAATCTTTCTCTTGTGAATCCTGACAAGCACCCTCATCCTGAATCCAGAGCAAGATCAGCAGGAGCGCTTGATATCTTGCTCAGTGCAAAAGTATCTGAAACCCTTGATGAGGCAATAGCGGATTCAAGTCTTGTTATAGGTACCACAGCAAGACAAAGAAGGATCAGTGTTCCCATTGATTCAATTCATGAAAGTGCAGATAGCATATTTAAAACGAGTTTGAAGCAAAAAGTATCAATTATTTTTGGCCCTGAAACCTCAGGACTTTCAAATGATGATATTGATCGTTGTAACCGCCTTGTTTACATTCCAACTGGTGAAATGTACTCCTCTTTGAATTTAGCCATGGCAGTTCAGGTCATTGCTTATCAAATAAATCTTGCTTTCTTTGGCATTGAGGAAGATCANCCAACAAGAGATNTNGCATCTGGNAANGAAATGGAATTATTTTATGAGCATTTGGAAAAAGTGCTTTTGGAGACAGGTTTTCTCAATCCAAAAAATCCCAAACAATTGATGAGACGATTAAAGGCATTATTTAACCGTGCTCAGCTCGATGACAATGAGGTCAATATCATGAGAGGTATTCTTACTTCGTATCAAAAACGAAGGGTAAAATAATAAACATGAAAACCTATCTTGATTTTGCTTCGACAACGCCAATGGCATCAGAGGTCATTGAGAAGATGCATGCTGTTATGAGCGAAGCATCATATGGTAACCCCTCATCTTTGGATCATCAGTTTGGATTGTCCGCCAATAAGATTGTAGAAGAATCAAGAGAATCGGTAGCCAGTTTAATCAATGCAAATCCAGATGAAATTCTATGGACATCAGGTGCAACCGAGTCAAATAATATGGCAATTGTGGGCTTCCATCAATTTCAATACAAGGGTCNATCCATGAGATTCNTGAGTTCTCATNTGGANCATAAATCCGTCATAGAGAGTATGCACTCGATCAAGGANCTTGGATCAANTGTGTGCTTTATTCAGCCNAATGAGCACGGTCGAATTGACTTTGAAACATTTGNCAATCAGATGNAGNANGACGTCATTTATGTAAGTTGCATGCATGTTAATAATGAGACTGGCNTGATNAATGATATTGAGGAGATTGGAAAATATTGCAGAAANAATGAAATTATTTTTCATGTTGATGCAGCTCAAAGCATAGGAAAGATACCCATCGATGTTAAAGGCATGTGTATTGATCTCATGTCAATGTCAGCTCATAAAGTCTATGGACCAAAGGGCGTGGGCGCGCTCTATATCAATAAAGATACAGTTGGTCGAATAAAGTCAATTATCCTTGGAGGAGGTCAGGAGAGAGGAATGCGCTCTGGCACTTTGCCTACGCATCAAATTGCTGGAATGGCTAAAGCATATGATCTTTCAAAAGAGAGAATGGATGATGACCATAAACACATTAAGCAATGCAGGGATGTTTTTTTAAAAACGATCTCGAACATTGACGGGTGGAAACTCAATGGTGCAGATAAGTATTCTTATCCAGGTATCATCAGCATTTGTTTTCCTGATTTATATTCAGAAAGTTTGATTTATGCAATGGAAGATTTTGCAATCTCGAGGGGTTCGGCATGTTCTTCAGATCATGATGAGCCGTCGCATGTTTTAAAAAGCATGGGACTACTTGATCATGAAATCAATGGAACCATTCGTATCAGCTTTGGAAGAAATACAACATTAAATGAAGCGGAATCAGCAGCATCTGAGCTTATAAAAGCAGTATCACATCTTAGAAACCTAAAGGGAGGAAATTGATGAACCAAAAAGAGGCTTTCTTTGATACCATTCATGTCATGCAAGATTCCAGTATGGAAGATGGATTTATTGTTGAGGAAGTATCAAGTTCAAATGGAATGTGGTTGAAGCTCTTCTCACGCTTGGATGAAGAGGGAAAATCTGAAGTATATTATCAAGTTCATGGTTGTCCGCATTTGATTTCGATCACATCAATGATCATAAGTGATTTGCAAAATAAATCTGTTCAAGAGCTCGAAACACAAAACATCAATGAATATGCTGAGATTATTAATCTCCCAAAAACAAAGCAAGACCGTCTTTTTTTGTTGGAAGATGCTTTAAAAGGATGTATAAAGCATCTCAAGAGGGCTTAATTTATGGAACTTTCAATTACAGATAATGCAATCAAAAGATTTCGAGCAAATCTTTCAAATAATCCTGATGCCAAGGGTCTTAGGATCAGTATTAAACCCACTGGCTGCAATGGATATTCCTATGTATTGGATTATGCATCGGATATTTCCAGTGATGATCAGGTTATGACTTTTTCTGATGTATCTGTTGTGGTAGATCCTGAAAGCGTGGAGTTGATTAATGGAACTGAAATTGACTTCATTGAAGAAGGCTTCAATCAAGTATTTAAGTTTAAGAATCCAAATGCCGCTGGTGAGTGTGGTTGCGGTGAAAGTTTCAATATCTAATCAATAAAGGATAAGGCAATGGAAAGAACATTATCGATTATCAAACCAGATGGCGTTGAAAAGAATATCATTGGCAAGATTTATTCTCGTTTTGAGAAAGCAGGCCTAAAAATCGTCGAAGCAAAAATGTTGCATCTGAGCCGAGAACAAGCAGAAGGATTTTATGCCGTTCATAAAGAAAGACCTTTTTTTAACGACTTGGTTGATTATATGACTTCTGGACCGGTTATGGTGCAAGTACTTGAAGGTGAAGATGCAATCAACCTTAACCGCAAGCTAATGGGTGCAACAAATCCAGAAGATGCAGAAGAAGGAACCATTCGAAAAGATTTTGCTGAAAGCATAGAAAGGAATGCAGTTCATGGTTCAGATGGGCCAGACACGGCAGCTGTCGAGATCGAATATTTCTTTGGTTAGCCCAATATAAATTGACAACCAAACGTCAAAATATCCTAGGCATGCCTCTAGAGGATCTTGTCAGTTTCTTTAATGAAATTGATGAGAAGGACTACAGGGCAAAGCAATTGATGCAATGGATTTACGCAAAGCATATTTTTGACTTTGATCTCATGACCAATTTCAATTTAGAGCTGAGGAGTCATCTTAATCAAAGCTGCAGCTTGGATTTTGATGCCGCAATGCAGAATGAACTTTCAGAAGATGGTACACAAAAGTGGTTAATTGGAAAGAAAGACAATCAAATCATCGAAACAGTTTTTATACCTGAGGATAAAAGAGGGACACTTTGTATCTCTAGTCAGGTTGGATGTCTAATCGACTGCCCATTTTGTGCCACAGGTCATCAGGGCTTTAATAGAAATCTGAGTTCAAGCGAGATAATTGGCCAAGTATTATTGGCAAGAGGAGAACTCGATGAAGGCAGGCTGACCAATATCGTTTTTATGGGTATGGGTGAACCACTTGCAAACTACCCTGAGGTGATTAAGGTAATCAAAATACTTAACGATCCACATGGGTTTAATATTTCTAGACGCAAGATTACTGTCAGTACATCGGGGTTGGTACCGCAACTATATAAACTCTCTGAGGAAGTCGGGGTATCGCTCGCTGTGTCTTTGCATGCTGCTAATGACAAGTTAAGAGATGAACTTGTTCCCATTAATCGTAAGCACCCAATCAGCGAATTATTGGATGCTTGTTGGCACTATGCAAATGTTCAAAATCTCAGATCTGTTACATTTGAATACACGATGCTGAAGGATGTGAATGACTCACTGAATGATGCAAAGCAACTCTCAAAACTTTTAAAAGGTCAACCTGCGAAGGTTAACTTGATTCCATTCAACCCCTTTCCAGGCGTTAAATTTAAACCAACTGATCAGAAACAGATCAATGATTTTAGGAATATCCTTTTGGAATCTGGGATAATGACAACCACTAGAAAAACTAGAGGCGATGACATTCAAGCTGCCTGTGGACAATTATCAGGTCAAGTGATGAATCTCGCCAAGAAAACACTGAGACAAAAATTAAAAAAAACATTACATTAATACGTTAAACGGAGAAAACATATGTCAAATGAAGGAAAAACAGAGCATTTGGTTGCACTTAGAGTGATAGCGTTAGTCTGCGCAGGACTTTTTCTGCTGACTTTGGTCGGTATGTATATGTCCCATAACTAATCAATTTTGACTGAGAAAATCAAATCAATTAGGGGAATGCCAACACTGCTTCCGGCAGAGTTAAAGCTTTGGCAGTCAGTCGAATCAACCATCAAGAAAATTTTATCGAATTATGCTTTTCAGGAGATAAGGACGCCGCTTCTTGAGAGAACGGAACTTTTTCAAAGAACAATAGGGGAGCAAACAGATGTCGTTTCAAAGGAGATGTATTCGTTTCTTGATCGCAAAGAACAATCACTTTCTCTCAGGCCGGAGGCTACAGCTGGAGTTGTCAGGGCAGGCATAGAGCATGGTCTTTTTCACAATCAAACGCAAAAATTCTGGTCTATGGGCCCCATGTACCGTTATGAGAGACCTCAGAAAGGGCGTTATCGTCAATTCCATCAGGTCAATATGGAAGCATTCGGATATGAAGGACCAGGCATCGATGCTGAACTCATCCTTCTGACTTCTAGGATATGGCGAAAACTGGGAGTCGAAGACATTCAATTAGAACTGAATTCATTAGGAACAGCAGAGTCAAGAAAAGGATATCGTGCCATCCTTGTTGAATATTTTAACGATCATACAGACTCGCTTGATGAGGACTCGATCTTACGATTGGAAAAAAATCCAATGCGGATTTTGGATAGCAAGAATCCAGAGATGGCTGATGTCATTCATTCAGCACCTAAAATGAATGATCACTTGGATCAAGAATCAGAAGATCACTTCAATGGTTTACTCGAGTATCTAGATGGCCATCGCATTCAATATGTTCTCAACCCCCGACTGGTCAGAGGATTGGATTATTACACGAAAACAGTATTTGAATGGACGACGGACAAACTTGGCGCTCAAGCCACGGTTTGTGGAGGAGGCCGGTATGATGATTTGGTCAAACAACTTGGTGGCAAGGATGTTTTTGCAATCGGATGTGCAATTGGTTTTGAAAGACTGGTTGAACTGGTTGAACTATCAGGTAAAAAAGATCAGAATGGGCACCCAAAAATTTATCTCGTTGCTGTTGGCGACCAGGCAGAAGCAAAGTCCTCAGAGTTGGCAGAGATGATTAGAGATCAATTTGAGGATTGTGTTCTTGAGCTGAATCAAGATGGTGGAAGCTTCAAGCAACAGTTTAAGCGGGCTGATCGTGCAGAATCTGATATCGCTCTCATCCTAGGTGATGAAGAGATCGAGAATGATACGATTGGTATAAAGTTAATGAAAGAAGGTGGTGACCAAGAAACCATCTCGCAGGATAAGCTTCTAGAAAGCATCGCTGATAAAATCGGCGCCTAATATATAGAGAATAAAGTTATGAATGATAATTTAACAGATCAACAACAAGCAGAGATCGTTAAGAAATGGCTCAAAGATAATGGCTTGTTCATTATTGCATCATTCGGTATCGCAATTTCTGGTGTATTTGGACTGGAGTACTATCAAGAAGGCAATTTAAAACAGGCTGAGAATGCTTCAAGACTCTACGGCGAGATGGAGTTTGCTGTCAGGCAGCAAAGGTTGTCTCAAGCTCAAACCATTCTTCAGCAGATGGACAATGATTTTTCAGGATCGGCCTATCAGATACAAAGTCATTTATCGATGGCAAAGCTTTATATGGATGACCTTGATTATGACAATGCGATCATACAACTCGAATTTGTATTAGAACAGTCAGATGATGAGAATTTTTCTATGGTTGCAAGGCAAAGAATTGCAAGAATATATATAGAAAAAGGTGAGTTTCAAGCTGCGCTCGATATGCTTGGAGAAGAGGTACCAGAAGCATTTAGGGCACAATTTGAAATCATTAAAGGCGATGCATATATGGGAATTGGTGATCAAGCAAATGCCAAGATTGCATATGAAATCGCACTCGAAACACTTACTCCTGGATCATTTGCATATGATTTTACAAAAATGAAGTCCGAGCAGATTAATCAAGTCAATGAGGATCAAGACAACCAATCATAATGAATATGAAAGATAGAATTCAGACATCCTTTTTTTCTATGAGGCTTGTTACAGCACTTGGTCTATTTCTATTTATTCAAGGATGCTCATTTTTTGGAGGAGATGAAGAAGAGGCATTTGATCAGCCAGCAGAGTTGGTTGATTTTACTCCTATGTTGGATGTAGACAGAGGATGGAAAACATCGATTGGTAAGGGCCATGAAGGCTTGGACCTGATGTTGAGGCCTGATACAGACGGAGAAACAATTTATGCTGCCAGCTTTGATGGAAATNTAATGGCCATCNATATGAAAACNGGTAAAAAACTATGGAGAGAGAGTTTTGAAATGGCATTCACAGCTGGTCCAACTTATCGCAATGGAATCTTGGTCCTTGGAACCAATGATGGTGANCTTATCAGTATTGATTCAATGACAGGNGAAGTGATTTGGACTAGTGAGGTATCGAGTGAAATACTGGCACCCGTTGCCATCAAAGATGATTCAATATTTGTCCGTTCAGTGGATGGAAATCTTGCTTCTTATTCANTAAATGATGGCAGTGTTCAATGGACTTCTTCTCATGATGTGCCAAGGCTCAGTTTGAGAGGAACATCNGCACCGGTTGTGATATCAAATGCAGTNATATGTGGCTTTGATGATGGAAAGATTACGGCTTATGACTTAACTGATGGCAGCCTTCTCTGGGAAACCATGTTGACTCCACCCGGAGGTAGAACAGAAATTGAAAAAGTGAGCGACATCGATGCGCCACTCGTTATTTTTGGGAATGAAGTCTATGCCGGAAGTTATCAAGGTGCGTTGGCAGCATTGGCAATTGAAAGTGGCAATATCATTTGGCTAACCGAGGCTTCGCTATACTCTGGAATGGATGTCGATGATGATGTTGTATATGCATCTGAAGCGGATGGGACGGTCAGAGCATTTTCAAGGTTTACTGGTCGAGAAGTATGGCAAAAAGAAACACTGCTTCATCGTTATCCAAGTGCACCTACAATTATTGGTGATGCCATTGTCATCGGTGATCTTGAAGGTTATCTTCATTGGTTGAGCAAAGAAGATGGTGAAATTCTTCAAAGAACCAGTATTGGATCTGATAAAATCACATCGTCACCACTGGCAATAGGTGACTCAATATATGTACAAACGGATGGCGGCAATCTTTTTTCCGTAAAAGCCCCTGATCAATCTTCACGATAAGATGAGGGCCATATCATGTTACCAATTGTTGCCATAGTCGGAAGACCGAATGTCGGGAAATCCACTCTATTCAATCAGCTGACAGGAACCTCTGCTGCACTNGTTGCTGATATTGAGGGACTGACTCGAGATCGAATATATGGTCATATTCAATCTGAAAAAAATGATCTCATAGTCATCGATACTGGTGGGCTAGACTTTGATCATGGTGATTTGTCTCAGACCATTCAAGAGCAAACTGAGACCGCGATTGAGGAAGCAGATTTAGTCTGTTTTGTGGTTGATGGCCGTGAGGGACTTNCTAACAGCGATCGCGAGGTAGCACTTGATCTGAGAAAAAAAGACAAAGAAACAATTTTAGTTGTGAACAAAGTTGAAGGCATGTCNAGTGAAGGCTTAGAGGCTGATTTTCATAGCTTGGGTTTCAAAGAAATGGTTTCTATCTCGGCAAAAAGGGGTGATAACTGTGCTGATTTGATTGGCTTGATTGAACAAAAAATCGATCAACCCGATATTGATTCAACTGCTCGTGAATTAGATGAAAACGAGATGTCAATAGCCTTGGTTGGAAGGCCAAATGTTGGTAAATCAACTTTTATTAATTCTTTCATTAAAGAAGAACGAGTGCTCACTCAGAATAGACCTGGGACAACAAGGGACAGCATATTCATTGATTTTAATTATCGAGATATACCGCTTGTTCTGATTGATACAGCAGGNATTAGGAGNAAGAAAAAAGTTAATGAAACCATTGAAAAATTCAGTGTTGTTAAAGCACTCCAGGCCATAGATNTATCCGATTCAGTCATTGTCATCATTGATGCTTTAGAGGGTATAACAGATCAAGATCTTTCANTGATTGGACTGGTTATTAATTCTGGAAGAGCGTTTTGCATTGCTNTGAACAAGTATGATCTTTTGGATGATGAACAAAAAGAATATTTAGATAGACAAATCAAGCGCAGGCTAAAATTTGCNAGTTTTATCGAGACGGTTGAGATTTCAGCATTAAAGTCCATNCAGCTTGAGAAAACTATTGATACAGCAATTGAGTCTGCAAAAAGTTCGATNCAAGATGTTCCAACATCAAAGATTTCCNCTTTGATCGAAAAACTCACGGAAACCAAACCACCGCCTTATGTTCAAGGCAGAAGAATTAAGCTGAAGTACGCAACACAGGTTAATCATCAGCCTCCTACATTTATTATTTATGGAACGCAAACCAGTAAGTTAAGAGACAACTATAAGAGATTCTTAGAGTCACAGATTCGAAAGGCGTTTCAATTTAAAGGGACGCCGATTAAATTGATTTTTAAAGACGGCGATAATCCCTTCGCAGGAAAGCGAAATAAACTAACCACTCGTCAGTGGAAAAAAAGAAGGCGAATCATCCGCATAAGAAAGAAGAAGAAATAGCATCAATCTGAGTCGATCTTTTCAACCCTCGATACAAAAGACCCATCTGATAATTTTGTCTTAACAGACGCTCCTGTTTTTATCTTTTTAACCGATTTTATGTTTCGACCATCTTCATTTGTCACAAGTGCATAACCCCTACTCAATGACTGAAGTGGTGATGCCCCTTCCAATTGAGCTGTCATAACTGAGAAACGATTTCTTTTGCTTTCAATAAGACCAATGATGGCATTTGATAGTGCCATATTTTTCATTTCAAGATTTTGTCTTTCAGCTTCAATATTGATTTTGGGATTGGATGCGAGAAGTTTTGAAAAAGAGATTTTAAAGATATTTTTTAGATCTCTTACTTGAATCATTGGCAGTTTTTGCATTTTTTCATTGATGAGATCAAGCTTTTGCATATTGAATTGTAGTTTCGACTGTGGGTGACTTGCCTGCATTCGAAGAGATGCAGATTTTAGCTNATGTCTAAAGTGATTAACTTTATAGTCANTGAGTTGAGTGATATCAAATATATAGCGGTTTAAGCGATCGACGATCTCGCTTGTCGTAGGAAGTGCAATTTCAGCTGCTGCTGTAGGAGTAGCGGCCCTTAGGTCAGCAACCAGATCCGTTATGGTGAAGTCTGTTTCATGACCAATGCCTGAGATAATAGGAATCTTAGAATGAAAGATTGAACGCGCAACCAATTCTTTATTAAAGCACCAAAGGTCTTCAAGAGAGCCACCACCCCTGGCTATGATGATGACATCGCATTCATCTCTCTCGTTAGCAATATCGATTGCAGAAGCAATTTTCTTTGTAGCCTCATTGCCTTGAACGAGAGTAGGGTAGACAATGACTCTCACAATTGGATAACGTCTCTTAATTGTTTTTATTATGTCTTGCACTGCAGCACCTTTCGGTGAGGTGACCAGTCCTATTGTTTTAGGCATTTTTGGCAGAGGTTTTTTATGAAGCTCATCAAATAAGCCCTCTTTCTGTAGTGTTTGTTTTAGAAGCTCAAACCTTTGTCTTAGTAAACCCTCACCACTTTCCTCTGCATACTCTACAATCAGTTGAAATTCGCCTCTCTGTTTATAGAGACCCACTTTTGCCCTTGCAAGTATCTGCATGCCGTCTCTTAAATCAAAATCAAGAGACTGATTTTGCATCCTAAACATGGCGCAACGAACACTGGCTGACTCATCTTTGAGTGAGAAATAAACATGACCTGCTGCAGACCGCATTAGGTTTGATATTTCTCCTTCAACCAAAATGACACCAAAAGCCTCTGTCAAAGTTGAGGCCACCTCATCATTTAATTCAGAAATACTGTATATGTGTTCTTGGTTTTCGAATGGATCCATAAAAAAATTATACAAAATTGAACAGGCTTCAGTTTACAAATAACTCAAGGAGTGTAAAATTCCATTGACAAATCCATCATATAAATGGAAATGTCAATGACGATAGAGAAAACTGCCTTAACATTCGACGATGTACTTCTCAAACCGAACTACTCGGATGTCCTTCCACGCGAAACAAATCTCTCAACAAAACTGACAAGAAATCTTTCTATTCAAATTCCATTGTTGTCTGCAGCAATGGATACTGTGACCGAATATCAGCTCGCAATTGCTATTGCTCAAGAGGGCGGGATGGGAATTATTCACAAGAATTTCAGCATTGAAGACCAAGCTTCACAAGTGAATAGGGTTAAAAAGTTTGCAAGCGGGATTATTTCTGATCCAGTCACAGTGGGTCCTGACATAACCATCAGAGAGGTATTGGATATAACAAAATTCAATAATATCTCAGGTGTCCCTATAGTGGATAATGGCATAACAGTGGGTATTGTCACCAATCGTGATCTAAGATTTGAAACCAATCTTGATGGCTTGGTAAGCAGTGTCATGACTCCCAAAGAAAAGCTTGTTACTGTCAAAGAGGATGCAGATGAGGAAGAGGTCTTGGGATTGCTCCATGAGCATAGAATTGAGAAAGTGCTGGTGGTTAATGATTCCTTCGAGCTAAAGGGAATGGTCACTGCCAAGGATTTTCAGAAAGCAACAGACTTTCCTCTTGCATCAAAAGATGGGAATGGAGCGCTTTTGGTTGGAGCAGCTGTTGGTGTTGGTGATGGCTCTCAGGAGAGAGTAGAGGCGCTGAAATCAGCTGGTGTTGATTTGATCGTTGTCGATACCGCACATGCGCACACCGAAGGGGTGATCAATCAAGTTAAATCAATAAAAAAAATGCACTCTGATCTAGAGGTCATTGCTGGAAACATTGCGACGGGAGAGGCTGCGAAAGCCCTTTCAGAAGCAGGAGCAGATGCAGTTAAAGTCGGAATAGGCCCCGGTTCAATCTGTACCACTCGTGTTGTTGCAGGAGCTGGCATGCCTCAAGTCACAGCAATTGCTGATGTTGCGAAGGATCTCAAGGGAACAGATACATGCATCATCGCAGACGGTGGCATACGTTATTCAGGAGACATAGCAAAAGCAATTGCAGCAGGTGCTGACAGCATCATGTTAGGGAGTCTATTTGCTGGAACAGAAGAATCACCCGGTGAGATCGAGCTTTATCAAGGAAGAAGCTTTAAATCATATCGTGGCATGGGCTCATTGGGAGCAATGGCTCAACAACACGGCTCCAAAGATCGATATTTCCAAAGCGATGTTGAGGAGGCAGAAAAATTGGTCCCAGAAGGCATCGAGGGAAGAGTACCTTATAAAGGGAAGCTTTCAAAGATCATTGAGCAGCTCGTTGGTGGATTGCGACAGTCAATGGGATATACAGGTTGCAAAGATATTGAGGAGCTCCAGACAAAAACGCAGTTTGTTAGAATCACTGATTCTGGAAAAAGAGAAGGGCATGTTCACGATGTCAGCATCACCAAAGAAGCACCCAATTACTCTGTCGATTAATTCTTAATGCAAGACAAAATTCTNATACTCGATTTTGGTTCACAATATACNCANCTGATTGCAAGACGAGTCCGAGAGGCAGGTGTTTATAGTGAGATNTATATAGGCGACATTGATTTCAAAGCCATTGAGTCATTTCAACCATCTGGATTGATACTCTCAGGCGGACCCGAATCTGCATTCATTGATGATGCACCACGACCATCTCAAGAAATTTACTCGATGGGTTTTCCCATACTAGGCATTTGCTATGGGATGCAAGTGATGACAGAACAGCTCGGAGGGAAAGTTTCACCATCAAATGAGAGAGAATTTGGNCATGCGAATGCAAAAATGGAAGCAAATAGCCGTCTTTTGNAGGNCATTGAGACTGATGGTGAGCAATCGGTTTGGATGAGTCATGGAGACAGAGTTGAATCTTTNCCTGAGGGATTCCAAACAATATGTANAAGTGCAAACTCACCTTCAGCGGCAATGGCAAATGAAGATGACTCATTTTATGGGCTCCAATTCCACCCTGAGGTCACTCATACAAGTTGCGGACAGAGAATCATTGAAAACTTTGTTCACAATATTTGTGGTTGTGGAAATGATTGGAATCCTGGAAATATTATTGAAAAAGACATCAAAGAAGTTCAAGAAGCGGTTGGCCATGATCAGGTTCTTCTCGGATTATCNGGNGGTGTTGATTCCTCAGTCGTAGCTGCCCTTTTGCACAAAGCGATCGGTGATCAATTGGTCTGTATTTTCGTAGACAATGGCCTTCTTCGCCTAAATGAAGGTGATCAGGTCATGGAGACATTCTCAGAGCATATGGATCTCAATGTCATCAGAGTCAATGCTGAGGATATTTTCTTGGANANACTNAAAGGNGTTGATGATCCAGAGGACAAAAGAAAAATAATNGGTCGAACGTTCATAGAGGTTTTTGAGAACGAGGCATCAAAGTTAGAAAATGTGAAATGGTTGGCTCAGGGAACTATCTATCCAGATGTCATTGAGTCAGCAGGATCCAAAACAGGAAAAGCGCATGTAATTAAGTCACATCATAACGTTGGCGGTCTCCCTGAGGACATGAAATTAAAGCTGGTTGAGCCGCTCAGGGATTTATTCAAAGACGAGGTAAGGAAAATTGGAAAAGAACTTGGACTGACCTCAAAACTGGTTGATCGACATCCTTTCCCAGGACCTGGTTTGGGGGTGAGAATCTTAGGAGAAGTTAAAAGAGAGTACGCTGATCTATTGAGGTTGGCCGACGACATTTTTATTGAGGAATTACACAAAGAAAATATATATGAAAAAGTAAGTCAGGCATTTGCAGTTTTTCTGCCTGTCAAATCTGTGGGTGTCATGGGTGATGGAAGAAAATATGAATATGTCATTGCTTTAAGAGCGGTAGACACAACCGATTTTATGACTGCAAACTCGGCCAAATTGCCTTATGAATTTTTGGATCATGTATCAACACGAATCATCAATGAAGTCTCAGGTATCTCAAGAGTCACCTTAGATATATCCTCAAAACCACCGTCAACTATTGAGTGGGAGTGAAATAAATGCCAAAACCTAAAGTTATGCCTCAATCTTCTGATGAGGAGTTTATTCAGCCAGGAACAAAAGGGGAAAAACTCTTAATAGAGACATTTCATTGCCTGAGATTTGGTTACTGCGATAAGGATGCTCAAAGCGATTTCATAGATAACATTCAAGGCGAATTTAATATTTATGTTGCTGACAGTTATGATGAAAATGGAGATCATCACCTGCTCATATATGCAAATAATCAATTACAAGTTATAAAAAATGGAATTTTAGAAAACTACCTAGATCAAATCACAGAAAACACCATTGATCACTTAAANAAAAATAAAGCCAAAGCCCTTATAATTTCATCTTATGAAAATAACTCTAAAGCTCTATTAGGCATAAAGGATTATGATGCAAACTCATATTTTGANGCAGATGAAGGTGAAGATGTTATGAGCTATAAACCCTGTTTCTTTGGGCTTTCATCAGCTACTAATCAAATCGATAATTGTATTATTGATTCAAGTGCTGGGACTATTTCATATATGGAGAATGAAATTCCAGACTTATCTCAATTATATGGGTATTTAGATGAGAATGAATGGGGAAAAATTATTGGGCTAAAGGAATAAGTGAGACAAGATTTCGAATTAGAGTATGGAAAAAACCTTAGACTATAATAAAAACATTCTTCAAATAGAATGGATTTCTGATGAATATCACATTGATAAATTGGAAATATTTTTGAGATATGTAAGAGCAGAAAATAATTGGAATGAATGGGTTTATCTCTCACGTGATGAGGGTTTTAGTGAAATTTATTTCAAAAACAGAAAGATTATTTCTGAAAAAGAAAATAATTTATATCGCATTGAATACCTTGCAGAAATTAAGTTCGATGAGCAGTCTCAACATGAATTCATTTCAGCGCTTAACTATTGTGGCGGAGGCATGCAGGGACTTATTGGATTCAAGTTAAACAATGAGATTATTGAAGAGGAATTATTTGAGATAAGGTGTATTGATTATGCCTGAAAACAGAATAGATACATTAGAAACAACTGAAAAAATTATTGAAGGNTTTTTTGATTTTATTAGGAAGAANAATTTAAATTTATACAATGAGTTTTCATTTCAATTTGAATTTGGAATCTTTTTAAGGAGAGAATTTCCAAAACTTAAAGTTGAATTTGAAAGGAATGTCGAAATTCTCAATAAGAATAAAGATATTTTTACTAAGAAAGAGATTGATGTCATTGTTTATAAAGATTTGCCAAANGGAGAAAAAGATTTCTTATGGGCTATTGAATTGAAATTTCCAAGAAAGGGACAAACACCTGAGCAGATGTTTAANATTGTTGAAGACATTAAATTTTGTGAGGAGTTAAGTTCTAATGGTTTTAGAAAAGCTACTCAAATTACTTTAGTTGACGAGGAATACCAGGGTAAATCATTCTTTGAGGNTGTTGGTAAAAATGANGGAATATATAAATATTTTCGCTCATCTTTTGATAATAAATCTCAATCAAAGGCACTCGAAAATACTATATATAAACCCACAGGGAAGCAAAAAGCCGAAAAGAAATACCAGCTAAAAGGAAAATATAACATTGAATGGATAAAGGAATGGAGGAAGAGTTCAGAGTTGAAGCAAAAAATAGTTTACTTCTATATTGATGTGGATCTCGAGAAAAAGCTGTAGATATAAGATGCCACACCTAAGCACTGCAAAGTTACTACAAACTAAATTTTGATACCCTGTATCCCATATAAATACTGGGGTAATATATGAGTAACTATGGAGTGGGAATAATCGTGTTCCTCGCAAACCAACATTCTTAAAGGGTTTAGCACTCTAAAAGCAGTTACAAACTTATTACAAACTCCTCTGTAGACTCCATTCCTTCGTAGCAGTTACAAACTTTGTTACAAACTTACTCGACTATTGCGATTCATAATTAGTGTAGAGTTAACAACAGAAAATCAATTACTTTCCAATATAGAAAGTTATTACTTTCCAGTATGGAAAGTTATTGGTATAGTTATTTCATAAACATAAATTATGGGAACAGAAGAGATGAATAATGAAAAACAAACTATATCCAAAGAAGAGGCGGCTGCGACATTAAAATCAGTAGACTCAACCAAGCGTGATGCAATTAAATCATTCAGAATACCGCTACTTCTAATAACATTAATAAGCTTAAGTTACTCCCTTATTGTTTTTAGCTGGGGGATGACAGAGCATGACAATCTGTGGGCTTTGGGCATGTATATAGGATCGGCTAGCTTTGTTATATTTGTAGCTTTCTCTTTATACACCTTTCGTCTTTTGGGCATAAAGATAAATATATTACCTCGTTCAAACGAGAGGATAAAAAGTGAGCTTGTTTCACTTCTTATATTTGCAGTTATTCTCATTTTTGGAAGACAATTTCGAGTTTATGAAGGGTTCGAATACGCACCTCACATAGCCGCATTAATTTCAGGTGGTTATATGACATATCTACTATATAAATATCCTACTGGTGAATATGTAGTAGGGAATCAAAAATAATGAATAAGGCAACATTCGACACTGTCATACATGCACCAAATCGCCTACAAATATGTGCATTATTAGACTCTACAAAAGAATTGGAATTTCAAATTATTAGAGAACAACTTGATGTAAGTGATTCAGTGCTTTCAAAACATCTAAAGGTGCTGGAAGATGCAAATTATGTTCAACTATCAAAAAAGATAGAATTTACTCGCCAACGAACTTGGGTGTCGTTGACGGCTAAGGGAAGAAAATCTTTCAAGCTTCATTTAACGGTGCTAAAAAGAATTATTGGATAAATTTAAAATGAATAGAACCCCATTAAGGTTACAATGTTTGTAACTCAGCATCTGCTAAATTTCTGATATTAAGAGGGTTTTGAGAAGTTATGACAGCAAGAAATTTAGGCAAGACTTACAAAGTAGTTACAAACTACAAAATGCCCCTTGTAAACCATTGTTCTTATAAGATTTTTTCTAACTCTACTGTTGAGTGGGAATGAAAAAAGCAACAGAAGTTTTTGGAGAATGGGCCGAAGAAGGCAAAGATGTTGACATGGAAAAGACACATGCGATGCCTGTTAATGAAATGATTGATTTTGCTTTAGTAGAAAGAGCAAATATAGGAAGAAACTTTAGTTTTTTAGATCTTGGTTGTGGCAATGGATGGGTAGTTCGCGATGTGGCTAAAACTAAATTATGCCATCGATCAGTAGGTATTGATGGTGCAGAGCAAATGATAGCTAATGCTGAATCAAGAGGCGGTAAGACTGAATATATTCTTGCAGATATCAATTCTTTTGATTCAGATATCAAATATGATTTGATCCACTCTATGGAGGTTTTGTATTATTTAGATGACCCTTCAGAGACTGTAAAGAAAATTTCAGATTCATGGCTCAGTAATAATGGGAGATTAATCGTTGGGATAGATCATTATTATGAAAATATTGACTCACACTCATGGCAAGAAAAAGTTGGTACTCGGATGCTGATGTTAAAAGAATTTGAGTGGGTTAATATTTTTAAAACAGCTGGGCTCAGTCAAGTTCAGTGCTGGCGCTCATGTCAAGATAAAGATTGGGCCGGTACATTGGTTATAACTGGAAAAAAATGAATAACATGACGTCATTTAATCAAAATGTAAGTTCTACATGGAGTGGAGATTTTGAGTCTTCAATTAACCCCCCTAAGACTGCCGATGTTGTAATCATAGGGGGCGGGATTATTGGTGTTTCTACAGCTTACTTTTTGGCAAAAGAAGGCATCAAAGTATGTTTATGCGAAAAAGGTTACATCTCAGGCGAACAATCTGGAAGAAACTGGGGTTTCGTTCGGATGCAAGGCAGAGATGAGAGGGAAATCCCAATGGTGCTTGAGAGTCAGAAAATATGGAGGCAATTCTCATCCGAGACAGATATAGACACTGGTTATGAGGAAGGGGGCTGTCTGTTCACAGCGAACGATGAAAAAGAATTAGAGGGTTTTCAGCCATGGCTAGAGTTGGCAAAAAAATACGATATTCAAACCGAGCTTATTGATCAAAAGACGCTCAGGAATGAGGTAGGTCTAGCATCTAATAATTGGGTTGGAGGAATCCTCACTAGGACAGATGGGAGGGCTGAGCCTCAAAAAGCAACACTTGCAATTGCTAAAGCTGCTGAAAAGCTGGGTGCTATAATTATTACAGGCTGTTCCGTTAGGGGAATAGAAACCTCAGGTGGAAGCTTATCTAAAGTAATAACTGAAAAAGGCTCCATAGATACTTCAACCGCCCTTTGTGCCGCAGGCGCATGGTCCTCATATTTTTGTAGATCTCTTGGTATCAGTGTTCCTCAATTGAAAGTCAAAGGGACTGTAGCAAGAACAAATCCAGTGGAAACTAAAATAAATGGCACTATCTTTGATGAAAAAATAAGCATAAGAAAGCGTAATGATGGCGGGTACACTCTTGCTCATGGCTCGACATTCGATCATTCAATAACGCCGTCAACTTTGTATTACTCTCCAAAATATATTCCTGCATTGATCAATGAGTTCAATGTATTGAAATTATCTATAGGTGTTGATTTTATTGATGAACTTAATGCACCAAAAAAATGGGACCTAGATAAAGAGTCACCTTTTGAGAAGAATAGAGTTTTGAATCCAAAACCAAATAAGAAGACTATTTCTCAAATAAAAAAACAACTGGGAGAAGTTTATCCAGAGTTAAAAGATGCAAATATCGTTGAAACATGGGCTGGGATGGTTGAAACAACTCCTGACGTTGTTCCAGTGATTTCACACATAGATAAGATCCCAGGTTTCTATTTATCTACGGGATTTAGCGGCCATGGATTTGGTATTGGACCAGGAGCGGGAAGCATAATCAGCAAGATGATCCTAAATAAACCAACAATTGATTTGCGAGAGTTTCGACTTGGTCGTTTTTTTGATGGCTCACCGATCAGAATAGAAGCTGGAATATAGGATTTAGAAGACAGCTTGTGGGAATCATAATTAAAGAAAAGTCTAGCAAGGGTATTTTGCGTCTTACGATGAATAATTTAGACCAAAAAAATGCTTTATCAGAGGAGATGATCAGTGTTCTCAAGGATGAGTTAGAAGATGCATCTTCTGATAGATCATCAAGAGTTATAGTCTTAGCTGCCAATGGGAATGTATTTTCCTCAGGGCATGACTTGAAAGAAATAACAGCCGCTAGAGAGAATGATGATAGTGGCGAAGCCTTCTTCAAAAAGCTTTTTGATCATTGTTCAACGCTCATGCAGTTAATCGTTGATTCACCACAGCCAGTCATTGCCGAGGTAGACGGCATTGCAACAGCAGCTGGATGTCAATTGGTAGCAAGTTGTGATCTTGCAATTGCTTCGACCGAATCTAAATTTGCAACACCAGGAGTGAATATTGGTCTTTTTTGTTCAACACCTATGGTTGCACTTTCTAGGAATGTGCAAAAGAAGAATGCAATGGAAATGCTTCTCACTGGTGATTTCATTAATGCTGAAAAGGCCAAAGAAGTAGGTTTGATCAATAATGTGGTTGAGAAGGAAGATCTTTCAGAAGAGGTGAGCATATTAGCAGAAAAGATTGCGAGCAAATCATCAATGACGGTTTCAATTGGGAAGAAGGCTTTCTATGCTCAAGCAGAGATGGATTTATCAGAAGCGTACAAACATACCTCTAAAATCATGAGTGATAATTTACTGAAAGATGATGCAAAAGAGGGCATTGATGCTTTTATAGAAAAAAGAAAGCCCGACTGGAAGGATAAATAATTAAAAATATTTACTGAATCAATATGGATCCAATATCTCAAGGAACGGTTGGCGCAGCTTTTGCGCAATCTACAGCGAATAAGAAAAATATCCTAAGGATTGGAATTATCGGTTTTCTTGCAGGCCTGGCACCTGATCTTGATGTTTTGATTCGCTCATCAAATGACCCAATTCTATTTCTTGAATACCACAGACAGTTCACTCACTCACTTTTCTTTATTCCATTTGGATCCTTGATCGTTTCTCTTCTTATTTTTCCTTTGGCTAGAGGTTCAATGAGTTTTAAAACTGTCTATATAGCAAGTTTCTTAGGATATGCAACGCATGGATTACTTGATGCGTGTACCTCCTATGGAACTCAACTCTTTTGGCCTTTTTCAAATGAGCGAGTTACTTGGAATAATATATCTATTGTTGATCCGGTCTTTACAATACCAGTCTTAGTCCTCATAGGAATAGCAATAACAACAAAAAGAAGGATATTTAGTTTTTTTGCCATTGGATGGATCACTTTTTATCTGTCTTTAGGATTCGTCCAATATGAAAGGACCTTATCAGGTGCGATGGAGCTAGCAGAATCAAGAGGACATAATGCTCAGCGCTTGACCCTTAAGCCATCCTTTGGAAATCTGATTTTATGGAAATCTATTTATCAACATGAAGAAAATTTTTATGTCGATGCAATAAGAACAGCCCAATCGTTAACTTGGTGTTCGGGAGAAAGCATTAGAATATTTGATTATCAATATCATCTGCCTAGTCTTGACAAAGACAGCCAACAAACAAAGGATATTGAGAGATTTCGTTGGTTTTCACAGGACTATTTGGGTTATGACGAAGAGAAAAAGCTTGTAACAGATATTCGTTACTCAATGATCCCTAATCAGATTGCACCTATGTGGGGACTGGTTATTGATGATCGGCGAGGCAAAAATGAGCATGCAATCTGGTGGACAAGTCGGAGTTTGGAACAAAGTCAGTTAGACTTATTCAAAGAGATGTTAAGCGGTAAACAATGTAAACGTTTTTAAATGATAAATAGGTAATAAAAAGATCGAGATGAATAGACGAGAATTTTTGTATGGGACAACGGCTCTTACGATACCAGTATTGGCGGGCTGTGATAATAGTGATGAGCCTATTGTAAGCATTGATACAAACTATCCTGTTAGCCCATTTGGGGCAAAATCTACTGCAGAGGAGGTAACACTTGGGCTTGATTTAGAAGGAAAAACAGCTGTAGTTACAGGTTGTAATTCTGGATTGGGATATGAAACCATGCGGGTTCTAGCAATGAGAGGCGCACATGTGATTGGCACGGGGAGGAATCTTGAAAAAGCAAGCAAAGCCTGCTCAAGCGTGTCTGGAAAAACTACACCCGTGGCCCTTGAGTTATCGGAGTTTGATTCAATTATTGAGTGCAGTGATACAGTAACGAAACTGGGTTATCCCATTGATATTTTAGTATGCAATGCAGGAATAAATACATTTGGCGATTTGGAATTAGTGAATGGTGTAGAAAGGATATTTGCAGTAAATCACCTCGGTCATTTTATATTGGTAAATAGGTTAATGCCGATGCTGAAAAAGGCTAATGACAGTCGAATTGTTCATGTGAGCAGTAAGTCTGCCTATGTTCAAGCTCCCAAAGTGGGAATAGATTTCGATAATCTCAGAGGTGAGGGAGAATTTGATTATTGGGAAGCTTATGGTCGATCGAAGTTGGCGAATGCCTTATTCTCCATAGAGCTTGCTTCCAGGCTTAGAGGCTCCAATGTTACTTCAAATGCCCTTCATCCAGGCTTAGTGCAAACTAACATCGCTCGGAATGCACCGGTGTTTCTNAGAAAAGCTTTTGATTGGTTTGGNAATCTCATTGCAAAAACACCTGAGCAAGGCGCTGCAACGCAAGTTTATGTGGCGACAAATCCATCACTCAATCAAGTAAGCGGCGCCTTTTTTGAGGACTGTAATGTAGTTAATGTGATTGGTGATCACTTCTTATTTGATAAACCAATGGCTGAGCAACTATGGTTAACAAGTGAGCAGATGGCCCAAGGATATCTCATTGACTGGGAATAAATTACCCGCTGAGTGGTGGAGGATTTTATCCCTGTTTGGGCTAGCTGTATTTTTTATATATTTTGGCATCGATCACTTCATCAATCCTGAGTTTTATCTTTCTATTATGCCTCCAGCTTTTCCATTGCATGCAGAAGCAGTTTACATCAGTGGTTTTTTTGAGATATTGGGCGGTATTATGGTATTGATAGCTCCACTTAGAAAAATAGCAGGATGGGGATTGGTCGCTTTATTGATTTGTGTTTATCCTGCCAATATCTATATGGCCATTACACCAGAGGCTTTCCCGGACATATCAAGAGGACTGCTTTATTTTAGACTCCCGTTGCAATTCCTATTTATATATTGGGCATATTCAGTAACAAGACCTCAATACTTGCAACAATGATAAGAAGTAATTGAGTTTCATATTTTTTAAAGGAGATTAGTAAATGAGTGACCCGTTTAAACTTAAACAATACATCAGGACTGTTAATGATTTTCCAATTGATGGTATAGCTTTTAGGGATATTACTAGTCTAATCGAAACACCCGTTGCATTTGTTGCAACCTGTGAAGAACTTACAAGAATTTCTGAATCATTTGATGCCACTTCAATTGCAAGCATAGAAAGCAGAGGGTTTATATTTGCAGGATCGATAGCCAAAGATTTATCTTTGCCATTTATTCTTGCTCGAAAGCCAGGAAAACTGCCAAATGAGACTTTTATAAAAGATTTTGACCTTGAATATGGCAGTACATCCATTGAAATTCAAAAAAATACAGTTGTGAATGAAACGGACAGAGTTGTTGTAGTCGATGATTTGGTTGCAACTGGTGGAACAGCCATTGCCTGTGCGGAGCTTCTTACAGAGAACTTTAATCTAAAAAAACAAAACATCCTTATTCTTGCTGTAATTGATTTGCCAGATTTAGGAGGCAGTAAACTGATTGCTGATCAAGGATATAAAATTGAGACACTTGTAAGTTATTGATGAAACTAGATTTTAATAAGTTTAAGTTTATATTTGCTATCCTCCATTTTTTGGGAGTAGAGCCATTGATTTCTGAAACACATTCTGATGGATTTTGTTTGAGTCATCGGTCGATTGAAAATCAACCAACATGGATAGGCTGGGGAAACTCTCTTGATCAGAATCGCTTTCAAGATGAATCCGTGAGTTTGATCAATCTTGAGAATATTTCTAATCTAAAAATGAAATGGGTTTTTGGAGTGCCAGATGCTGAAAAGGTTAGATCGCAACCCTCGATTGCGGGTGGATTTCTTTATTTTGGNACTCAATCGGGATTAATTTATGCACTCGATGCTGAAGTTGGTTGCGTACGGTGGACATATAAAGCAAAAGCAGAAGTCAGGAATTCAATTTCAATTGATCTGAATCAATCAAACCATCCCAAGGATCTATATTTTGGAGATTTTGAAGGAAGAATTTATCGTTTGGATGCATTAACGGGTGAGGAAAAATGGATCAGAAAGCCAAATGCACATCCATTAACGACAATTACTGGTTCAATTGCAATATTTGAAAATGATATTTTTGTTCCTCTGTCATCTGTAGAGATTATTGCTGCCATTGATGAAAATTACGAATGCTGCACTTTTCGTGGTGGCGTAGTTGCCATGAACAAGATTTCTGGTGAAACAAAATGGAAATATTACACAGTCGATGAACCAATCGAGGCTGGTTTCAATGACGCAAATGCAAAGAAGTGGGGACCCTCGGGAGTCCCCGTTTGGTCAAGCGCAACCATCGATGAAAAGAGAAGTAAGTTATATATTGGGACTGGACAAAACTACTCCCCACCTGCAACAAAGATGAGTGATTCTATAATCGCTATAGACATAAATAGTGGAAGAAAGGCTTGGTCATTTCAGTCCGAAAAGAACGATATATGGAATGGTTCTTGTGTGAGGAATGGAATCAATTGCGACTTTGATGTCGGATCAAACTTCGATTTTGGGGCATCACCATTATTGATTAGAGACGAAAATAAAGGGGATCTAATATTAGCTGGTCAAAAATCGGGAATGCTTTTTGCGATCAATCCAGACGATGGAAGCATGGTTTGGAAAAGAAGGATAGGAAAGGGGGGAGAGCATGGCGGAGTCCATTGGTCATTATCGTCCGATGGAAAGCGAGTATTTGTTCCAGTCGGAGATATTGGAGATCATCCAAAAGCAATAGGTAAAAGTAAGTCGGGAGTGTATGCATTTGATCCATTTAGCGGTGATGAATTATGGAGTTATGATGCTGTAATCAATTGTACTGATGATACATTCGAGTGTTACTCAGGTTTTTCCGCAGCCATATCATCAACCAATGAGATTGTATTTGCTGGAAACTTAAATGGGATCTTGTTTGCAATATCAACAAAAAATGGAGAACCGGTTTGGGAATTCAATACACGAAAAGAATTTCAAAGTATCAATCTAATTCCTACAAATGGAGGAACGATTGATGCAACTGGCCCTGTGATATCCGAAAAAATGATTTATATCAATTCCGGTTATGGAGGGTATGGTAAATTACCNGGCAATGCATTGATTGCATTTGAGATCATTGATTAGGTTATTTATATGACAAAAGATAAAATCAATAAATCGAGGAGAAGGTTGATTCAGTCTGCAGGAACACTTCCTATTGCAGTCTCTACCCCAATTGCTTTTGGTGATGATCATCAAAAAAATTACAAAAAGCATGATGCTTTTAGTCTAGATGAGATTTATCCGAGATGGAAAACTGATTCAGCAAAATGGGACTTGCAAACAAAAAGATTTCCTGGACAAAAGATTCATGCTGCAATGGACATAGCAGACCTAGACTTTAGAACTGCTCCTGTGATCACAGAGGCAATTACAAAAAGAGTTTTACACGAAAACTGGGGGTACATTCTCACTCCAGATTCTTACTATGAATCAATCATAAACTGGATTAAAAAAAGATATGGCGAAGAGATTTCAAGAGATCAACTCTTATTGGCGACTGGTGTTTTACCTGCGATTCAGAGTGCCATCAGGGCATTTTGTCCTAAAAATTCAAAAGTAGTTCTGAACTCACCTGGCTATAGCGAATTATATATCAACATCAGAAAGGCACACTGTGTGCCTGATGAGAGTCCTCTCATAAAGAAAGATGGNAGATATCACCTTGATTTTGATGANCTCTCCAAAAGACTNGGCAAGGATGATGTGCATGCNTTTCTCTTNGTNAATCCTCATAATCCAACTGGAAATTGTTGGAGCAAGAACGATTTAGAAAAGGTTGCAGATGTCTGTGAACAAAAAAATGTCATGTTATTTTCTGATGAGATTCATTGCGATTTCATTGCAGAAGATTCAGCATTTACCCCGGTTTATTCATTGGATTCAGAAGCTGTTAAGAGAAAGGCGGTTGTATTTAAATCAACCACAAAGTCATTCAATTTATCAGCATTCAAGACTGGCTATTTGTATGCGCATGATACGGATGTTATTTCTAAGATTCGAGAAGCAGGGCATGTTGAATTTGCAAACACTCTTGGCGTAATTGCCTCTGAGGTCGCTTATAACCATGCAGAAAAATGGCTCAACCAAGTCAGTTCTTACATCAATGAGAATATGATTTTAGTAGAAGAGTATATAAACAAAGAGATTCCCTTGATTAAATTTAATCGACCAGAGGGAACATATCTCGCTTGGATAGATTTCAAGACTTGGATGGATGCGATTGATGCCAAAAGCAATGCAGAAAAAAGAGGCGAGAATAAGGGAGATTATATGGAAAGGCATTTGGTACAAAAATCAGGCATTCAATTGGGCAGAGGATATCGTTTTGGTGCAGGCGGTGAGAACTATCTCAGGATGAATGTTGGAACCTCAAGAGTGCTACTAAAAGAGGCTCTTGAAAGAATCAAGCTGGCCGCAAAAAAAATATGATATCCTCAATTTTTCAAAAATTAGCATTAAAGGAATNANTTTATGAGTCATAGNTATTTCAGTTTTCTTATTNTTCTTTCATCATTTCTTTTTATAGAAGTTACTTTAGCAAAGACTGTTCTNGTTACAGGTTCAAACAGNGGAATGGGGTTAGAGTTTGTCAGTCAATATGCAGAGAAAGGTTGGAATGTAATTGCCACCAGCCGATCACCCTCTGATGACAACGATTTGATTAATCTTGCCAAAGCAAATCCAAACATTCAGATTGAAAAAATGGATGTGACCAATGTTAAAGAGATATTATCTTTAGCAGATAAATATGAGANTCAATCAATAGATCTTCTGATCAATAATGCAGGAATGAGTGGTGATCGAGCAAATCAAGCTTGGGGTCAAATTGATAAAAAGGAATTCGAAAAATTAATGTCAATTAATGCATTTGGAGCATTGAAGGTTTCCGAAGCATTTTCAAGGAATATCTCTATGAGTGAAGAAAAGAAGATAGTTGCCATATCAAGTGTAGCAGGATCAATATCTTCTATGGGTCGCCCTTCATCACTACCAATTTTATCTATCAGTAAAGCTGCCTTGAACATGGCAATGAAGACGATTGCTCTGAGATTAAAGGATGACGGTGTGATTGTTATATTAATGAACCCAGGCGCTGTCGATACCAGAGCACTCAGACAGGCATTTGGACTATCACTTGAAGAGGCAGAAAAGGCGACTAATTTTGACTACAAAGGTTATCCAACAGTCTCAGCAGAAGAGGGCGTTAAGCGAATGATCAGAGTTATTGAGACAGTAGATCATTCTCAATCCGGATCATTCCTGAACCATGATGGTAAAGAGTTGCTTTGGTAAGTAAGTTAACTCCGCTTCAACTTCTCAGCAATCCCATCTAAATTTTCTATGAGAAGATTTTGAATCTTCACTGCATCTTGATTATCTGGACTTTTTTCCAGTGAAATATTTCTTATTTTCCTAGAGAGTCGGTTATTTCCACCCTTGGAGATCTCATCATTATATGACGATAACAGTGATCTTATATTTTCCTTGGCGTCATCATCAATTGCACCCATTCTCTCAAGCTGATCCACATATGAAAGTGCAACTGCAGGATTCGCAGGCCAAGCCATAGGAATTTGTTGCTGCGGATTAAATAATCGTTTCGATCCAATTTGTGGATAAGCCAGTTCGGCAGCAGTGATTTCATTCTCAGAAAGGAACTCGCTTGGCAAAAGTTTAAACACATCAAGTCCTCTGGTTATTTCCGTGCCATAAATGGTTCCTTCATAATAATAAACAGACCAATATCCTCCTGTAATCAGCTCATCATCAAGGATAGGTCCTCTATCAAAATATGCGATTTCAATTGGATTTGATGAGTCTGTGAAATCGATTACAGAAATACCACCTTGATACCATGCTTGGACAAATATATCCCTTCCAGGTATTGGAATTATGGCACCATTATGGGCTACACAGTTTTCTGTTTCTTTCTGTGGAGCAGGCATTTTAAAGTGGCTGCGAAATTCTAACTTATTATCGACAATGTCATATATTGCATTGGCACCCCAATTCATTCGGTCCCAAGCACGACATCGAGGCATTCCACCACCACCCCATTCATCTGTGAATAGAATTTTTGTTCCATCATTATTGAATGTTGCTGAGTGCCAATAGGCAAAACCTGTATCGGTCACATCATCAATTCTCTTTGGTTTTGATGGATCAGTTATGTCAAAAAGTATCCCATTACCTGAACATGCACCGGCAGCAAGAGATGCAGAAGGAAAAACAGTTATATCATGGCATTGATCAGTGATGTATGTGTCTTGAGTTTCGTCTCCATGATCTCCACCCCGCCATAAGCCAGCAATTACGCCAGTTTCCTCATTAGCAAAAACCGTAGGGCTATCAATTATTCTAGAATTTGATGGCTCATTTGTAGGTATCTCTATTACATCAATTCTAAATAAAGCAGTACGATCATCTCCTGGAATATCCTCAAAACACTCCTCCATTTCCTCTTGATCACGAATGCTGGACGTACCAGAATTAAAGACAATTATTTTTCCATCTTTATCTGGGCCATCTACAACAGAATGAGTATGTGAGCCTCGACAGGTTTGAACTGCGCCAACTTGAATGGGCATTTCAGGATCTGAAATATCAAACACCCTTATTCCACGAAAACGCTCTTCATTGGGTTCTGGATCGACTCCCTGTAAGCCACAATCAAGCCTGCCCCTTGTGTCTTGGACTGACATGATCAGGAGGTTCCCAACAACAGAAACATCTCCTTGTCCGCCCGGGCATACAACAGATGTCATTAGATTAGGAAATCCACTTTCTTCTAATCGATAAATATTAAAACCATGATAACTTCCAGCAACAAGCATATCTTCACTGAAAGCCATATCTGTATTTGAAAAGCTCAACATTGGAAACCTCTGACTGTTTGCCATAGATTCTATCGATCTTTCTTTTTCTTCTTCAGAGTCACTGGATTGATCTTCATCTTCTGAATCTTCCATTCCTTTTTCTAGGGGATTTTTAGGATCAAAAAAGCCAGTAGGCTTTTTCAAAGAAGCGACCAATTCCATATTGAGAATTGCTTCGCCCGCATCATATACTCCAGCTTTCAGACCAGCTCTAGGATCATCGGAAAGGCTAATCAAAATACCATTCATTCTTTCAATTTCAACCGCCTGATCATTTTCAAGATCTGTAACAAATTCATATAATTGAGGGTCATAGGCAGAGCCTGGAAATTCATTCAATCGATCAACCATCTCGATGGCACCATCATGATGTTTAATCATAAGATTTAAGTACAAACGATCAAAGTCAGTAGAATTAGATGACTCTAGTTGCATCATTTGTTCTGGAGTTGCCATGCCCATCATTTTATGGTGATACATCTTATTTTCCATGGATGGGTCAGGTATAGATTGCCCCCTACCAACCAACCAGTTTTTCATGAAATCAATCTCATCTGTTTGAGAGATATCAATACGTCCAGCAAGATCTAGAATTGTTTGGTTATTGGTTCTCGCTGGAGCCATTTCTGACATCAAAAAGGCTTGATAATGGTGAACAATCATTCCTTGTAAGAACTCTACATCAGCAGATGTATATGATGAATCAGCAATGGCAATGGCTGTTTCAGCATCCAATTCTATCGTTGGATTTCCTGGTGCGCCAGGCTGCAGAATGGGGACATTGCTATGCACGTTGAAAGATGCGATACCCGAAATAATAAAAATAAAAGTAAGTTTTCTAAAAAAAGTAAATTTATAATTGTTCATAGTCTAAATGATAAAAGTTATTAAAAATATTTAACCTGAATGTTAATCAAAATAGTGTTGATTTATTTAAAGGTACCTCTGTTATACTAAAAAAATTATAGGTTAACCAAGATAAAAATTGGCAAATAATAAAACGTTTTTAAACTCTGTTAATCAGGTTTTTGATGAGGCGGCAAGTCTTCTCTCGCTTCCTGAGGATCTTGCGTTAAAAATCAAGCTATCAAATTCCATCTATAAAGTGAATTTCGGTGTTCGCCTGAGGAAGAGTCTTTATACATTTACAGGATATCGTTGCGTTCATTCTGAGCATTATGAGCCTGTTAAAGGTGGCATGCGTTATTCCTTGTCTTCGAGTGAAGGAGAGGTCGAGGCACTAGCAGCTTTGATGACGTATAAGTGTTCTTTGATGGATTTGCCATTTGGAGGCTCAAAAGGTGCATTGATTGTTGATCCAAATCATTGGAAGCAAGATGAGCTAGAGAGAATCACAAGACGTTTCACCAATGAACTGGCAAAAAGAGATCTCATTCATCCTTCTCAAAATGTTCCAGGACCAGATATGGGAACAGATGAAAATGTGATGGCATGGATGGCAGATGAGTATAAAAGATTATATCCCACCGAGATAGATGCCATGGCTTCTGTCACAGGAAAACCAATTGCACTGGGTGGTGTGGATGGCAGAACAGAAGCCACAGGGAGAGGCGTCTTTTATTCTATCCTTGAGTTTTTAGACAATGATAAAGATCGCAAAAAAACAAAACTCAGAAGAGAAATTGAAGATCAAAGGGTGATCATTCAGGGATTTGGCAATGTGGGCTTTCATGCAGCTGAACTTTTACATGAATCTGGAGCAAAGATCATTGCAGTTATTGAGAGGAATGGTTCAGTTGTGAATGAGAAAGGAATTGATATTCAGAAACTAAAAAAACATTTTATAAGAAAGAGAACATTTGAAGGCTTTGATGGTTTTTCAACAGCGAGAGGACATTTTCTTAGCAAAGATTGCGACATTTTGATTCCTGCTGCTACGGAAGGCGTCATACATAGAGGCAATGCTGGAAAAATTAAAGCAAGACTCATTGTTGAGGGAGGTAATGGCCCTGTGACATCAGATGCAGACAAGATACTGCGTAAAAATGGCGTCACTGTTATTCCAGATTTCTATGCCAATTCGGGGGGAGTCATTGTCTCATACTTCGAATGGGTCAAAAATTTGTCCAAGATGCGATATGGATTGATGCAAGAGAGAGATCAAGAAAAAAGACAGAGTAATCTTGTTGCTGCATTGGAGAAGATGACCAGTAATTCTTTCCCTTCTGAAATGAAAGATGAATTTGTCAAAGGCGCTAGCGAAATTGACTTGGTTCGGTCAGGCTTAGAGGAGAAAATGAAAGAGGGCTATCATGCCATTCATGAAACATTTCATTCAGATAGGAAAATTAAAAGTTTTAGAATGGCCGCAATGGTCATTGCAGTAAAGAAAGTTGCTGAGGCTTATAAATACCTCGGTATTTGATCAGATATTCCCGGAGAAAATAATTGAAGAGACAAATCATTGCCATTGGTGGTGGAGGTTTTGGGAGAAGCCCTAGCGAAGGTATTATTGAGAATTACATACTAGAGCAATCTGATGTAAATAAACCAAAAGTATGTTTTATTCCCACGGCAACTGGGGATGATGAAGGATACAAAGAAAGTTATTACTCTACATTCTCCATGTTTGATTGCTATCCAGTTCATCTGGATTTCTTCAAAAGAACTCCAGATTTAGAAAGCCTGATCTTAAATCAGGACATCATTTTTGTTGGGGGCGGTAACACAAAGAGCATGTTAGCCGTTTGGAAAGATTGGAAATTAGATAAGTTACTTAAAATTGCTTATCAGAAAGGCACCATTATGTGTGGTGTGAGTGCAGGCGCTATTTGTTGGTTTGAATCTGGAATTACTGATTCTTGGGCAGAAGAATTAAAAATCATGAGTTGTCTTGGTTTTGTAAATGACGTGTGTTGTCCCCATTATGATGAAGAGCCAGAAAGAAGACCAACTGTTCATAAGTTGATCAA
>PBEI01000015.1 GCA_002718375.1 Gammaproteobacteria bacterium
ATTGATTAAAGTATCTGCCAATCCGCCATTGTTGACATAAATATCAATCAATCCATCATTATCAAAATCACCCATCGCACATCCTCTTGCGCCTGATTTATGACCTACTCCAGATGAGAGCGTGATGTCTTTGTAGCTCAGTTGACCTGTATCCTTTAAAAGACTGATATAGAGACGATTTGCTTGGTCTGCAGTGGGTAGGAAAACATCCATGTCACCATCATTATCTATGTCTCCTATGCAAGCACCATTTGCATTACCAGGATTAAGAAAAGCTGTACCAGACGGAGGTCTAAAAGAAGTCGTAATGTTCTTAAACGATCCTTTCTGATCATTTAAGAATAATATTTTCTTATCCCCTTCATTGGTAACCAGAAGATCAATATATCCATCGTGGTCAACATCGGTCCAGCTTGGTGCACCTTGTGAGTTTGCTTCTAAAACAAATTGAAGTACTCCGGCACCAGTCTCATCGGTCACATCAGTAAAAGTACCGTCACCATTGTTTCTAAAAAGTGCGCTATCGATATCAAAATCGGCACATTTCCAATAGAGATCTAAATCACCATCATTATCATAATCAGCCCAAGCTATTCCCGCACCAGTATTGCCAATGCCACCTATTTTTCGATCGTTCTCATTGCCCTTTCTAAATAACTGGGCCTCTTTAGTCACGTTTTCAAAATTCGGCTCACCTGTTTCTTTGAGAAGGTTCTTATAAAGGGTTGTAGGAATATGTGTGCTTTTATCTGTTGGCGGTAAATTTGAAATGGCCAAGTCCATGTCACCATCATTGTCATAATCACCCCATGATGCACCGCGACCTAGAGCATTCTCATTGTCCACTCCCCTTATTGATGCAACATCAATAAAAATGCGATTTCCTTGATTCTCAAATAATCTATTTCCTTGTCCTTCACCATGATATTCAGTGACCACATAGATATCTATATCGCCATCATTGTCATAATCAATGAAAGTTGGTCCAGAAGAATTGACGCCCTCACTGGCAACTCCTGATTGATAACTTTCATCTTTGAATTGAATTGGAGAGGATCCAACCCAAACATAATACCCTGAGGTATAAATAAAAGTGCTTAAAACAATGGCGTAGATAATTTTTTTCATGGCTATAAATATTTGCTCTTTAAGCAAATATCATAGCATCAAACATGGCACCTAATAAGAGGAGTCCTAAATGAATTATTGAAGAGAAGAATGTTTTTCTGGCTAAAGCTTTGCTTTGCTCCTTGAGAAGCAAGAATGAACAATAAAGGAAATATCCCCCACCGAAGATGGCAAAGAATAGATAAATCCAGCTCATGCCATAGAAGAACAGCGACCATGAAAGTATCACAAGAACCAAAGTATGCCAAAAGATGGCTTGGCTCGTGACTTTATCACCATGCACTACAGGCAGCATTGGAATATCTGCCTTTGCATATTCATCTTTAAAGCTGATCGCCAATGCCCAAAAATGTGGTGGCGTCCATAAAAAAAGAACAACAGATAGAATGAATGGAGCCGGTGAAAATGTATTCCCTGTTGCAGCAGAGCCAACAAGAACAGCAAAACTTCCTGCAAGGCCTCCAATCACAATATTCATCCATGTCCATCGTTTTAACCAGACGGTATAAACAATGCCGTATGTAAAAATTCCAGCAAAAAGATAAAGCGTTGCTTCCAAATTGCTGACTTGATATGTGGCATAAAGTGCCAGTGCGCTTATGATTACCAGCCAAAGATTCCAGGTATTTGTCGGCTCCAATTCTTTTGTGACAAATGGTCTGTCTTTTGTTCGATCCATGATTGCATCAATGTCACGCTCATACCATTGATTAAATGCTCCAGAAGTAGATGAAGCAACCAAAACATAAACCGCCAAAGCAAAGATTTCCATAGCTGATAACGAAGAACTGGGTGAAACAGCAATACCAGCCAATGTGCATGCCATAATCAAAAATCCCAAACGGACTTTTCCAGCTTGATAAATCAAGGCAATATTTTTTGATAAAGCTTTGTCTTGAAACATTTAAATTCAGACTGTGATGAATTGAGTCGTATTATCAATGATCTTTGATCAAATTTAAAAGAAAAAATAATCAAATTTAGCTTTTCTTTTTGACTGAGATGCCCAATTCATTTAGTTGTGCCTTACCAGCAAGGCTTGGCGCATCAGTGAGTAGGCAGCTTGCAGTTTGTGTCTTAGGGAATGCAATCACGTCCCTGATACTGGAAGATCCTGTCATGAGCATGACAATTCGGTCAATTCCAAATGCAATTCCACCATGCGGTGGACACCCATACTTTAGTGCCTCAAGGAAGAAACCAAATTTTTCATCTGCTTCTTCTTCATTTATGCCCAGTATTGAAAAAACAGCTTGTTGCATTTCTTCAGAATGAATACGAATGGATCCGCCCCCAATTTCATGTCCATTGAGTACCATGTCATAGCCTTTTGATAATGCGTCTTTTGGATTATTTTTTAGTTCCTCTGGATCTGGATTTACAGGTGATGTGAATGGATGATGCTCAGAAGACCATCTTTTTTCTTTCTCATCCCAATGAAACATAGGAAAGTCGGTGATCCAAAGAGGGAACCATCCGTCTCTAATTAAACCAAAATCCTCTGCCATTTTAACTCGAAGAGCACCCAGAGAAGCATTCACAATTTCTTTTTTATCGGCTCCAAAAAATACCGTATCACCATTTCCCAATGAGAGTTTTTCAATCAGTTGATTGATCACAGAATCATTTAAAAATTTAAGTATAGGTGACTGAAGACCGTCAATCCCTTTTTCAATCTCATTGACTCGAATATAGGCCAAACCTTTTGCGCCGTAATTCGAGACAAAATCAGTATAATCATCGATTTGCTTTCTGGACAAATCAGATGAATCTTTCAGAACAAGACATGCGACTCTTGAATCATCATCGTTTGCTGGACCAGCAAAAACTTTAAATTCAACATCCTTCATGAGATCACTGACTTCAATGAGCTCCATTTCTATACCCAAATGTGGGCTGTCTGAGCCAAAGCGATCCATTGCTTCAGCATGTGTGATTTGTGAGAATTGATTTTCGAGATTTACATCTAGCACGGACTTAAACAGTTCTCTAACCATTGATTCCATCTCACTTTTGACATCGTCTTGATCAACAAATGACATTTCAACATCGAGTTGGGTAAATTCTGGCTGGCGATCCGCCCTGAGATCTTCATCTCTAAAACATCTTGCGATCTGATAGTAACGGTCAAATCCTGACATCATTAGGAGCTGCTTAAATAATTGTGGCGATTGAGGAAGAGCAAAAAAATTGCCTTGCTGAGTTCTACTTGGAACCAAATAGTCTCTTGCACCTTCTGGGGTCGCTTTCGTTAAAATCGGTGTTTCAATTTCAAAATAAGCAGACTTATTTAAATAATCTCTAAGTGACCTTGTGATCTCATGTCGGATTTTAATATTCTTTGACATCTCTTCTCGCCTGAGATCGAGGTATCTGTATTTAAGGCGGATATCTTCATTGGTTGCTTCATCATGATGAAATGGGGGTGTTTTTGAAGAATTGAGAACCTCTCCTGATTCAACAAGCAATTCAACTGCTCCGGTCTTCATCTGATCATTAGCTGTTCCCTCAGGTCTCTCTCTTATGATCCCTGTTACAGACAAAACAAATTCACTTCTTATTTTTTCTGCAGTAGTAAAGAGTTCTTTATTTTCAGGGTCAAAAACCAGTTGCAATATGCCTGAGACATCTCTGAGATCTATGAAAATTACACCGCCATGATCTCTTCTGCGGTGGACCCATCCTGATACAGATACCTGTTTACCAATATCTGAATGATCGATGTCTTCACACAAGTGAGTTCTATATTTTTTGCTCATATCTATTTATTCTTTATCAATAACAGCATCGGGGTCTGGAACCACCACGCCTAGTGAAATAATCATTTTGAGTGCATCTTCAACACTCATCTTGAGTTCTTTCACCTCATTTTGAGGAACCAGCACAATATACCCTGATGTTGGATTTGGAGTTGTTGGAATATACACACAAACCATCTCCTCGCCTGCCTGATTTTGAACTTCACCCAACTCTTTAGAGGTTTGAAAGCACAGACTATAGATACCTTTTCTTGGGTACTCAATTAACAGAACCTTTGAAAATGATTGAGTCTGGTCCGATAGAACCAGTTCAGAAAATTTCTTAAGGGGAGAGTATATGCTTCGTATGAGCGGTATTCGATCCAAAAAAGCATCCCATGCCTTAACTATGCTCTTTCCAAAATAGTTTGCAGTAACCAATCCAGTAAGAAGTACTACAATGATAGCAACAATGACCCCAATGCCTGGTATTTCTGTTCCAATAAGGTTCTCTGGCCTAAGCGCAGGTGGAATCAGTAGGTATGTTTGTCCCAACAAATCGATCAAAAGCTTGATGACAAAAATGGTCAATCCGAGCGGAATCCATACCAAAAGGCCTGCAACAATTATTGTTCTTAATTTTTTCATCTAAACACTATATTAATACGTTCAATCTTTCTTTGATGAATTATCTTTCTTTTTATCTTTTTTCTTGTCAGTTTTTGAATCACCAGATTCCTTACTTGATTCTTTTTTCTTTTTTTCTGTTTTGCCACTATCAGCAATATTCTTTCGATTCTCTGTTTTAAAATCTGTTTCATACCAACCATCGCCACTTAATCTAAAATTTGGTGCAGAAATAAGCCTCTTTAAATTTGTCCCTGAACAGGCTGGGCAATCAGTCAATGGGGAATCATTGACCCCTTGAAGTGCATCCATCAAGTGCCCACAATCACTGCATTTATATTCATATATCGGCATTTCTTTTTTTATTTAAAAATCAGACTATAAAAACGGACTATACTACTTCAGCAGAGAAAAATATTCTAAATTTTTCACTCCGGATAGTTGAATGCATTGATGGCTTCTGAGTCCAATTTCTGGTCAGAAAGAGCAATAATCATTGAGTCCATATCATCAGGTATTGATGAAGTAAGTGAAATCATTTCATCAGTAATTGGATGCTTAAAATTCAAACGAAAAGCATGCAATGCCTGTCGCTTAAATTTCATAAGCATTTGCCTACTCTCCTCATCCAAACTTTTAGGGAATGCCAATCTACCGCCATATAATTGATCGCCAAGTATTGGATAATCAATATGTGACATATGAACTCTGATTTGATGGGTTCTTCCAGTATCAAGACGAATCCCTAAAAATGTATACCCTTTGAGGCGGTTAAGGACCCTATAGTGGGTCCTTGATTCACGGCCTGAATCTGAAACCTTAAATTTCAAACGATTATGCGGGTCCCTTGCAAGGTTAACCTCAATCATTCCTCCAGCAACCATTTCGCCTCTACATATCGCTCGATACTCTCTTTGAATCAATCTTGCCTGCATATCTTTAACGAGCTGATTATAAGCATCTGTAGTTTTTGCGGCTAAAATTAGTCCTGTTGTATCTTTATCTAATCGGTGAACCAATCCTGCTCTAGGTAAGATGTTTAAATCCTGATTGTAAAAAAGTAATCCGTTTTGCAGTGTACCACTTAAATTACCATGACCAGGGTGTACAACCATTCCAGATGGCTTATCAATAACCAAGATATGCTCGTCTTCATGAACAATATTTAGATCGATTTTTTCAGCTTTGGTTTCTTCACGGTTCTCAAATTGAGGTTGGATTTCAATCATTTGCCGAGGTGAGAGTAACGTTCTGGGCTTAACCTTGGATCCATCAAGTAAGATATTTCCTGATTCTATCCAAGATTTTATCGAGGATCTTGAAAATTGAGTGAGCACAGTACTTATATACTTATCTATTCTTTGGTCTTTTCCTGTTTCCTTGACCATCAATTGAATTTTTTCTGTTTTCTTTTCCATGAATAAAATTATTGTTCGAGATCTTTTGGTTACATTTTAGGCTATAATTCATCCAATATTTAACAAATAGAACAATGCAAAACAAACTATACATTCTTTTTGTACTTATTCTCTTTACGGCTGGATGCAGCAGAGAAGATGAACAAACCGACACAAGGTCGTCCTCAGCGATTATTTATGACAGAGCCGCTAAAGCAATGGCAGATGGTAACTACAGAAATGCAACAAATTACCTGGAAGTTCTCACAACCTCTTTTCCATTCAGTAACGAAGCCAAACAAGCTCAGCTGGACCTAATATTTGCTTATTACAGAAGCAATGGAATGGAAGAGGCAATTGATGAAGCAAAACAGTTTGAAAAAGAAAATCCCACTCATCCAAGGGTTGATTATGCGCTTTATATGAGGGGGCTTGCACTATTTGAAGGGCAGCATAGTTGGTATCACGAGTGGTTCAATGTCGACTTAAGCAAAAGACCTCCTGCAAACACAGAAGAGGCTTTCTCTGTGTTTTCACAACTCATCAGAAGATATCCAAATAGTATCTATGTGGATGATGCAACACAAAGAATGACCTTCCTAAGAAATCGCCTTGCTCAATATGAAAATCATGTTGCGGAACATTACATGGAAAGAGGTGCTTATGTTGCAGCAGCGAATCGAGCCAAATATGCACTTGAGCAATATAATGGTGCACCTGAGACAGTCAAATCACTGGAAATCATCACAAGAGCATATGAAAAACTTGGAATGATGGATCTTGCTGAACAAGCACGAGAAATATATGTCGTGAATATACCCGAAGATTATGAATCGGAGTTAGAGATTGATGAAGATAAGCCTTGGTACCGACTTTGGTAGAATCATTGATTGAGTAATTCTTTCATGATTTCACCAATCAAAGCTGGGGAATCAGTTGTTTTTACTCCCGCGTCATTCAGTGCTTTGTATTTGCTTGAAGCGGTGCCTTCATTGCCAGTAACGATTGCTCCGGCATGACCCATTCTTTTCCCCGGTGGTGCTGAAACACCAGCGACATAGGCAACAACAGGTTTAGTGATATTGTCTTTGATGAACTCTGCGGCTTTTTCTTCGTCTGAACCTCCAATTTCACCGACCATAACAATTCCTTCTGTTGCTGGATCTTCCTCAAAAAGTGACAAACATTCAATGAAATTGAGGCCCTTAATGGGATCGCCGCCTATTCCAATACAAGTACTTTGACCCAGACCACACATAGAAGTCTGATGAACAGCCTCATAGGTCAGGGTGCCAGATCTGGAAATAATTCCTACAGAGCCTTTTTGATGTATAAATCCGGGCATGATTCCAATCTTTGTTTCTTCAGGCGTTATGATTCCAGGACAATTTGGGCCCAATAGTATTGAATCTGAGCCCTTCAACATGGCTTTGACTTCGATCATGTCTTGGACTGGGACCCCTTCTGTAATACAAACAATCAGTCCAATTTCAGATTCAATTGCTGATTTCATGGCATCAGCTGCAAATTTTGCAGGCACAAATATCATGCTGACATCTATTTCTACTTCGGATGTCGCTTCAGCAACTGAATTAAAGACAGGAACATCGAGATGAGTTGATCCGCCTTTTCCTGGAGTCACACCCGCGACAATATTTGAACCGTATTCAATACACTGTTCCGCATGGAATGAGCCTTGTGAACCTGTGATGCCTTGACAAAGGATCCTAGTTTCCTGATTCACCAGAACACTCATTGGACAGCCTCCTTAACTGAAGACACAACCTTTATTGCGGCATCTGTGAGATCGTTCGCTGAAATAATTTTCATCCCAGACTCTTCCAGGATCCTTGTTCCTAGCACCACATTGGTTCCCTGCAAGCGAACAACTATGGGAATATCAATCGCTGTCGACTTCACTGCTTCTGTAATGCCTTGTGCGATGACATCACAACGAACAATGCCGCCGAAAATATTGATTAAAATCGCATCGACATTTGGATTTTCCATAATGATATCAATTGCCATCCTTACTCTATCAGTTGTAGCGCCTCCACCAACATCAAGAAAATTTGCCGGCTCTCCACCGTGCAGCTTGATCAGATCCATCGTTGCCATTGCAAGTCCAGCGCCGTTAACCATGCATGCAATATTTCCATCCAAAGACACATAACTCAGATCATGCTCTGAAGCCTTTACTTCAAGTTCATTTTCTTGAGAGTTATCTTTGAATGATAGGAGCTCTTTTTGTCTGAACAATGCGTTACTTTCAATTGATATTTTTGCATCCAAGGCAATCAGCTGATTGTGATCATCCAAAATAAGGGGATTGACCTCAATGAGGTTGGCATCCTTCTCTTTGGCGATTTCGAACATCTTTTTTGTGATTGAAATAAATTGAGAGTGAACATCATCGGTGAAACCNATCCGGTCTGCCATTTGTTTCAAAGAGGACAATTCTAGCCCCCTCAATGGGTCAATGGTGTAATTAATGATCTTTTCTGGAGACTCTTCAGCAACGGCCTCAATATCAACTCCACCTTCTATTGATGCAATGTATGTCCATGACTCTTTTGTTCGATCAACCAGCAAGCTCAAATAATATTCACTCTGAATCGATGTACCAGACTCAATATAGAGCTGATTTACAGGCAATCCCTTTTCGTCTGTTTGCTTTGTTATGAGATTAGTGCCAAGCATCTCAGAGGCCATTTCATGAACTTCTGCAATGCTTCTAGCGATCTTTACTCCACCCGCTTTACCGCGTCCACCAGCATGAACTTGTGCTTTTACTACCCAAATATCTCCCTTAAGCTTCTCTGCTGCGGATTTAGCTTCATCTGGAGAGCTTGCTATATTTCCTTCTAGTACTGGTATTCCATGATCAAAAAACAGTTTCTTTGACTGGTATTCATGTAAATTCATAATTTGAAACCCAAAAGATTAGTCATAGACTAATAACAAGAGTGATATTTTGATCTAAACTATAATCTATTGAAACCTTTTTTCTAATAAATTTATGAGTAAGAGTATAAAAATAGGGCTGACCGGTGGAATAGCATCAGGAAAAACAACGGTCAGTAATTTTTTTAAGCAATTTGGAACAGAAGTGATCGATGCAGACGTAATATCTCATCAAGTCACAAAACCAGATGGAACTGCTTTTCAAGAAATCATATCTTCCTTCGGATCAAGCGTTCTTGATGAAAATGGTTTAATCGATAGAAAAAAAATGAGGACAATAATTTTTGATGATGCAAGCAAGAAGGAAATGCTTGAAAAAATCATTCACCCAAAAGTCAGAGAGGAAATGTTCAATTTAGTGTCGCAATCAAACGATCATTATTTGATTGTCTCTGTGCCCTTATTGGTTGAAACTGGAATGAATGAAATGATGGATAGAACCCTTGTGGTAGATTGCTCAGAAGAGACTCAAATTGAACGCTTAATTCATCGAGATAAAATTACCTTGGGTGAAGCACAATCTATATTGAGGAATCAAACAAATAGATCAACTCGTCTAAAAGCAGCTGATGACTTGATTGTTAATGAAAAAAATGTCACTTTGAATGAATTAGAAAAAGAAGTGCTTGAGCTCAACAAGTGTTATTCCAAATTGGAATAATTTCAGATAGATGGAACAGGGAATATATGAATTACCATTGAATGAAAGACTCAGAACTTTCATGAGGATCGAATTTTTATACAGCAGACTCAATAATTTCAGCCGGTCAAAAGATCGCTGGCAGATTAGAACAACAATACACACGCTCCTTGAAATATACACAATCCTTGCCAGAACCGATGTCAGAAGAGAGGTTCTAGCAGATTTGGATCGATATATTATTCAAATGCAAAGATTTCAATCAATGCCAGATGCTGACAATGAAATGGCCACGAATTTATTGGAAGATTTGAATATCATAAAAGAAAAAATGATTCAGCTAGGAACTGGTTATCTTCATCCACTCAGAGATGATGACTACATTTCTGCACTATTGCATAGACACACATTGCCAGGTGGTAAGGCCGAGTTTGATATGCCTCGATATAAATTTTGGCTAGAGGGAGATTCAAAAGCGCTAAAGGATGATTTAGATAAGTGGATCAATGTAATCAAACCCATATGTGGCGGGATTGAAAAGCTTATGTGGATCATACGGGAAAGTAGTGAGCCCATTGGCACAGTGGCAGCAAGTGGTCAGTATAATCATCAAATTGGAAAAACTGCTCAAATCTCACTCATAAGGGTTTTTCTAGATAATCCATCTGTATACCCAGAAATCAGTGGTGGAAGACACATGATTGCCATTCGTTTTTTGGAGAGAAATAGTGAAGGAAAATTCCTTCAAACTGATGAGAATATTGAATTCAAATTATCTCTTTGCTGAGTAGATCATTCATCATTGAGAAATCATGCCATGGCATTTCTTATATTTCTTACCGGAACCACATGGACATGGTTCATTTCTTCCAATTTTGTCTTGTCCTCTTATAAATGTCTTAGTATCACTCTTCTTTTGACCCAAATCTGAAGGCTGAAATGCCGAGCCTTGATTGTGTGATAATTTCACCTTATCAATCTTTGGTGACTGTTGGCTTACTGATTCTGCGTCCTCTTCACCCTTAAATCTTGCTTTTGCCAATATACCTATGGCATTGGTCTTGACTTGATCCATCATGAAAGAAAACATCTCGAAAGACTCTCTCTTGTATTCTTGCTTTGGATTCTTTTGGGCATAACCTCTTAAATGGATTCCCTGACGTAGATGATCCATTGATGCAAGATGTTCTCTCCATTGCATATCGAGTTGTTGAATCATTATTGCCTTCTCTATCTCTCTCATGGGGCGTTGCCCTATTGCATTTTCTTTGATGCTATAGTTTGTTTGAAATTCTTGATGAATAACATTCCAAAGATTCTCAGAATCAATGGTTTCATCTCTTTCTACGACACTTTCCAAATCTATATTGATCATGTAATCATTCATCAATGCTTGCTCTAAGCCCTCAAGATCCCATGTCTCTTCCATTGACTCTGGTTCAATATACTGAGCAACCAAGTCCTGAAGGACTTCCTCACTGATGCCATCAATCATTTCACCGATGCTCTCTGCATCCAATATGTCCTTTCTAAGTTGATATATGACACTTCTCTGATCATTGGCTACATCATCATATTCCAAAAGATTCTTTCGAATATCAAAATTGTGAGACTCGACTTTCCTTTGCGCTCTTTCAATTTGTTTTGTCAAAAGATTGCTCTCAATCGCCTCTTCTTGCTCCATGCCAACTCTCGATAACATTGCTTGTGTTTTCTGTGGGTCTCCAAATATTCGAAGCAAGTCATCATCCAAAGATAAATAGAATCTACTGGATCCAGGATCGCCTTGTCTGCCAGATCGGCCTCTTAATTGATTATCAATTCTCCTAGACTCATGCCGTTCTGTACCAATAATGTGCAATCCGCCAGCATCAATAACTTCTTGATGTCTTTGCGACCATTCCCTTTTAGTTTTATCAATCTGATCTTGAGAGATGCCTTCGCCAAGTGATTTGATCTCGGAGTCTAAACTTCCACCAAGCACAATGTCTGTACCTCGACCTGCCATGTTTGTTGCAATGGTTACAGCTCCTGGCCTACCAGCCTGAGCNATAATCATTGATTCTTTCTTATGTTGCTTTGCGTTAAGAACCTCATGCTTGATTTTCTCTTTCTGTAATAGTTTTGAAATATATTCAGAATTTTCAATGGATGCAGTACCAAGTAAAACGGGCTGGCCTATCTCCTGTTTCTCTTTGATATCATTAATAATATTTCTAAATTTCCCATCTTGATTNAGATAGACCAAGTCAGGCATATCTTTTCGAATCATTGGCTCATGGGTNGGTATAACAACAACCTCTAAACCGTATATTTGCTCAAACTCAAATGCCTCGGTATCAGCTGTTCCAGTCATGCCTGATAATTTATTNTATAGCCTNAAATANTTCTGNAATGTAATNGATGCAATGGTTTGATTTTCTTCTTTGATGCTGAGATTTTCCTTTGCTTCAACTGCTTGGTGTAGTCCATCAGACCACCTTCTTCCAGCCATTGTCCTACCTGTAAACTCGTCAACAATAATAACGTCGCCATCTTTGACGATATAATCGACATCCTTCTGGAATAACTTATGAGCCCTAATGGCTGCATTGATATGATGCATCAAGCGAATATTTTGAGGATCATACAAACTCTCACCTGTCTCTAATAAACCCATACCATTTAGAAGCGTCTCAACATTTGAGTGCCCCAATTCTGTCAGATAGACCTGTTTTGTTTTTTCATCAACAGTAAAATCCTTGGTTTCTTCTTCATCAATTGCCTCTTCCAACTTTGGAACAATTGAGTTCATTCTTTTATAAAGCTCTGTGCTGTCTTCTGCCTTACCGGAAATGATGAGAGGAGTTCTGGCTTCATCAATTAGAATGGAGTCTACCTCATCGACAATTGCGAAACCTAAATCTCCCTGTGATTGGTTTTCTCTTTCAAAAGCCAGATTGTCTCTTAAATAATCAAACCCGAATTCATTGTTTGTTCCATAGGTGATGTCACAAGCATATGACTCTTTTCTTTCCCTTGGATTTTGCTCAGATTTAATACATCCAACACTAAGACCTAAAAATTCATAGATGGGTTTCATCCATTCAGCATCTCTTTCTGCAAGATACTCATTCACTGTGACAATATGCACAGGCTCACCTGAAATAGAATTTAGATAGGCTGGTAAAGTTGAAACCAGGGTCTTGCCCTCTCCTGTTTTCATCTCAGCAATCTTTCCCTGATGAAGTGTGATTCCGCCAATCATTTGGGCATCATAATGTCTTAGGCCCAATGTCCTTACAGATGCCTCTCTTACAACCGCGAAAGCCTCTGGAAGTATTGCATCTAAATCATTATGCTCTGCATACTTGGATTTAAGCTCCTCAGTCTTAGCCAATATTGCTTGATCTGATAGTTCCTTTAATTGATCCTCAAAAAGATTGATCTCCTCGACAATCTTTGAGTAATCAGTCAACAGCCTATCATTACGACTACCAAATATTTTTTTGAATAATTTCTTCAATTGAAACCTTTTTAAACTCCCATGAGCAAATTGATGCCCATAGAATTACTAGGCTGATATTATACTGGTAAGAAAAATAATTTTGCCCAATAGTTCACATCGTACAAATTAACCATGAAACATATATCAGAGGTAATCAATAAAGATTTAGGGTTGAATAAGGGAAATTCAAGCCTGCTTGATGAAAAAACAAAAATACAGAAGCATCTTAAAAATTGTTTTAAAGATAAACCATATAAAATTGAGAATGCATATCTAAAAAATAAAACACTCTACATAGAAAGTAACAGCGCTGAAGAAACAGAAGCATTGAGGTACGAAGAAAAAAATATTAAGAAATTATTGTCTAGAATCAATATCTTCCCTGACAAGGTCAGATTTAGAACAACTATCGGTAACTAAGTTTTACCCAGTGCTGCGGTCCAATATGAAATTGGTATCTCTTTAATGTCTTTTTCCTCGACCTCCTCCCAAGCTGAAGAATCAGCGTAGAGCTTCCTGATCAGTTTATTATTGAGATCGTGGCCAGATTTATAACCATGATATTCCCCCACCAATATATGGCCCATCAGATATAGATCGCCAACTGCATCCAATATCTTATGTCTCACAAACTCGTCCTCAAATCTGAGTCCATCTTTATTTATGATCGTATAATCATCGAGCACAATGGCGTTATCTAAACTTCCACCCAAGGCTAGATTATTTGATCTCAGTGATTCGATATCTCTCAAAAAACCAAACGTTCTGGCTCTCGATATATGCTCAAGAAAGTTCATAGTAGAAAAATCAAAACTGAAATGTGTTAATTCGTTTTGTATCATTGGATGCTCAAATTCAATATCAAAAGTCAGACGATAGCCATCAAATGGTCTAAACTCTGCGAATTTTCCATCCGCTTCAACCCTTATATTCTTTTTGATTCTAAGGAATTTTTTTGCAGCAGATTGTTCTTGGATACCCGCTGACTCAATAAGAAGTATAAAAGATGCAGCACTCCCATCCATAATGGGGATCTCTGGGCCATGAAGGTCAATGTACACATTATCAATACCGAGTCCTGCCAATGCAGAAAGCAAGTGCTCAACAGTCATTATCGATGTTTCATTCTCAGATATGGTTGTGCCAAGATTCGTATCAGTTACATTTTCAGCAACAGCATGGACTTCCTGAATTGGATCAGTATCCATTCTCCTGAATCTTATTCCAGAATTCTCTGCAGCAGGTCTTAATGTCATTTGCACCTTTTTCCCACTGTGCAAACCAACACCTGATGTTTCTATAGTGCTCGCAATTGTTCTTTGATGTAACATGTATCTTTCCCCTATAAATCAATGATATAGGCAGCTAAAGACTATCATAAAGATACTATATCCCAAATATTTTTTTATAAATTTGATGAAAACCAGTTTTGTATTTTTTGGAACAAGGTTGCCGCAGATTTTTGTTTTACCAGATCATCCGGCTTGGATTTATATTTTTCAAGCGCATACAAGAGAAGTCCTGCACCGGTTGCATGCTCAGGCCCATTGATTGATTCAAATGCTCCGCTCATTGGTTTGGGATATCCCAATCTAACATCACAGTCAAAAACAGCTTCAGCCAATTCAACAGCTCCATCTAATTTAGAAGCACCGCCTGTCAAAATGACACCGGCTCTTAAGCTTTCAAGACTAATCTTGCCAACCTCGCTCTTGATAACCTCAAATATTTCCTCATATCTTTGCTCGACCACAGAACCAAGCACCTTTCTGTCTGTCTTTCTCGCCTCTCGATCTCCAACACTTGGAACATCAATGAGTTCATCTGAACCATTGAGCTTTGAGAGCGTTGCAGCATGTTTAATTTTTATGATCTCAGCCTCATCTACAGGGGTTTTTAGTTCATGAGCTATATCCCTTGTCACATGATCACCGCCAACAGGAATAACCTTCGTGGTTATAATTTGACCATCCTTAAAGATTGCAATATCTGTTGTCCCGCCACCTATGTCAATCAAACAAGCGCCCAATTCTTTCTCGTCTTGCGATAAAACCGACATACTCGATGCAAGCGGTTCCAGGACCACTTCTTGAATATCAAGTTCACATTGATCAAGCGATTTAACAATATTCTCTTCAGCTGTCTTCGATATAGTTACAATGTGCACATCTGCTTCAAGTCTAATTCCTGACATACCTATTGGCTCAGAGATTCCATCTTGCCCATCAATCACAAAATCTTTTGGGAGTACATGTAATATTCTCTCTTCTGATGGAATCTTCATCGCAATGGATGCATCGACTGCCCCATCAATATCATCTTGCGAGACTTCTCCTTCATTGATACGAACAAATCCATGGCCATCATAGCTTCTGACATGGCTGCCTGCTATGCCTGCAAACACAGTATTGATATCACATTCTGCGATTCCCTCTGCTTGATTGATTGCTTTTCCAATCGAATCCACGGTGGACTCAATATTGACCACCACACCTTTCTTAAGTCCACGTGAAGGCTCTGTTCCTACTCCGATAATCTTCAGCTCATTATCATCATTTATTTCGGCAATCAATGCTACGATCTTGGATGTTCCTATATCCACAGATGCAATAATTTCATTTGAGCCACTTCTTACCATTTGAATATTTACTTTCTTTTTTTTATTGAAAAACCTTCTGTATATCTTAGGTCAATATATTCAATTACTGCCAAATTATCTAATAGAGATTCATCCCAAATCATCAAAAAACGTTCAAATCTCTCACTGACATTATCTTTTCCAAATCTTATGGTGATANCAGGCCTAATTGTAATGCTCCATGATCCCTTAAAATCAAGTGTNATTCTTTCAATNAGGATTCCTCTCGCAGCCAATTCTTGTGTNAATACTAAGTACTTTTTAAAAACNATGTCTTGCTGANCATCGGGTCCATAAAATTCAATTAAGCCACTTGGNAATGTTTGCTGATTNAGATTAAAAAGATTGCCTTTTGAGTTAATAATNGACTGATTGTTCCAGCGACCAATAATATCTTCTTCTTCAATGAAGATATTTANACGATCAGGCCATCGNCTTTCGATGCTCGCACTTTTTACCCAATTAATTGCTTCTATTTCTTGCTTAACCTGGCTCAAATTAATTTGNAAAAAACCTTGGTTATAAATTNTTGATGAAACTGCTTCCAGATCATCCAAAGAAACTCTATTTATTTCGGTCATATATTGAACTTGAGTAATCTTTTGATTGATCAGTGAGAAAGCAGAGAAAAGAGCCAATGAGAAAATTATTAAATAAATTATTTTTCTGACCATTCCCCTTGGGCTTCTCTCTTGGTGGGGTTTTGTCTTAGAAGAAAAGGCGCCTCTTCTTCTATTCTTTCTTATTCTTTTTTTTGCAAGTAATGCCAAATTCAATCCGATGATTTTAGAATCTCAAAACACAATGATTCAAAATCAATTCCTGCCTCTTTTGCTGACATCGGAACAAGGCTATGTGTTGTCATTCCAGGAACTGTATTGATTTCAAGGATTACTGGAGCATTATGCTGATCTAGAAAAAAATCAAGCCTCCCCCATCCTTTGATATTAAATAGATTGAATGCCCTCTCACACTCTTCATTGATTGCCATTTCTATTTCTGCATCTAATTCACAGGGACAAATATATTTGGTTTCATCACTCAAATATTTTGCATCATAGTCATAGAATTCATGATTTTTTGCTTGGATCTTGATAATTGGGAGCGCTCTGCCGTCTAAAAATGTAGAAGTGTATTCATCACCTTGCATGAATTGCTCGGCAATGATCCAATCATTGCTTTTTTCAATTTCAGAAAAATGTTGTAAGTACTCCTCTTTGCTTTCAATAATATAAATGCCAATACTTGATCCCTCTGAGCATTGTTTTAATACAAAGGGTTCTTTTATTTTTTTAATAATGTTTTCATATTGAGTGCTTGAATCGACAACCATAAATTCAGGAGTTTTAAANCCATTAGATTTCAGAATTGTCTTAGTAAAATACTTATTCATCGTAATCGAACAAGTGATTGGATCACTTCCTGTGTATTTAATTTTTAGCATATTTAGAATTGACTGTATCTTTCCGTCTTCGCCGTCAGAACCGTGAAGAGCTATCCATGCGTGAGTGACTTTTTCAGTCTTCAAGACTTCAATAAATGGGTCAATGGTGTCAACAAGGATCACTTCTAGCCCTTTAGATTGCAAAGATTCAAATACAGCTTTGCCAGTTATAAGCGATATTTCTCTCTCAGAAGAGGTCCCACCATAAAGCACTGCTACTTTTGAAAAAGATTTTATTTCATCACTCACGATACTCACCGATGATTCTAACCTCAGTTTCTAAGTCTATCTCATAACGATCCTTAACAGTTTTCTGAATATGCTTGATCAATGTTTCAATATCCCTGGCGGTTGCCTCTTTATCATTAACAATAAAGTTTGCATGTTTTTCTGAAACGGCGCATCCTCCAATTCTAAAACCTTTTAAGTCAGATCTTTCTATGAGATCGCCAGCATGATTTCCATCTGGATTCTTAAAAACAGATCCGCATGTATTCTCAGTAAGGGGTTGCCGCTCTAATCTAGAATCTCTCATGCTCTTCAACTCTTCTATTGTCGTAAACCCCTCTTCCGGAAATGACATCACGCAAGATAAGAACCATAGAGGAAATGGGAAACTTACTGATCGATATGAAATTGAAAATTCTTCTGGGTCTAGTTGGTGAATCTCTCCATTTCGATCCATCACCTCAACACTCTTAACAAATTCCCANGTTTCNTNGCCAAAACAACCCGCATTCATNGTCAGCGCTCCTCCAATTGATCCAGGTATTCCAGAAAAAAATGCAGCTGGTCCAAAATTATTCTTTGTTGCATACATGGCTANTTCAAAACANGAAACACCGACTTCAANCAAATAATTAGANTNGTCTATTAATTCAATTTTATTAANAGACTTCCTTGTTGAAATTACCGCACCTCTAATGCCAGCATCCCTTACTAAAATATTTGTTCCATTTCCTAACCANGTGATTATGCAATCATTTGATTTCAANAAATCAGAGAGGTCGTTTCGATCATTTGGTGTAAAAAAAATATCAGCAGGACCACCAACCTTCCATGAAGTATGCCTCGATAAAGGCTCATTAAGGACAATATTATTCCTCATCACATTGGATAATGGTCACCCATTTGGGTACCCCATTAGCTTAAATTTCTTAATAACTTGATAAGTAAAATCAACAATATTCTTTGTGGCGTGAATAAAACGATCGTCAAAGGCTGATTCACTCATGTTTTTTAATATTTCTCTATCTTGACTTAGGTCCTTAATTACATCTGCTAGATGTTCAGATGTAAGATTCTTATCATCAATGATCACTGCCCCNCCTTTCTNTTCTAGAAANCGGGCATTATAAAATTGATGATTATCCATGGCATATGGGAAAGGAATCAGAATGGAGGGAAGTCCAATAGCACTTAGCTCAGAAATAGTCATTGCTCCAGCTCTTCCTATAAATAAGTCTGCCCAGCCATATGCCGATTCTACATTTGGATTAAATTTTGATACTTTTGCATCTATACCAAGCCTTTTATATGCATCATTGACTTCATCATAATCATGATCTCCAGTATCGTGTACAACTTTTATATTCTTAGTCCTGTTGAGAGCTGCTAATGCATTTGGAGCACTCATATTTATTGATCTTGCTCCCTGGCTTCCTCCCATAATAAAAATTTTTAAATCTTTAGATTGATCCGCTTTGGGAGGATCTCTTTTAATATCTAAAATCTCTTTCCTGATTGGATTTCCTAAAAATCTCATGTCATCCGAAAATTTCATCATCAATCTGTCTAATTTACCAAATGAACCTGGCAAACCTTGTATTGCAGCGCTTGCTTTTCTAAAAAAAATAAGAAATCTATTCACTCTACCTGCTATCGAGTTTTGCTCTTGAATGATCACACATACATCTTTGCCTCCAGCACGACAAATTTCGGATGATGCATATCCGCCCATTCCAAGAATCATGTCAGGTTTTATTTCTTTTACAAAATTCTTAACTTCTTTACCCACCCAAAAACTGTATAAAAATTTTTTATAAGTTGGATAATCTTTGAGTTTTGATGGGAAATACTTCACCGTAAGGTCTTCAGATGCAAAGATCTTTTTCTCTGTCTCATTCCCAGTCCCAACAATAATGACTTGATGTCCGTCGTTTTGATATTGATGAGCCAAAGCAATTGCAGGGTAAATATGGCCGCCAGTGCCGCCAGTGGCAATAAGTATTCTATATTCATCACCCATTGGTTCTTAAATTCTTCTTTTTCCTGGGGTTCTCGTACCCAATCTTTAGAACGATCGCGAGAGTGACCAATGTCATAGAAATACTGCTGCTTCCGTAACTAATCAGTGGCAAGGTGAGACCTTTGGTCGGCAGCATGCCCATGTTTACCCCCAAGTTAATGATCACTTGCATCGCTAACCATAGTCCTATTGCCATACATAAGTAACTTTGAAAGACTCTTTTTGCATTCAGTGCCATAAATCCAATCGCAAAGATTCGATAGATCAAAAGACTATAAAGTAACAACAGAATGATTGTGCCAAGCAAGCCAAGCTCTTCAGCTATGATTGCAAATATAAAATCTGTATGTGCTTCTGGTAGATAAAAAAGCTTTTGCAAGCTTTCCCCGAGCCCTAATCCAAATAATCCACCAGAGCCAATCGCAATGAGCGAATTAGTGAGCTGGTAGCCAGCTCCAAGAGGGTCATTCCATGGCTCAAGAAAGTATGTCAGCCTAGCCATTCTGTATGGCGCAATATATATCAGCACTGCAAATAATGACGCGAGGAGCATAACCAATAAAATAAAGAATCTCATTTTAAATCCTGCTAAGAAAAACAGTCCAGCTGTAACTGATAAAATAATAACCGTTGAGCCAAAATCAGGCTGAAGCAATAAGAGAAGACATGCTGGGATGATAAAAATCATCGGTTTCACGAAACTCATAAAATTATCTTTTACATTCTCTTGTTGCCTATAGCAATATCCCGCCATATACATCATCAGCAACAATCTAGCAGGATCAATAACTTGAATATTAGGAAGACCAGGTATAGCGAGCCATCTTGTTGATCCATTCACGGTTAAACCCATGCCAGGAATAAAAACGGATGCCAAAAGAATAAGAGATAAGAGTGGCAGAAATATTCCTAATTTTTCCCAAAATTGTGTGGGTATAACTAATATAAACAGACCGCCAGCAAAGCCAAGTCCGATTGAAAAGAGTTGCTTATTCACATAGCCATAAGGACTTCCAAAATGTTTCATGGAAATTGGCATGGATGCTGAAGCCAACATCACAATGCCTCCGATGACCAAAAATGCACAAGCTATTAAAAAGAGTCGATCGAATGCATCATTTGATCCTCTCGTCGCGATATTCATATTACCTTATCTTTAGACTTGATAAGCCTATGAGCACAAGAAATACTGTGATGATCCAGAACCTCACAATCACTTTGGGCTCAGCCCATCCTTTTAATTCGAAATGATGATGTATTGGAGCCATATTAAAGATTCTTTTTCCTCTCAGCTTGAATGAACCAACCTGAAGAATCACTGATAAAGTTTCCATGATAAAAACCCCGCCCATGATAGCCAAAATCAACTCTTGTTTGACAATGACAGCAATGGTTCCAAGAATTCCGCCAAGTGATACTGCACCGACATCTCCCATAAAAATCTGAGCTGGATAAGTGTTAAACCAAAGAAACCCCAATCCAGCACCAGAGATCGCACAACAAAAAACAAAAACTTCGCCCGCATCTTGTAGGAATGGCAAATCCAGATACTCAGCAAAGTTATAATTACCAGTCACATAAGCAAAAATTCCTAAGGCAATTGCGATCATTGAGACAGGCATGATTGCCAAACCATCCAATCCATCGGTTAGATTAACTGCATTGCTTGAGCCAACAATTACGAAAATTGCAAAAGGCAAAAAGAGCCAGCCTAAATCAACTCTAATATTATTTGTGAAAGGGATAAGGACCTCTGAACTCAAAACTTCGCTCCCTTGCCCCAATAGATAATAAGTCGATGAAGCAGCGACGATAAGCTGCAAAATAAACTTTGTTTTTGCAGACATGCCTTTTTTGTTTTTTTTAAGTTTTGTGAAATCATCAATAAATCCAATGAGTCCAAAAGAAATGATTGATGCAATGAGAACCAAATTATAAACATTGCTTAAGTCTGACCATACAAGAACGCTGACAACAATTGAGAGAATAATCATGACTCCTCCCATCGTAGGAGTGCCACCTTTTGAAGAGTGACTGGATGGGCCATCGGTTCTGATTGTCTCACCGATTTTGTTGCCCTGAAGCACAGTGATGATCTTAGGGCCAAAAAGAAAAGAAATAATAAGAGCTGTTAGTGCAGCGAGAATGCCTCTGGTTGTAATATAAGTGAAAGCATTCAATGGCGAAAACAACTCAATCAAATTTTCAGAAAAATACAAAAACATGCTTACTTACTCATCATCTCCTAAAAAATATTGTCGTTAGATTAACACTTATCATATTAAAATTATTTGTCATCAGGTGCTATTCCCAGAAGCCTAAGCGTATGCGAACCTATCTCAGAAAAAACTGGTGCTGCAACTTGTCCGCCATAATACTCTTTTCCACCAGGCTCATTAACAATTACGGCAATTGCTATCTTTGGTTTTGTGAGCGGTGCCAAACCCACGAATAAAGCATTGTGCTTATCTGAAGCATAATTTGCAGCTGCAATTTGAGCTGTTCCAGTCTTACCGCCAATCCGATAACCATTGATCTTTGCGAGTGGTGCGCCTCTTATGGCAACTTTTTCAAGCATTGACATGATCTCCTTGGAAGTTTGCTCCGAAAGAACGCGTTCACCATCTATTATGNCACCTTCAATCTTTCTCAAAGTNACGGGCTTNNTAATTCCGCCATTTGCAATGGCTGCATATGCCCCTACAAGCTGTATGAGACTGACGTCAACATTGTATCCATATGAAAGAGAAGCAATCATGCCTTCTCTCCATCTGCTACATTGATAATCGAGCGTTCCTGATGCTTCACCAGGAAAACCAGAAGATGTCACTTGGCCAAATCCAAGGCCGTTAAAAAATGTGTATAGATTACAAGGATCAAGCTCCAAGGCTATCTTGGAGATGCCAGCATTGCTTGATTTTATGAGCACCTCTTCCATAGATAAAACACCATAATATCTTGGATCTTGAATGGTCCTCGAACCAATTTTGTATGGCAATGTGTCTATAGTGTCGTCAGCCTGATAAATTTGGTTTTCGAAAGCTGCGGCCATCATTAAAGGTTTGAATGTTGAGCCAGGCTCGAACTTATCTGTGATTGCTTTATTCTTATATATTTTGGGTGTTCTATTTTCTGACAATGAAAGATCTCCGGCTGGCTGATTTGAAATTGCTAAAATCTCTCCAGTGGTTACGTCCATTACAACGACGGATCCGCCCTTCGCATTATTTTTTTCAATTGCTGATTTCAGCGCTTCATGTGCAAAATGTTGTATCTTAATATCTATGCTTGCATAAAAATCTTCGCCGATTATAGGGTCATTAATGATCTCCACATCTGCAATACTTTTTTGATGCACATCTGTAAGTGTCTTTTTTAAGCCATTGGTTCCAGAGAGTCCCTTGTTTAAGGCATACTCTAAACCCTCTTGTCCTCTGCCCTCATTGTCAGTGAAGCCCAATAAATGAGATGAAGTTTCTCCATTCGGATAAAACCTCTTATAAAAAGTTTCAAGCCATATATAGTTTCCAAAATTATCCTTACGTAAGATTTCGACCTCAGATTTTCTTAATTCTCTTTTGAGTACAAAGTATCTTTTGCTGCTCCTCTTTCTTATTTCTGAATCGATTTCTCTTTCAGGCTTTGAGATTATTTTTGAGAGTGAACTCAATAGTTGAGAGTAATTATCCCTCTTAAGCAAAGTTTTTGGGTCAACTATCAATCTATATACAGGAATNCTCACNGCAAGTGGCACACCATTCTTATCATANATACTGCCTCTGTTCGCAGGAATAGTCTTGTGTTTAATATGTTTCTTGTCACCCTCTGAATTCAGAAAGTCGGATTCAAGATACTGCAAATAAAAAGAACGAGCGAATAGACCCAAAAGCATGACTGATATCAGGCATAATAAGAANATAAATCTTGATTGCATTAATCCTTTCTCAGTTCTCTTCATCTTTGCTAAGTAAATTTATTTTTCTAGAATCTGGAAGTTTCATACTGGCTTTATCTTTAGCCGTTAATCCAATTTTTTGTCCAGACGTCAATGCTGAATAATCAAGCTGAAGCTCCCTCCACTCCATTTCGATTCTCTGAGTTTCAGAAACAATGGTCTGGTATTCTTGAAATAGATTCCTTTTATTAAAATGTAATTGAACTTCGTATAAACCTGAAAGACAAACCATCACATACCAAAAAAAGAGCCATTTATATTTAATATTCTCTGACTTCATTTTATCCTTTCAATCACTCTAAGAGTCGCACTTCTTGACCTTGGATTAATATTCATTTCATTTTCACTTGGCTTTATGGCCTTGGTGACTAGCTTAAATGATGAATCATCTGCTAGGTTTGGAAGCTTAGATAGTTTCGGATCTCGTCTTGAATGATCTCTAAAGAATCGTTTCACTATTCTGTCTTCTAATGAATGAAAGCTAATGATGCAGGTCCTGCCGCCAATTTTTAGATGTTTTGATGTGAAATCCAAAAGTAAATCAAGCTCTTCAAGCTCATTATTGATAAATATTCTTATCGCTTGAAATGTTTTTGTTGCAGGATGTTTCTTGTCATTAAATCTTCTTGGAATCTCTTCAAGAATGATTTCGGCCAGTTCTTTTGTTGTTCTGATTTTAAAACTCTTCCTAGCCTCAACAATTGCTTTGGCGATTCTTTTTGCTTTTTTTTCTTCTCCGTATTTCCAGATAATACTTGAAATCTCTTGTTCTGGAGCGTTATTCAACCAGCTTGATGCATCTTCGCCTATATTTTGATTCATTCTCATATCAAGAGGACCATCTTTCATGAAACTAAANCCTCTTTCTGCAGTATCCAATTGATATGAAGAAACTCCAATATCAGCCAGTATTCCATCAAAATNATTTGCACTAAATAATTTATGTAATTCGCTAAAACGAGCTTGGTGAATACTNATTCTCTCCTCAGTTTTGAATTTTGATTTTAGAAATCTAATAGCTTCAGGATCCTGATCCGTTGCAATAAGTGAACTAACATTTAATTCTTCTAAAATAGCAGCAGAATGGCCGCCAAAACCTGCTGTCACATCCAAAAATGTGCCGTTTTTCTTAATCAGAAGGAACTCAATAACTTCCTCAGTTAATACCGGGATATGAAATGATTCATCGATCATACTTTGTGCCAGTATCAGAAATCTAGATCAGGATCTTGTCTTCTTAAAAAGCGAGGTATATCCAGTAACTCTTCTTCGAGATCTCCAGTTGGCTTTGCTTTCTCAAAGCTTTCGAACATGTCTTGAGTTGTTTGTTGTTTTAATCCATTCCTTGCTGTAATGGGACGATCTAAATCATCAAAGGACCTTTCACGATCTTTCTCTTTGGCATCATCTGTTTTTGATGCGCTTAAACCTGTAGCAACCAGTGTCACTCTTATGCTGTCATCCTCAAGATCACTAGATAGTGCAGTACCAACGATGACTTTTGATTTTTCAGCTGCATAAGCCTGAACAATGTCTCCGATTTGATTAAACTCCGAAATCTCAAGATCTGTTCCCACAGTGACATTGAGAAGTATTCCGGATGCGCCCTCTAAATTGATGTCTTCCAATAAAGGGCTCTTGACTGCTTTTTCTACAGCAAGTCTTGCTCTATCGGGTCCAGATGCAACAGCTGAACCCATAATGCTTCGCCCTTTCTTGCCCATCACTGCTTTCACATCAGCAAAATCAAGATTGATTACACCCGGAACAGTAATTAACTCCACTATCCCTTGAACTGAATTTAATAAAACATCATTGGCTGCATCAAACGCATTAAACACGGTAATTTTTTTGCCCAATGACTGTAATCGATCGTTNGGAATCACAATCAAAGAGTCAACATGTTGTTCAAGNTCCCTCAGCCCCTGCTCAGCNAGAGNAGACCTTTCATCGCCTTCCCATTGAAATGGTTTTGTAACCACGCCAACTGTTANGATATCCATCTCTTTCGCAATTTTTGCAATAACTGGACTGGCTCCAGTNCCCGTGCCTCCACCNAATCCAGCTGTTATGAATAACATATCGGTGTCAGAAAGAAGTGCTTTTATAGCTTCAGCCGCTTCTTCAGCAGAAGCTTTTCCAATCTCTGGATTCATGCCAGCACCCAGTCCTTTTGAAGTTTCAACACCAAGCTGAATTTTTTCTTCGGCCGGCGATGATGAGAGGTCCTGTGTATCAGTATTTGCACAAACAAAATTAACACCTTGGATGCCTTCTCTGATCATATGATTGACAGCATTACCTCCTCCTCCGCCAACACCAATGACTTTTATGTTGGCCCTTTGGCTATCTGTATCCATTAATTCAAAAGCAAATTCACCCATATGTATTCTGCCTAAATTGAAATATCTCTAAGTTGTTCTGTTAATGTAAAATCACTTTTCTTCAACCATGTATCTCTAGACTGATTCCATGATTGATAATTCCAGATTTCAAAACGTTGTCCTTGGCCTATAAACATGGCTGATTTTTTGATTCCAGAAAATTCTCTTAATTCAATTGGAACCAATATCCTATTATGACTGTCGAGCATTATCTCGCTTGCATGACCAACCATTAGGCGTTGAAGCATCCTGCTTGAACGATCAAGCGAGGGCAGATCCATAATTGTTTTTTCAATCTTAACCCAAATCTTTTTTGGGTACAGAAGCAAGCATTGGTCTATATCAATGGTGCATATGAGCTTATTGGATCCATACTTTATGAGTTCTGTACGATACTTTGTAGGAATGGATATCCGTCCCTTAGTATCTAAACTAATTTTATTTAATCCTCTAAACATCATGTTTATCAGTAAGATCAAGCGTTTTATCCCACTTTTTACCACTAGTAGACAACTATAGTTTATATAAAAATGATGTCAATAGATAAAAGGGATAATTAAGAATTTGGAGTTGGCCTATAAGCCGGGTTCTGTCTTTGTACAATCATTCATCTGGGGTGTTTGTCACCAAACACCTCAAGCGACCTACCCAAGAGTGATTACGGGTTATCATTACTCTTCTATTTGGTCTTGCTCCCGATGGGGTTTGCAATGCCCTTATTGTTACCAATAAGACGGTGCGCTCTTACCACACCTTTTCACCCTTACTCCATATAATCAGAGCGGTATATTTTCTGATGCACTTTCCATAGGCTCGCGCCTTCCAGGTGTTACCTGGCATCGTTCCCGAAGGAGCCCGGACTTTCCTCTGAAATTCAGCGATTGTCTGGCCAACTCCAAGCTGGATTATTAATCAATGTGTCCAAAAATACAAGGCTATT
>PBEI01000016.1 GCA_002718375.1 Gammaproteobacteria bacterium
AGGACCGATGATGATTTCTTTTCGGTCTGAGCTGATTTTTGTATTTGCCATATCTTTATTTACCTTTCTTTATGCCTTTAGATTTTACTGTTTTTTCTAGTAAATCATCTGAAAACATTGTCTCAAGTAATTCGATTTCATGGTCGACAATAGATTGCGGATCTTTTGATTGAATATTTTTGATATCTCTTCTCCAATCCTCCATATAAGCATCACTTGAACCCTTACCAGCCCTCATTGCAGCTCTATCAATTGCCTCTGCAAACCTTGGACTCATTTGCCTTTTGAATTTTCCTGATTTTGTTTTAAAAATTATATGTGAAGGAATGTCACGCCAAAATACAGTAATTAGTTTACCCATTTATTTCATCGCCTTATTCAATTGATTTTCAAGGTTATTTAAACCAGTGAAGAGTGCAGAAAACTCAAGATTGAGATAATCAGCACATTCCCTAGCCTTTGATTCCAGAACATTGTCTTGTTTCTGTGCTAGATACACAACATTTTTATAATTCTTGAAATAATCTTCTTTTAAAGCCGGGTATTTCTGAATACCAAGACCATCGATCACAAGTCGATCAAAATTTTTAACCAAAAAATCCGTGAGATAGAATGTTCCGATTTCTTTTTCACTTAACTCTTTGAAAACTGAGGATCCTGAATAAAACTCATAACAATGCGCACCATCTAACCTCTCAATATCATAATCTTTGAGTATCAAGTCGATTAATCCTCCAGTGCCGCAGTCTGCATATGCTAGAAATATCTTTGAGTAGTCATTGAGATTAGCATCAATGGCCTCTTGTATTTTTTTTGGCAGTATTTTTGGTGTGTTATGCAGGTCTGCATTTAAGCATTGAAGTCTGACATTATCCCAATTATTTAATTCTATAATTTCTCTGACTTCATGCGCTATGGCACCACATCCAATGATCAGAATTTCTTTATCTTTCATTACTTAGCCCTGAGTAAATGGCAAGATAAAAATCATAGCATATCGTTTCTCTTTCAATTAAAAATTGAGATGAAGTTAGCTTCTACTCCTTCTTCTTCTTTTTCTTTCTACTTTTGTCTCAGGAATATTGGGATCAAGGTAATTTTTTATCATCTGAATATTGCCATCAGTCATTTTACCCAAACTTTCAATTACTTTATCTAGATCGAAGTTAACCGTTTCTGTGTGATTTTCTAGAGCATCTCTCATCGCTTTAACATGAAGATGGGTTGTCCCGCAGCATCCCCCAATTATTTTTGCGCCTAAACTTCTCGCATATATAGCATATTGAGCCATCATCTCAGGAGTTCCGTCATATACGATTTCAGTGCCTCTGAATTGTGGTATCCCACAATTTCCTTTGGCGACAATAAACTGATTGTTTTCCATACTTGATTGACTGAAACACATAATTGATCCAATAAGTTCTGCAGCACCTATTCCACAATTTGCCCCGTATCCAATAACAACATCACAATATTTATCTGAGAGAATAGCCAATTCTCTTGGCTCAAGGCCCATCATGGATTTTCCATGTGTATCAAAACTGTAACTACATATTGTTGGTAAACCAGTTTTCACTGCAGCACTAATAGCAGCATCCATTTCTTCACTTGAGGACATGGTTTCTATCCAAAGCAAATCGGACCCGCCTTCTTTCAATGCCATTGCTTGGTCTGTGAAGGCAAGAATTGCATCCTCAATTGAAAGAGACCCTATTGGATGAAGTATTTCTCCTGTGGGTCCAATTGAGCCTGCCACCAATACTTTCTTCTTAGATGAGTCTGCATTTCTTCTGGCTATTTGGGCAGCTTCGAAATTAATGTCTCTGACTTTATCTTCAGAGTTATGAAGAGCTAGCCTGTATTTGTTTGCACCAAAGGAATTAGTAAGAATTATATCAGAGCCAGCTTTTATGAATTTTCTGTGATTATTCGATACCAAATCTGGTTTCTCTTGGTTCCATAACTCAGGTGGATAACCAGACTCAAGACCCATATCAAATAGATTGGTTCCTGTTGCGCCATCTGCAAGAAGATAACCTTTTTTATCTATTAGGTTTATAATTTCTTCGGCTAACATTGTTCTTTTCCTGAAATAACTCTTCCATGTAAAAACTCCAAAAAAAAACCTGTTTGCTTAAAAAAGCTAACAGGTTAGTTATATTTATTAACCCCCTTTTAGCGTTTTTATACACCTGCAAGTTGGTTTAAATCGGTGTTGTTAGTAATACTATCCCATAAAAATCAATTTTCTATCAAAATTAGAGTCTCAATTTTAACCTTTTCTGGTGATTAGATAATTTGAAAGGATTATAATTATTTTTTAAATATAAACCTCATACTAAAATGCCCCACGTTAAATCATATTATGCTGCTACAGCAAACCAAGATCTGAAATATGAACAACTTAACTCAAATCTGAGAACTCAAGTGTGTGTGATCGGTGGAGGTTTTACAGGACTTAATACAGCCATCAATCTCGCAAAGAAAGGTTACGATGTTGTTCTAATTGAGTCCGAGAAGATTGGATGGGGTGCAAGTGGAAGGAATGGAGGACAGCTCATCAGCGGGTTTTCTTTTAGCGACCATTTTGAGAAAAAAGGTACAGAAAATGATATCCAAAATATTTGGAAGATTGGCGCAATGTCTGCTGATTTGGTAAGAGAAAGGGTTTCTGAATTTTCAATTGATTGTGACCTTAAGAAAGGATTCATCGATGTCGCAACAAATAGAAAGCACATGGATGAATTAATTGATCGAGCAGCAGAATGGAAAGAGTCTGGTTATCATCATGATCTGGAATTGGTTGATGAGAATCAAGTGAAAAAATACGTTAACACTGATTCATATGTTGGCGGACTAATTGATTCAGGATCAGGACATATTCATCCCCTCAATCTTTGTTTGGGAGAAGCAAAGGCAGCATCAACACTTGGAGTTAAGATCTATGAGGATACCCATGCAGTTGAAATTTCAGCAGGAAGTCCCGCAAAAGTAGTCACAGGCAATGGGATCATCGAATCAGATTATATTGTCATTGCTGCTAATGCATACATTGGAGACTTGAATAAAAAACTGAGAAGAATGGTTATGCCCGCGGCAAGTTGTATCATCGCAACTGAGACTTTGAGTAGTGAATTAGCAGATAAAGTGATTCCATCCGACATGGCAGTTTGCGATCAAAATACAATTTTAGATTATTATCGCCTCTCGGCAGACAAGAGAATGTTGTTTGGCGGAAGGTTTAATTATTCAGGTAAAATTCCAAGCGACGATAAAATAAAGATTGAGATAAAAAAGAGGATGGTGTCTGTTTTCCCAGAGTTATCAGAAGTCAGAGTTGATTATGCATGGTCAGGGAATGTTGCAGTAAGTCTCAAGAAGATTCCTCAGTTAGGAAGAATAGATAATAATATTTTTTACTCACAAGGTTATTCAGGACATGGCGTGGCGCCAACACATATGGCAGCTAAAGTTATTGCTGATGCAATTGATGGAGACGATGAAGTCTTGAATACGCTATCATCTGTGAATCATATTCAATTACCAGGTGGAAAATGGTTTTCCAGTCCAGCGACAGCCATTGGCATGATGTACTATCAGCTAAAGGATAAGATTGCGAACTTTTCTAGATAGATATTCCTGATCGCTTTACTGTTTCAGGTATTGCAGATAGATTTCTTGGCGCCATAAGGTGAGCCCCATGAACACCTTCAATTTCTTGGAATGACTCAATGAGTTCAGCACAAATATTTATCCCTTCCTGAATCTGATCTCCAGCACTCTCTATCCTTGTAACAATGGAATCTGGAATAACTGTTCCAAATAACTTATCTCGCATCCATTTTGCTGATTTATCGCTTCTTAGTGGTCCAATGCCGATGATGAAATACAGCTTCTCAGATAGACCTGTTTCAACAATTCTTTGCATATACTTTTTCACCAGTTCCACGTCATAGCAAAACTGAGTTTGAATAAATCTTGCCCCAAAAGATGCTTTTTCATTCAAGGCTTTGGGGTCCCAGTTTTCCTCAGGCTCATGCAAAATTGCTGCACCTCCAGGAAAAAAGTTCGATTTTGTTTGTAGTTCCTTACCTGACATTGTTTTTCCCTCAACATTCATCACATCCATGATTGAGAGTATGGTTTTAGAGTTAATATCAAAAACAGCTTTAGCATCTTTTTGATCACCATTCTTTACAGGATCACCAGCAAGGGTTAAGACATTATTAATATCAAGAGCAGAAGCCCCCATTAGATCACTTTGTATTGCTAGTCTATTTCTATCTCTGCACGTTATTTGGAGTATGGGATCAATTCCTTGATTCCTGACAATAGCAGAGCCCGCAAGACTGGACATATGCGCAGTCGCACCAGGATTATCAGTTACATTTATTGCATGCACTGAACCTTTAAGGATTTTTATTTTTTCTTCCATTTCAACCGATGATGCACTCACTGGAGCAGGAATTTCTGCAGTTATTGCAAACCGACCTGACTCGAGAACATCTCTTAATTGTTGATATTTTTCACTCATGCTTTTTCCTTTTTAATTAGAAGACTTTTTACTAGTCCAGCAGCCATGATTATATACANAATCAGAAGAGGAGGTGAGATTAGAACAATAATTGTNTGAAATGGCTTCAATTTATCGATTCCTTGAAGGTCTGGCGAGTCTGTCACCCCTATTAATATTGCAAAAGGCAATAAGGCAATGAAGAAAGCCCAAAATATACGATTCCATACTTCAGGATTTTCGCCTGCCTTCATTTTTTTTGTTGCTGATGAAGCCAATGTATATGCACCTGAATCGAAAGTAGTGGCCATGAAGACTAAACAAAAAATACCTACCAATGGCAATATCCATTTTCCTAGAATCATTCCTGAAATACTTCTGGAAACCATCACAGCTGGACTTTCGTTTGTCCAGATATCAATGATTGGTATAAGTCCATTTACTTCTAAATAGATGGCATTATTTCCCATAATCATAAAGAATAGAGATGTTCCCATTGTTCCAAATCCTAGCGACCCAAGAATCATTGTTTTGATTGTCCGACCTCTTGAAATTCTTGCGATGAAGATGCCGACAAATGGACCCATCCCAAAGAACCATGCCCACATAAATATAGTCCATGCTTTTGAGAATTCTGATTCACCAAATGGAGGGGGACCCATACTCATTTTGAGGAAATTTTCTCCCATGAACATAACACTTTGAATAGAGGAAGTGATTATGTAGGTAGTAGGGCCGAAAATAAGTATGTAAATAAGCACTATAAAAGCTAGATATGCACAAAATTTACTTAGTTTTTGGATTCCTTTTTCTAGTCCAAAATACGTACTTATTGAGTAAATCACTAAGCATAACAACAAGCATGAAATTGTTACTGCTAAACTTTGTTTGATTAAAAAGAATTCGGTAATTGTTGCGCTCACAACCGGCGAGGTTAGACCCAAACCTGCACCCAAAACTCCTACCAATGCAACCATGTAAATTAGGTCGATCAACCTAGGAATGTAATTATTTTCACTGACATTGAATATGCCTTCGCAACCTGTGCTTGCCTTGAGACTTTTCGAGCCTTTGACGTGATAGTTATATCCTATGGCAACCGCAGGCAAGCAATAAATTGCCCATCCCGTGATGCCCCAATGAAACATTCCATATGATGAGGCCCAAGCAACGGCTTCCTTCGAGCCCGGAATTGCATCGAATGGCGGTCTGAGGTAGTAATCGACCCATTCAGTTGATCCATAGAGTACAAGTGAAGCACCAATACCACAGCAAAAAAGCATTGAAGACCATCCAAAGGTTCCATATTCAGGTTTTTCATGGTCATTACCTAGCCTTATTTTTCCATACTTACTAAAAGCTAGGAGCAAAAGAAAAATCAATGTTAAGAGACCCATAATCAAATAAGCACCACCAATGTTGCTCGCGATAAGGTCATATGCTGAATTCAAGTATTGATTTGTGGTAGTGGGGTCAATGAACATTGGCAGAAGGATTGATAAGGATATCAATACTGTGAGTATGAAATTGGGCCACTCTATGTTGTCTTTATTTGTAAAGATTTTTTGATCCTTGAATTGAATGATTATTAGTCTAGGTAAAAAGAATAATTAGTCTAGGAAAATCGAGTGATAGATTTTCTTAAAATAGTGAAACCCTATTTTCCATTTCTTACGAATTTTAAGTATGATATCACCTCAAAATCATGTACCAGACATCAAAAATTGTAATCAGCCCAAGGGTCAGAAAATCCCCTTATTTTGACTCTACAATGAAGTATGGGGCATCCGCTTTCACGATATACAACCACATGTATATGCCGATTGTGTTTGAGGGACCAGAAAAAGACTACGAGAACTTACTCAATGGAGTTCAACTCTGGGATGTGGGTGTAGAGCGACAGGTCGAAATCAAAGGACTTGATGCAGCAAAACTTGCACAATACATCACTCCTAGAAACATCAATAAATGCAAAATTGGACAAGCATTGTATGCACCACTTCTCGATTTTGAAGGTGGTTTTATAAATGACCCAGTGATGCTTAAACTTGCAGAAGATCATTTTTGGTTCTCACTTTCTGATAGTGATGCTCTATTGTGGATTCAGGGTGTCGCCTCAGGCAAAGACTATGATACAGAGGTCACAGAACCAGACGTTTCTCCCCTCCAGATTCAAGGACCAAACTCAACAGAACTCATGAGCAAGGTATTTGGAGATTGGATAGATGATCTCGCATTCTATAAATTTAGAGAAGTCAATCATCAAGGAATACCCATGGTAATAGCAAGAATGGGTTACAGCAGAGAAAGGTGTTATGAGATTTTTCTTCAAGATGGAACCAAGGGAAACGAACTATGGGAAATACTTTGGGATGCAGGTAAAGAACTAAACATCACTCCAGGCACTCCAAATCAAATATTCAGACTAGAAGCGGGCATACTCAGCTTTGGTGCCGACATGCACAGAGAAAATAATCCTTTTGAAGTCGGTTTGGATTGGATGATAGATCTCGATCAGGAAGATGATTTTATTGGCAAAGAAGCACTCAAAAGCATCAAGGAAAATGGGATAACAAAGAAATTAATGGGCGCTGAGATTCAAGGACCGAAAATGGAGTTCTTCAATGAGGAGAATTTAGATGTCTCTGTCAATGGGGAAATATTAGGCGCGATGATGTCCGCGGTTTACTCACCAAGATTTGAAAAGAATATATGTTATATCATCCTTGATATAGATCACGCCATTGTTGGCAAATCAGTTGATATCCATTCACCTGATGGCGATCTTAAGGCAGAACTTGTTGAGCTACCCTGGATAAAAGAAAGAGCTTAATATGGACCAGTTTCACCCCCCTGTAAAAGATATGATCTTTGCCCTAAGAGAGGTCGTTGGAAAAGGTGACCTAGATTCTAATCTCGGTTTTGAAGATTTTAATCGTGAATTTCTTGAAACAATTTATGAAAGTGCTTCAGAAATAACCTCCCAGATCATAGCTCCGACTAACAAAGATGGAGATAGGCATGGGGTTTCTATCGAGGATGGTAAAGTCTCAGTGCCAAATGGTTATGCACAAGCATATGATGCTTATGTCGATGGTGGATGGCCAACATTGAGTTGTAATCCAGAATATGGCGGGCAAGGTATGCCTGCATCAATATCAATGCCAGTAAATGAAATGGTTATGGGGGCCAATTTTTCGTGGGCTCACTTAGTGCTTTTAACAAACTCAGCAATCAGAGCTGTTGATGCCCATGCAAGTGAAGAGCTAAAAGATCTCTATTTAGAAAAACTCATTTCTGGGAAATTTAGTGGCACTATGAATCTCACAGAGCCTCAGGCAGGGTCTGATCTCTCAGTTATGAACACAGTCGCTGAACCAAGTGATAATGGTTACAAAATTACTGGTCAGAAGATATTCATTACTTGGGGAGAGCATGATTTATCTGAAAATATCATCCATCTTGTATTAGCAAGACTTCCAGATGCACCAGAAGGGGTAAAAGGAATCTCACTATTTCTGGTGCCTAAATTTAAAATGAATACAGATGGAACTTTGGGTGAGCGTAATATGCTGAAGGCTGTTTCTGTTGAACATAAGCTAGGTATTCATGGTTGTGCAACCTGTGTGATGAGCTTTGAGGAGGCCGAAGGCTTTCTTATTGGAGGACCTAATCAGGGGTTGGCTTGTATGTTTACAATGATGAATGACGCCAGAATTGGAGTAGCTTGTGAGAGTGTTGCAATTGCCGAAAGGGCCTACCAACAGGCTGTGAATTATGCAAAAGATAGGATTCAAGGAAGAACTGAATCCAGTCAATCTCGAGTTTCAATTATCAATCATCCAGATGTGCGAAGGATGCTTCTTAGTATGAAGTCATTGATCGAGGTCATGAGAGTGTTGGTTTATGAGAATACATTTGAGTGTGATCTCGCTGAATCGAAATCAGAACACAATCAACGTGCAGATCTTCTCACACCAATAACAAAGGCTTGGTGCAGTGAATTATGCCAAGAAATAACATCTATAGCGCTTCAAGTTCATGGTGGGATGGGATATGTTGAAGAAACTGGAGCAGCACAACATTTCAGAGATGCCAGAATTACAACGATTTATGAGGGAACGACAGGCATCCAAGCAAATGATCTCATCGGCAGGAAATTCATAAATGACAACGGCTCAGCAATGAATCAGCTATTAGATCAAATTGAGAATGATATAGGAGTCTCAAGTATTGAAGGCAATCTCAAATCAGAACTCAATCATGCAATAGAAAAATCAAGAAATGTTTCTAAATTCATTCTAGAAAATGCTCAGAAAGATCCAAATTTAGCTGGCGCAAGCAGTTACAACTTTTTAATGATGATGGGTTATCTGGTTGGCGGATGGATTGCATCCAGAAACATTACTGCTGCAAAAAATAAAATGAAAGAGAATGATGATTTTGAGTTTTACAATGCAAAAATCATTTCCTCTACTTTTTATATTGAACAATTTCTGCCACTTGTTACGAGTTATGGAAATGCAGTCATGCATGGTTCTGAATCGATGATGTCGATGCCAGATGAACAGTTCTAATTTCTAGTTAGTTTCAAGTATTCTTTGAACTTGTCCGAAGTACTCCCCAGTTATTTTTGACCACTCAATCCTCAACCAGGGCGTAAATTGATCTGGATTATTCTCTATTGACTGAGATAGGTCATCTATTGCCAGATACTTCCAATCATCTATTTCATTTGGATCAATATTTGGCATTTCATTGCATGCACCTATGAAGACATGGCACAACTCGTTTTCACTGCCAATATTTCTAAATTTTTCCTGATATTGAAACTTGAATAAGAAATTAAGTTTTGTTTCTAGTGATAATTCTTCTTTAATTCTCCTGTGTGCAGCATCTTCGATAGATTCCCCAAGCCTTGGGTGGCTACAGCAAGCGTTGGACCAAAACTGACCCCAAAGCATTTTTTCTTTGCTTCTTTGTTGCANTAGCACTTCTTTTTTATCATTGAATATGAAAACAGAAAATGCTCTGTGAAGAATTCCGTCTCCAAGGTGACAATCTTCTTTCAACTCTGAGCCTATCTCTTGATCATATTCATCGACCAAGATCAATTTATCCAAATTGTTTTCAGTCATTGTTTTGCACTGGAAAATGAATTGATCTGAATCCCTCATGATCAAAAGCTTCCACAATATCTGATGGCTTATCTGAAATCGCAATGATTGCACCTCCACCACCTCCACCAGTGAGTTTTGCTCCAAATGATCCTGCATCTCTTGCAATGTGAACCATTCTTTCAATTTCAGATGTCGACACCTGAAGTGTATTCAGAAGACCCTGATTGAAGTTCATTAACTCACCAAGTAGTTTGATATCATTGCTTTGAATCGCCTGAATCCCTTTAAGAACTATCGCGTCAATATCATTAAATATGCCTTCATACATATCTTGATTGCTTTCCCATTGGCTTCTTACATTTGCAACCGTTTTTGCAGTGAGCCCTTCTGAATTTGAAAATGCCAAAACAAGATCGAATGGTTTTTTGATCTGCAGACTTTCTTTAAGTACAGTTTCACCCTTTTTATAGATTATGGGGTGGCCGTATGTTGCTATCGTATTATCAATTCCGCTTGGATTTCCATGCGCAATTTTTTCAGATTCGTATGCCATATTGTTGATCTCTTCGTCTGTGAGATTCATCTTGAAATGTTTGTTCAGTGCCTTAATAATTGAGACTGCAATCACTGCAGATCCACCAAGGCCCATACCTCTAGGGATATCTGAGAAGACCTCAATTTTCATTCCAGTATGACTGAGATTCATTTTTTCTAAGATTAAAGCTGCGGGCTTTTCAAATGATTGACGCTCTTCAGGTTTTTTGTCTAGGCGATATTCAACCCCCCAAGATGGAATCATGAGAAGGACACCATTATCTGCTTCTTCTACTTTAACGCGGATGTTAAGAGGCACCGGAACTGCAATTGCATGACGACCATAAACCACAGAATGCTCACCCAAGAGTATGACTTTACCTGAGGTTACTGCATCAAAATCCTCTGTCTTTATCGGCTCTCTTTTTGTCAGATTTTGAACAATTTCTCTAGCCTTCCAAACTTTGATATCCCCACTGATTAATAATTCCTCAAGAACATCATCGAATATATCATGCGGTGTATCCGCTGCTTTTACTACATTCCTAGCATGCAGAGTCATGTGACCCTTTTGAATACCGTCAGTTGATAAAGCTTTTAGGGCCGAGAAGTTTTGAGCGAGGCCGACAGCGGCCATCACACCAGAAAGTTCTGTAGCTGATTCAAGATTCATAATTCTTAGATTCAATGCCACTGCAGGATTTGACTCGATGGGTGCTCCAACAATTCCTACTTTCAATGGAAGTTCAATTGAACCAATCAGGTCTCCATTCTCATCTTTTTTCCATTCAGAGAGAGAAGAATATCTGCCATGTCTAGATGCATAAGCATGTGCGCCAGCCTCTATCGCTCTCCAGTCATTTCCTGTGGCAAGGGCAACTGCATCAATTCCATTCATGATTCCTTTATTATGGGTAGATGCTCTATAAGGATCTGCTTTAGCAAAGTCAGAAGCGATGATGATTCCATCTCTGATTTGTTCAGGATCATAGCCTTCTTTTGATAAAGAATGCAATGGGATTCTCATTGTTGCTTTAGCAATTGACTGATCAGTTAAGTTTGACAAGATTCTAAGGAAAACTTTGCCCTCTGTAATGCTTTCAACCAATGGCGCAATACCCTCACACATTCCATTGACCAAGTTTGCACCCATTGCATCCTGAGTATTCACATTGATGTTTAGTACAAGCATTTCTTCTTCAAAAGATTCTAGAGGGTAAGTTTTGATTGAGAAATCAATTGCTCCTCCCCCTCTTGCTACCATTCGAGGATGAAAACTATTGGCAAGATCTATGATTTCTTGTTTGCGAGACATAAGATCATTTCTTGCTTGGTCTAGATTTTTTATCCCAACAACTTGGATTTGACCGGTAAGAATTGGATCAGAGCAGACTGTTCTAAATCCACCTCCCGATCTTGAGATTTTTGCAGCTGCACTCAGTGCTGCAACTATTGAAGGCTCTTCAACAGCCATAGGAATTACATATTCTTTGTTATCAATCAGAAAGTTAAGCCCCAAACCTATTGGCATGCCCATCACACCAATCACATTTTCAATCATCTTATCTGCACTGTTGATATCCAGTTGCTGCTGTTGATTTTTAAGAAGTTTATAGTCTTTTTTTGAGATTAAACCTTTTTCATAAACAGCATCAAGACGCTCATTGATGGGCATCTTATAAAAATTTGGGATCCTAGATTTATCCATAAAATTATTACTCACTGTCTAAACAGACGATCAGTTTACTCAGAAACTCATCAATTGTGAAAAAATAAGACCTATTGAGATGCAAAAAAACTTTTCCTGAGTTAGATTAGTGGGTCGGAGTAAAAAAAGAATGGCAGCTAACAGAAATAAACCATGGTTAAAGAGTTACCCAGAGGGTACACCAGAATTTATTACCTTGGATCCAAGAAAAACCATAGTCAAATTATTAAATGAGGCTGAGTCTAACTATCCAGATAATGATGCTTTCGTGAATTTTGGAGTCTCGTTGAGTTACAGGGATGTTCAAACCAAATCAAAGAAATTCGCAGCTTACTTGCAAAATGTTTTAGGGCTAAAAAAGGGAGATAGAATTGCAATGATGATGCCAAATTTATTGCAATATCCCGTTGCTATTTTCGGTGCATTGCGAGCAGGACTCATTGTTGTTAATGTCAATCCACTCTACACCCCACGAGAACTGGAGCATCAGTTAAGAGACTCTGGCTCAAAGGCAATATTGATTTTTGAAAACTCCGCACATGTATTGAGCGCTGTCATCGAAGATACAGACATCGAGCATGTCATTATTACCAAGATTGGTGATTTCTTAGGTCCCATTAAAGGATCGCTCATGAACTTTGTAGTGAAATATTTAAAAAGAATGGTTCCTAGATATTCTTTGCCTGGAAAAATTGATTTTAAATCAACACTGGGAAGGCCAGTAACAGATTTAGACGAAGCACCAATTTCAATTGATGATTTGGCATTTTTGCAATATACAGGCGCAACCACTGGACTTTCAAAGGGTGCAATGCTCTCGCATGGTAATGTGATTGCAAGTCTTGAGCAGCTTGAAGCAATGTTGGTTGATGTGATTGATGAGGATGGCAGTGATATTTATATCAATGCACTGCCCATCTATCATATCTATTCGTTGTCTGTTCTGGTTTTGGCAGGTTATACGAATGGAGGCCTCAATGTGCTGATAACAAACCCTAGAGATACTGATGGGTTTGTTAAAGAAATCAGGAAGTGGCGCTTTACTTTCTTTAATGGTGTAAACACTCTATATGAAAGCCTGCTGAACCATCCGGAAATTAAAAGTGTTAATTTTGACTCTATGAAACTCTCTGGCACAGGCGGTTCTGCTTGCAGACAGTCGACTGCAGAAAGGTGGCAGGAACTCACTGGTAATGTATTACTTGAGGGTTATGGGCTCTCTGAGACATCGCCAAGCGTTTCTGTTTCTCCATCATATTTGACAAAATTCAATGGGTTTGTTGGCCTACCTGTACCTAGCACAGAGATATCTATCCGAGATGAAACAGGTAAACAAGTCAGAAGAGGTGAACCAGGAGAGATCTGTGTCAAGGGACCTCAAGTGATGCAGGGATACTGGAAAAATGAAGAGGCAACAAAAGAAGCCATTGATGAGGATGGGTTTTTTAAGACAGGAGACATTGGAACTCTAAACAGTGATGGATTCATTAAGATTGTAGATCGGAAAAAAGACATGATATTGGTTTCTGGATTCAATGTATATCCCAATGAGATTGAGGATGTAGTAAGCCTTCATCCAGAGATTATTGAAGCTGCATGTATTGGTGTTGATGATGAAAAAACAGGTGAAGCAGTCAAGTTATTCGTTGTTAAAAATAATCCAAGTTTGAGTGCTGATGAAGTGATGGATTACTGCAGAGATAATTTCACAGGCTACAAGGTTCCAAAGCACATTGAGTTCATTGATGAGTTACCAAAGTCAAATGTTGGAAAAGTATTGAGGCGATCACTTAGAGAGTAANGCTTCCACTTTCTTCCAATGCTCATCACTCATCCAAGTTTTCTTAAATGAATCNAGCTCTGCCTCTTTGAGTTGCTCATGAATCAATTGTTTTTGCTTTACATTCACAGCTTTAATTCCACGAATCACCTGTATGGATGTAGATTGATACATCTTTTTGATTTCATTGATTCTTGATCCCAATGCTTCATGAGTCTTTTCAACTTCATTTATGATCCCAGCTTTCTGCGCATCCTTTGCCTTAAAAATCTTTCCTTCTATGAGAATCGAGAGCGCGTTGCTGCTTCCAATAGTCTCAATCAGATCGATAATTCCACCCCATGCGGTAGTAATTCCAAGCGTGGAATGTATGAAACCAAATTTAGATGATTCACAAGCAATCCTATAATCACATGCCATTGCCAGTTCAGCACCGCCACCCAGTGCATATCCATTGATATTTGCTATAACTGGTACAGGAAAATATCGAATCTGATCCAACATTGCTCTACCATTCAATGCCATTGCCTCAGTTTCCTTATCTTTCCTTACCGAAGTTAATTCCTTTAAATCTCCACCTGCGACAAAAAACTTCTCCCCTGACCCTCTGATTAGGACACATTTGAGGTCTGATCGGTCTTTATGTTGCATTAATGAATCATTGAGAAGGCCAATTACTTCATTACTTAAAGCATTGCCCGCATCTTCACGATTGATGGTGAGTTCAAGCACAGAGTCATGCAAATCTTGCTTGAGGATATCTGTCATTTAGAAATAAAGTCGCATGATGCATTCGGCAACACAGGCTGGACGATCTTGGTCTTTAACCTCAACAGAATATTCTTCCACCAATTCAATGCTTCCTTTGATCTCCTCAACTGAGACAAGTGTACAGTTTGCCCTAATAGAACTTCCAGATATCACTGGACCAGGAAAACGCAGTTTATTGATACCATAATTGATGATGTTTTTTGTCCCAGGAAAAACTGGAGTTGAAGGATCCACCAGCCCCCTCAGCTTTGGGTAAAGAGATAAAGTAAAATAACCATGTGCGATCGTTGCTTTAAATGGCGATTCTTCAGCAGCTCTTGCTGGATCAATATGGATCCATTGATGATCCTCTGTTGCATCCGCAAATGCATCAATCTTTTCTTGAGAGATATCAATCCATTCACTTTGATGAATCAAAGAACCAACTTGACTATTGAGTTCATTAAGTACAGCTTCTTTAGACATTTTTTCTCCTTGTTTTTTTCTCTAAAACCAAATCGTANCAAATTAAGAATAAATGAAGGAGTTGTTATTCTTATTGCGACGAAATAATTAAGTAATAATAATTAAGTAGTAAGATATATAAATATATGTCAGTTCTATTGAACTTGCANAAATATGAGGAAAAGATGTCAGAAATAANAAANCTACCGATTNTTCTGAGTGTTTTGTTTCTNCTGGGATGTGAAACACAACAAATGGGAGGAGGGCCNCANAGCCCGTCTTCTCAGTCNCCCAGTTCACCTTCAGTGAGCATGCCCTCACCNAGCCCAACAATGCCNTCTTCAGGATCACAATCTTCNTCATCGAGCTCANCACAAAGTGGTTCACCNCAACAGGGNTCACAAGNNAGTGCGGGCAGCCAAGGNCAAACATCCAGTAGCTCTCAGNCANCAGGAAGTGATTCNGGTCAGATGGGCCAAGGGAGCATGAGCACTTCTTCTGGTCAATCNTCTCAAAATACAGGAGCCATGGGTGGCTCACAAAGATCTGCATCCTCAATATTNGAGGACTCATTNGGAGATTTTGACAAAGATATCGCTTCNGAAAGAGTGGTTATTGCNTCAGCTGATCGTGGNGATGGCATGACTGGACAAGAATCTGCTGATGCAGCCGCAATCAGTGAAGGNGCANTAGAGGGNGGAATGGATGGTGCAATGGGCTCAAGTGGTTCTGAAGCNGATGCATCACAAGGCCAAGAAGGTGAAGCNCAGGANAGTNAGTCAGANTCTGATTCNGGTGATGATNCATCTCAATCTGCTGACAAGGAGAAAGAGCGAATCCCNGATGACATCCCTATGGATGGAACAGGCGANGATGTNATTGCTAGACAAATAAGAGAGGCAGCCATTCAAGAAGATGACCCATTGATTAGAGAGGCACTATGGGAAGAGTATNGAAANCANATGGGAATNAAGAAGTGATTAGGTCAATTCAAATNNGTTCNAGNNCNCTCTTAGCCTTCACCCTNTTATTTTTCTCTGGAATNNATCATTCAGAAGCAAANACAATAAAGTACGANAAGGTNCAACTTGATATTGCNCAAACNGAAATACCTTTTGAAGAATTGCTTGATATCGGAATCATGCTNTTNGATCCAAACGTACCANANAAGGAAGATCCAATGATTTTTCCTGAAATCAGGAAAGCCGAGGCNAGATANATGCCATACCACCTGAAAAAGACATTAGAGAGCACTGGTCACTGGGGNGGTGTTTGGNTGCTTCCTGAAAGATCAAAAGCNATAGATCTTATTATTGTTGGAAGAATTGANAAATCNGACGGACTNGATGTGGAANTNNAGATAGGNGTATGGGATATTGTTGGCGCACAATGGNTNAANAAAACATACAANTCAAATATCGCAAAGAGCTCNTACAGCAAACGAAGAGATTTGACNCAGGATCCNTATCAAAATATTTTCAATAANATTGCGAATGATCTTCTTCAAATCAAACAAGCTAAAANCAGAGAAGATCTCATCCGNTTNTCACAAACCGGNGAAATACGNTTCGCTTCNGAGTTGATACCTGTCTATGATGANTATATTTCTAANANNAAGAANAATATCTATTCGCTTGAACGCCTCCCATCTGAGGATGATGAAATNATGCAAAGAATTCTTGAGGTGCAAGAAAGAGAGTTTTTGTTGCTAGATACACTCAATGAATACTATGGACAACTTTATGAAAACCTCTCTCAACCTTATGAGGATTGGAGAAAACTCTCAAGAGAAGACATGATCACATATGAAGAGCTTCAAAGATCTGCAAGAACAAGAAAAATATTGGGCGCAGTTGCATTAGCAGGTGCTTTGGCGACAGATGGAGACAGTAGAGCAAGCAGCACCATGAGACAAATGGCTATTTATGGAGGCATTGAAGGGTTAAGAAGNGGTTTTGCNACAGCTTCTGAAGCGAANATATATCAGGAATCNTTNAAAGAATCNGGCGCTGATTTTGATGCNCAAGTGCAACCGTTTGTGATCGAATTGGAAGGNCAAACAATTCGTCTCACNGGCANTGCCGAAGAAAAATTCCAAGAATGGAGAAGGCTCCTCAAGGAGATCTANATTGATGAGACTGGTTTTACNATACCTCAGGCTGAAACCGAATAANTAAAGCTCATGAATGAGTCCGTTGATCAAAANAANACTGANNCATCAGNTCANCCTGAAGAAAAGACGCTATACCAACAAAAATTAGAGAAAGAACGCTCAAACTCAATCAGTATTCGAAAAGGAGGTGGAATTCTAGTTGGTCTTAGCTTGTTGTTGGTTATCGTCATTTTTGTTCTCCCATTGCTTGTACAAGAGGATAAAGAGGATCTNCCCATTCAAANGATCGAAGAAGAAACAATCCTCATTCTGAACCAAGAGATATTGGCACAAAAGCCAATTGCGGAAGCATTGCTTTCTGAATTATTGATTAAGATCGAGTCACTTAAGCTTCAAGGCATTCTTTTTTGGGGAATGGGAAAATGGGAGGATGTGCTCATTATGCAGCAAGAGGGTGATTCAGCATTCATTCAGCAGCAGTATGATGTCTCAGCAGAACGATATCGAGAGGCATTGCAATTGCTCTCAGATATGGAGATCTCAATTCCTGATGTATTAAAAAATGCGCTTGAATCAGGACAGACATCAATCCTTAATGGCAACAAAGATGATGCGATTGCAAGTTTTGAAATTGCGTTGGCAATTGATGGCAACAACCTTGACGCGAAACAAGGCTTGGATAGGGCACTGAAGCTTGATCAGGTATTGGCNAGAACTCAAAGAGGTAAAACTGAATTCGAACTAGGAAGTTACAAGCTTGCAATTGANTTATTTCAAGATGCCTTATCGATTGACCCCAATTGGGAGCCTGCAATCAATGGACTGAATCAAGCAAAGAAATCATATGCAGACAAACTGTTTCAGGAGTCATTATCAAAAGGATATCGATCATTAAATGATGAATCTTTTGATGATGCAAAGATTTTATTNGAGCAAGCTCTTTCGATACGTCCAAACTCAAAAGAAGCTCTACAGGCGCTCGATGAACTCAATTTAAAGAGAATTGCAAGTCTAACAAAATCGCTTAAGTACAAGGGATTGATTGCAGAAGTTAATGAAGAATGGAATCAAGCAAAGGGTTTTTANGAAGAAATTCTGGTCATTGACCCCAATCTTGAAGAAGTCAAAGAGAGTCTCAATAGGGTCGAATCAAGAATTTTATTGGATGCAGAAATGACTTCGATCATTGCCAGAAGCGATGCTTATAATGACAATAAAGTTTTGGGTCAAGCTCAAGCCCTATTGGAGACTGCAAAATCAATCGAGCGGATTGGACCGAAGTTGGAACAATCAATTCAAAAACTGGATTCATTGATTCGGATAGCACTGATACCGATAGATGTGATTTTTGAATCTGATCAACTCACTGAGGTCACTATATTTAAAGTGGATCAAATGGGGACGTTTCAACAAAAGATAGTTTCCCTGAGGCCTGGAATTTATACTGCCAGAGGAAGCAGAAAAGGATTCAAAGATGAAACCATAAGATTCAGAGTGGATCCGAATAAGCAAAATCAGCGAGTCAGGATTATTTGTAATAAGAAAATATGAGCCAAATTATTATCCAAAATGGGAATCAATCTAAGACGATTGAACAAAATAATTTCCCAATAAGAATTGGGACTGACCTAAATTCTGAGATCGTAATTTCAGGTTCTTTGGCTGAAGGGTTATCTGCAACGATTGATCGAATAGGCGAAAAATACCTTCTGCAAATCACCAGCCAATCCATTGATGCTTCCATGAATGGAAATAAATTAAAGGGAAGCCATTGGATTGAGAATGAAGATGAACTAATTATCAACAATGCAGTCATTCAATTTGANCATCAAGAGAATGATCTTTTGATTTCGGTTAGCGATATCAGTGGCGAACAACCAACCATTTTTGAGAAAAGACAATCCAAGGGAATATTTGAGAATCAAACCATCAGGTACATTGGTTTTTCTATCTCTTTGGTTGTGCTTTATTTCTCTTTTTACTTTTTCACAGCAAAGGCCGTAAAAATTGATGTTTTTGATGATTTAAATGGAGAATTAATCGCTCAAGATTCAGATATAAAAATCGATGGAGGGTTATTTCCGTCTTTCAAAATAGGCGGACGATATCTATTGAGAAGCGGTGAATATAAGATCAGTATTCAAAACGAAGGCTATGTTTCTATGAGCAATGAAACTTTGATCATCGATGAAAATGAGTCACAGGATCGAATGTTTGATTTAAGTAGGTTGCCTGGAAAGATTGTATTCACAACGAACCCAGGTGTTGACTTTGATCTCTATGTAGATGATTCAGAGATTAGTAAAGCAACTCCAGAGACATTCGTTTCTGCTGGAAACCGAAAGATTGAGCTTCGATTTGATCGATATTTTCCCATTGAGAAGGAAATATTCGTGAATGGAAAGGGAGAAATTCAAGAGTATTCATTTGATCTCGATCCTTCATGGGCAGATGTTTCTATTAGCACAGAACCAGTTGATGTGGGTATCTTCAATGGCAATGAAAGATTGGGCAATACGCCTTCCACAATTCAGCTTATTCAAGGTAAAAATACACTTTCTTTGAGGAAGTCAGGATATAAAGATTATGAGATTCAATTAGATATTGTTGCACAGGATTCAGTCTCGCTCGAATCATTGATACTCTCCAGATTGGATGTGCCATTGGAAATCATAAGTGAACCAGAGGGTGCTTCGATCAACATCAATGATGAATATCGAGGTTTGACACCGATGGAAATCATGCTTGAACCGTTGGTTGAACATAAAATATTGATAAGTAAACCTGGCTACAAAGATATCAATAATCAACTTAGACTGGATACCATTGAAAGTTTGTCATCAAAAGGTAAAAACAGCGAGGTGCTTGATTATTTTCTTGAGGAAATTCTAGGACAAGTTTCTTTTGTTGGTACCGATGGTGCAAAGGTCTATCGTTCAGATGATCTAATCGGTGTGATTCCCTTTAATATCGAAATGATCAGCGAAGAACAGATATTGAAAGTAAAGAAGGATGGTCTGGTTACTCAAGAGATTAAGATGACCCCTAATCCAAACTACCCTCAAAAAATTGAAGTAAAACTACTCAACGAGGAACAAACGGTTCTCGCTGCAATTCCAAAGACTTTGAGGACCTCTCAATCACAAGAGATGAAATTAATCTTACCCGGTTCTTTTGTTATGGGCACACCTAGGCGTTCTCAAGGAAGGTTATCAAATGAGAATGAGAGATTGGTTGAGATCACCAAGCCATTCTATATTGGCACAAAGGAAGTGACGAATAATGAATTCAGAGCTTTCAAACCAAAGCATACTTCTGGCGCTGAAATGTTTAGGGAACTTTCAAACGGAATGCATCCCACTGTAATGGTGACTTGGTCGGATGCTGCAGCATATTGTAATTGGCTCAGTGAAAAGGAATCTTTGGTGCCTGCCTATGAAAAAATTGATGGTCAATATAAGCTCAAAGAACCAATAACGAATGGGTACAGATTGCCAACTGAAGCCGAGTGGGAATGGGTTTCTAGATATAACGGCGGAGCAGGTGAGCAAAGATACCCATGGGGCGACAGCATGCCTCCTATAGAAGAAAGTGGAAATTATGCAGATGAGTCTACAGAAAGTCTTTTGACAAATGTCCTCAAGGATTACTGGGACGGTTATCCNGTGACCGCACCGTCAGGAAGGTTCTACCCAAACAAAATAGGAATATACGATCTGGGAGGTAATGTCGCTGAGTGGGTTTCAGATTATTATGCAGTGCCAACGCGGCAACTCAGGTTGGTTGAAAAAGACCCTTCGGGCCCAGCTGATGGAACTGCGAGAGTAATTAAAGGATCAAGCTGGAGAGATTCATCGCTCACAAAACTTCGTTTTGCATACAGAGANTATGGCACTCAAGGAAGATTGGATGTTGGATTCAGAATCGCAAGGTATACTGATCTTGAGAATGGAAAAGATGAAAAAAACAATTAAATCATTACTACTCTTCATTATAGGGTCTTCGCTATTATTTGAGATGACACCGTCTTATGCACAAGAATTAGAGAGCGAGGCAAAATCACAAGAAGAAATTGATAGAGAGCTTGAAAAGGAATTGGCAAAAATTCAGGAGGCATATGAAGAAGAATCATTGGAGGAATTTGTGCCGTCGGAGCCATTATCTGCTGATGTTGCAGTGAGCTTTCCATCTGATATTTAGGAGTAACTCATGAATGGAAATAATTTATCGAAGGAATTTTTATATCAAGCGCTTGCATTGATTGTGTCAATCATTTTGGTGCATGCGACCTATGTTTCGTTGATAAGGCCAGAGGCGAAGGAGATCATAAAAGAACAACAGATCATGATTGAGCAAGATATCAATTATGTTCCTGAGAGATCATTTTATGTGATTGTTAGAGATTTTGAGCAAGAGGCCTGTTTTATTCTGATGCTTTGGGCTTTCGCAATCATGGCAATCAAAGCAAATGCTTCGATCAATGAGCGACGCTTATTGAGGGAAGATTTGATTCCAATTCGTGTAGGAGAAAGCATCAATCCTGACTCTGCGACGGATTATCTAAGACAGTTAGAAGGGTTGGATGATTCAAAGAAAGGTTTATTCTTAACCAGAACATTGATCAATGGACTGAAACGTTTTACTACAACCAAGAATGTTCAAGACGTATCGACCGCAACACACACAATGGTTGAGTCTGAGGCTGAGAGGCTGGAATCTGAGCTTTCGATGATCAGGTATATTGCTTGGGCAATTCCTTCAATTGGATTCATCGGCACGGTCAGAGGAATTGGAGCTGCACTTTCTTTGGCACACAGAGCCGTTGATGGAGACATCAGTGGTGTCACTCAGAATTTGGGTGTTGCCTTTAACTCGACCTTTATCGCCTTGCTGATCAGTATTGTCATTATGTTTATGGTGCATCAACTTCAATTGCTTCAAGAAAGACAAATTTTTGAAACGGAAACCTACTGCGATGAGAATTTAATCACGCATCTGAAGGGTGAATGACTTCTTGATTCATGGCTAGAAGACAGTTCAACGTATTTAATCTCTCATTCTTAGATGTGATCTCATGTGGATTTGGGGCAGTGATTCTATTTTTTATGATTATAAACACACAATCCAAGACCAGGAGCGAGCAGGCAAATGTTGAACTTCAAGCGGAAAGCCAGCTTTTAGAAGAAAAAATCTTTGATGAACAAAAAAGATTGGTGGTGTTGAAAAATACCATTGATCAGATGGACTCAGAGAATGCAATTATTCAGGGAAGCGTCTCTGATTTAGCCAAAAAGATTGAGGATCTCCTCAGGGAAATCGAATTTTTAGAGAATAATTCAGTTGCCTCAGTGGCGGATATNAATCAACTTCAGTCTGATGTGAAACAGTTGGAAGAAGCAAACAAACGCATGATGTCTCAGATGGAAAGAGCCAGTAGCAATCCAGGAGATGCATTGAGAAGCTTTGATGGCGATGGAGAACGTCAATATCTTACAGAATTGAAACTGGGAGGAGGCCATGTTCTTTTTCTAGTTGATTCATCAACAAGCATGCTTGGCAGGACTTATGTAAATGTCATTCGATATCGAAATATGTCGGATCAAATGAAAGTCAAGGCCCCTAAATGGAGACAGGTAGTCAACAGCGTTGACTGGTTGACCACCAGGCTGAAACCTGGAACAAAATTTCAAATTTATGCTTTCAATGAAGATGCTCAAACAATTATTTCTGGGTCAGATGGCAATTGGATTGAGGTGACAGATGGGAATGAGGTTGATGCTGCCATTCAGGATTTGAAGTCAGTTGTGCCAGATAAGGGAACAAGTCTTGTAAACGCTTTCAGCCAGATCAATCAATTATCACCTAGGCCAGATAATATTTTTTTAATCACCGATGGTCTTCCGACACAAGGCAAGAGAAAGCCAATTCGGGAAATGATTAGACCTGAGCAAAGATTAACTTTTTTTGATCAAGCATTGAGAGAACTGCCACCGGTTCCAGTCAATGTTCTTCTATTTCCAATTGATGGAGATCCTTTTGCAGCTGAGGCATATTGGCGTTTAGCAATCAGATCAAGAGGAAGTTTTATGGCTCCAGCGAGTGATTGGCCTTAATGAGAAAGCGACGCAATATGGAAACTTTTAACCTGTCATTTTTAGACGTGGTTTGTTGTGGTTTTGGAGCAGTCATTCTTCTTTTGGTGATTACTAAGATATATGAACCGATCAGCATTCAAGAGAGCAAGGTCAATATGGAAGAGCTTGTTGTAGAACTCGAAAGACAGCTCAATGAGCTCAAAGGTGAATCGACAGTTCTTAATGAAGAGATGCAGGATTTAGAGGAGCAGATTTCTGATAACAGTGAAAGAAAAAATAAACTCAGTGGAGATGTTTCCTATTTAGAAGCAGAATTTAAAGCAAGTCAATCAATGGCAGAAGATTCCGATGGGGTCCTAAATAATCTACTTGCAGCGAAGCAGAAATTAACTGAAGAAATGAAGAGATTGCTGGTGGACTATGACCCTTTGGATGATGGCACTGTGGGCGGTATACCGGTTGATAGTGAGTACATCATTTTTGTCATCGATACATCTGGCAGTATGTTCCAAGGTCCATGGAATTTGGTTATTGAAAAAGTTTCTGAAACGCTGGCAGTTTATCCTGAGATTAAAGGCATTCAAGTTCTCAATGACGAGGGCGATTATATGTTTTCATCTTATGCTGGCAAATGGATTCCTGACTCCAGTGAAATTAGAAGAAACATCACCCGGACCCTAAGGTTTTGGAACCCTCCCAGTGATTCGAGTCCTGTGGAGGGCATCACAGAAGCAATCAATACTTTCTATACGCCTGATCGAAAGATCAGTATTTATGTCTTCGGAGATGATTTCTCTCGCGGCTCAGTCGAGGCAGTATGCCGTTATGTTGCCCAGATTAATAAAGCGGATCGATTTGGCAATCGATTGGTCAGAATACATGGAATTGGTTTTCCAACTCAGACAGGAACATCAAATGGAGCTAAATTTGCACATCTGATGCGAAAGCTTTCAGAGCAGAATGGAGGCACTTTTGTGGCTCTACCAACATTATAAGGAGATGAAGAATGGATATTGAAGAATTAGAAAAAAAACACTGCGTGCCTTGTGAAGGAGGTGTTGATCCACTTGACGAGGACGCAGCCAGACAGATTGCAAAAGCGATTGATCCTCAATGGTCAATAGCAGAAGATTTCAAATCAATTTCCAGAGAATTTAAGTTCGATGACTATAACAAAACCATTTCATTTGTTAACGCTTTGGCATGGATTGCAGAATCTGAAGATCATCATCCAGACTTAACTGTCAAGTATGGATCTTGTACTGTGCTTTATACGACCCATGCAATCGGGGGATTATCAGAGAATGATTTTATTTGTGCAAAGAAAATAGACAATATCTTGNCTTAAATTGCTTCATAAAATTCATGGGANTGATTTGGCAATAGGTANGGAATGACTTTTAAGTGATGCTCCTTNCTCATGCTTCTTCCAAAATTAATTCTATCTTGAATACTTTCCCACTCCTCGATCATCACAAAATGTTCTCCATGGTCATGATCTTCCTCTGGAGTATTAGCAAGTTCCTCTTTTGAGTAAGTCGCCTTCACTGCTTGTTCCATTGCACCGGTTTTGGCCCTAAAGATTTTTCGTGAAATAAAACCAGGCGCCTCTTCATACATATTTTGTAAGTCCTGATAATATTCCTGTACATCTGAAGCATGATCTTCTTTGGCATAAATAGTGACGATGTAAGTTTCCATTTTATTTTTCCTCTGCTTGAATTACTTTAGCCTTAGTGACATCTTACAATTAGAAATGAATCAAGTGTATGTATCAGAAGAAAAATTTTTTTAATGCAGCGGAAGCCTTATCAGGAATCATAAAGCAAACCCCATTGCTTTGGTCAAAAAAATTGAATGAGACACTCGGTTTCAATCTATATTTGAAAGCAGAATGCCTGCAACGTACCGGTTCTTTTAAATTAAGAGGTGCTTATTATTGCATGCACCAAGAGTTTGTTACTCGAGGCAAACGCGATATTGTGGCATTTTCATCAGGCAATCATGCTCAGGGTGTTGCACTCGCTGCAAAACTGCAGAATGTGAAGGCAACCATCGTTATGCCGACTGACGCACCAGATTCAAAGATTAATAACACCAAAGCTTTGGGAGCAAATGTCATCTTTTATGACCGTTATAATGAATCACGAGAGGAGATTGCAGAAGATCTTTCAAATGAAAGTGGCGCATTTTTAATCCCTGCATATGACCACTTTGATGTCATATGTGGTCAGGGAACTGTTGGCATGGAAGCGTTTCACCAAATGGCAAATATTGGTCAAACAGTGGATCGTTTCTATTGTCCGGTTGGTGGAGGCGGTTTAATTGCTGGCTCATCATCTGCACTCAATTTATTTAATCCAGATGTCATCATCATTGGAGTAGAGCCTGAGTCTCTAAATGATACCCAAAAATCATTTTCTTCTGGAAAAAGGGAAATGATCAAGATTGAGCCCGATACACTTTGTGATTCATTGATGGCTGAAATGCCTGGCGAGCTCACATTCAGGATCAATCAATCACAGGTTTCTTCTATCGATACCGTCACGGACCAGCAGGTGATCGACTCAATGAGTCTGGCATTCCATGAATTTGGAATCATTGTTGAGCCAGGTGGAGCAGCATCATTGGCTGCTGTACTTTCAGCGATTAAACAAAAAGCGGTTAATCCAGATGAAAATATTGTTGCGGTTTTGAGTGGAGGTAATATTTCCAAAGAACGCCATCGTAATCTTATTAATTAATGATTGATGTATCTTTTTATAAATCGTATCTTATGATGGTTTTTTGACAATAGTCTTAAGGTGACCCATAACATGAGCACAATACAAGTAAGAAATCCTAGAACAGGAGAGAATGATTACAGTTTCGAAGCAACATCAACNGATGAAATTTCAAGCATTGTTGATGAATTAAGAGGAAACCAAGCCGATTGGGCTGCAAAAACTGTCGATGAGAGGGCAGATGTTCTGGATCAATGGGCCAAAATGGTTGCTGAAAGTGATGAGCTTTTAAATGCTCTGGTCGCAGACACAGGCCGGTATTTTATTTGCACTGGTGAAGTTGCACAATTAACGAAGATGGTTCCTGGTTGGAGGGCAATAGGAAACAAAGTTTTTGCAGAGCAAGAACCACTTCAGTCATCTGTCCCAACTGTGACATATACCCATCAATATAAACCATTTGAGGTTGTAGGAATCATCGGGCCATGGAATTTCCCATTTTTAATTACACTGATTGATTTAATACCAGCACTGATGGCAGGGTCTGCTGTAATCATAAAGCCCAGTGAGATTACACCCAGGTTCATAAAGCCCATACAAGATATTATTCAAAAAATACCTGAGCTGCACAAAGTCTGCCGATTTGTTCAAGGCGGAGGGCAAACAGGTCAAGACTTAATTAATAACGTTGATGCACTTTGCTTTACCGGCAGTGTGAAAACAGGAAAATTAGTCTATGAAAGTGGTGCTAGAAACTTCATACCTGTCTATGCAGAGTTGGGCGGGAAAGACCCTGTTATAGTGACTGAAAATGCCGACCCTATTGATTCTGCTCGTATCATTCTAAGAGCATCTGTTCAAGCCACAGGGCAAGCATGCCAATCGATAGAAAGGGTTTATGTTCATCAATCAATTGCAGATCAATTTATTGAATCATTGGCTGATCAAGCCAGCAAGGTGACACTCAATTATCCCGATGTAAGAGAAGGTCATATCGGACCATTAATTTTCGATAAACAAGCGGACATCATTGCAGATCATTTAAATGATGCAGAAGAAAAGGGTGCAACAATAATGACTGGAGGAGAGATTGAAAATCATGGCGGCGGAAAATGGGTTAAGCCAACTGTCATTAAAGACGTTGATCATTCAATGAAAGTAATGACTGATGAGACATTTGGCCCTGTAATTCCTGTGATGACATATGAGAAAATCGAGGATGCCATTGAACTAGCAAATGACACCATCTATGGTCTTTCAGCTGCTGTTTTAGCAGGCAGTCATGAGGAGTCTTCAAATATTGCGAAGCATATTGATGCTGGCGCTGTCACAGTTCAAGACTGTGGAGCAACAACCTATGTTTTTGACGGTGAGAAAAACTGGTTCAAATATTCTGGTATTGGCGCATCCAGAATGGGCGAAATGGGTATGCTTAGATTCTTTAGGAAAAAAGTACTCTATGCTCAGCATGGTGAGACGCATGACATCAATGCGATGGGTGAGCGCTAGTCTCAAAACATAGACTTAGGATCGTTTCCATCAATTTCAGGATCGGGATCCTTGCCTTCCATAAATGGCCCCGTGATCATTTGATCATATGACATTCCAGGCCCAATCATTGGAAAAACCATTGCATCAGGATCAATCACAACCTCAAGAAATGCCGCCTTCTCAAAATTGATGAACCGCTCAATTGTTTCTTCTACTTTTGATTGATCGGTCAATTTTTCTGTAAACTGAAAGCCATCTGATTTTGCTGACATAATGAAGTCTTTTGTGTGAAGTGTTTTGTCACTTGCTGATAAGCGACCGCCGTAATAAAGTTTTTGCCATTGCTTTACCATCCCATCGCCTGAGTTATTTAGAAGCAGTACTTTGACTGGTAAGTCATAGTTTGTGATGGTTTCCAAGTCTCCCAAATTCATTCGTATGCTTCCATCTCCATCGATATCGATGACGGTTTTCTCTGGATGTGCAAATTGAGCACCAATTGCAGCAGGAATACCAAAGCCCATGGTTCCCATGCTCCCTGATGTAAGCCAAAGCCTCGGTTCTTTAAAGTCAAAATACTGAGCTGCCCACATTTGGTGCTGACCTACGCCAGTTGTGACAATCGCATTTCCTCTTGTAATTTTATTGATGCACTCAATGACATGTTCTGGCTGAATCAGTTTAGAAGATCGATTGAAGTTCAGAGGATATTTTGATTTTAATTTTTGGGTATGATGAACCCAATCATCAAAATTAAACTCAAGATTATTATTTTTTGCATGCTTTATGAGATCTTTTAATGCCAGAGATAGAAAACCAAGATGGGACCAAGTGGCATTCTTAACTTTATTAATTTCTGATGCATCGACATCAAAATGAGCAATCACTTTCGCCTTGGGTGCAAATTTATCAGGAACACCTGCAACACGATCATCAAAGCGAGAGCCGATTGCAATTAAGAAGTCACTTTCTTGAACAGCATAATTTGCATAAGGCGTCCCATGCATGCCTAACATATGTAGNGAAGAGNGATGTTGCGTATCAACCGCACCCAAGCCCATTAAAGTTGATACCGCAGGCAGATTAAAGTGATCAACAAATTCTCTGAGTTCCTCTGAAGCATTTGCAGAGATGACCCCTCCACCAAAATAGATGAGAGGTTTCTTTGAATTAGAGAGATGATCAAAAAATTCCGATGATTTTTCTTCACTCAGTCGAGATTCTTCAATGGCCAATATTCTATTGGCATAGGCAGCAATGTTGGCTTCCTCGTTATCTTCATCAGAGATTTCTGCAGTTTGTATGTCTTTTGGTATATCAACAACAACAGGGCCTGGCCTACCAGATGTTGCAACTTCAAATGCAGCCTTTAATGTCGCGGCCAACTTATTCTCATTTGTTATCAGAAAAACATGTTTAGCCACTGACCCCATTACNCTNCTTATTGGCGCTTCTTGAAAAGCATCNCTNCCAATTGCTGCTCTGCTGACTTGTCCGCATATGATGACCATAGGAATTGAATCAGCCATCGCATCCCTTACAGGCGTAANAGTATTGGTTGCACCTGGACCTGATGTGACCATAACCACTCCTGNTTTACCTGTTGATCTTGCATANCCTGATGCCATAAAACCAGCACCTTGTTCATTTGAGGGAACAATCAATGGCATTNGATTTTTTGGGTTGGCCTCATTGTATTTGAAGACTTCATCATAGGTTGGCAAAATCGCTCCGCCGCTGTAACCAAAAATGGTTTCAACACCTTCTTTTGCAAGAACATCAATGATTATTTCTGAGCCTGTTTTCATTTTTTATATTTTATTATTTAAGCAGTAATATCTATAAAACATTACTCTTATATTTTTTCAAGGATGACACCATACTACAAAGATAAGTGAAAAGTAATAATCATAACTTTCTTCATTTGTTTGCATTAGNATGTACAATTCACTTCATCNTAGGAAATTTAAGATAATCAATAAATGAAGCACACAATTGCAATTTTGGTACAGAATGAATCAGGTGCTCTAACACGGGTATCATCGATGTTTTCAACCAGAGGNTNTAACATCGATTCATTGAGTGTGGCACCCACTAAAGATTCAATGATCTCGAGNTTNACCCTTGTCACTGATGTAAGTGATGAACAAATGGATCAAGTCGTAAAGCAGTTGTATAAATTGATNGATGTGATTGATGTTTTAGATATCACACCAATGGATCACATTGAAAGTGAGCTNATGATGGTTAAGCTNAAGATTTCAGAGGACAATCTGAGCTCAATAAAAACGATTTTNTATGATTATTCAGCTGAAATAATCAATGAAAAAGATGGGTTAACCATTGTTCAGATGCTTGCAGAGCCAAATGCAATTAATGATTTCCTAAAGTCGATTGAGANCTTGAGCGATCTCATTGCGATCGCTCGTTCNGGNCCTTTATCNCTTGTTAAAGGCGATATTAATCTCAGTCTGTGAGGCTCAANGATCCTTGCATGATTGCATAGTGCCCAGGAAATGAGCAGAAAAACGTGTAGTTTTCACTCNTTGAAAGNTCAGCGGTTGAGAATGTNACNGTTGTGGTTTCTCCTCCACCGATGATTTTCGAATAAGCGATCACTCTGGGATCGTTTTGAGGAACATAGTCATTNTCCAGACCNGCNGCACCTCCAGCTTGAGCTACGGGCATGAAGTCAGAAGACTTAGTAAGNACCCAGTTGTGNCCCATTATATTTGCTGGNAATTGGCCAGTATGATTGAGNGTAACTGTGATGGTTTCGCAAGCGGCACTGACCGTCATTGCTTTTGAATTAAACTGAAGCGCATCATTGCCTTCTATCACTTGTTCACAATCTGCGGCGATGGATTCCAAGCTCAGCGTTGAAACAAACAGTAAGATGAAAATGTTTATTATTTTCACTATTTTTCTCCTTATATTTTNTTATCTGAGACTTCGTAGAGTGTTCTAAATCAGATCATATTTTTGATGAGCTCATCACCAAACTCGCTGCACTTTACAGGTGTGATATTTCCCATTAACCTTGCAAAGTCATAGGTAACAGTTTTCTTTTGTATAGTTGCATCCATTGATTGAACGATGAGATCAGCTGCTTCTATCCAGCCCATATATCTCAGCATCATTTCACCTGATAGTATCACTGAACCAGGATTTACTTTATCTAGGTCTGTATATTTTGGAGCTGTACCATGAGTTGCCTCAAATACTGCATGGCCGGTGGCATTATTCATGTTTCCACCTGGCGCTATTCCAATTCCACCTACTTGCGCTGCTAGTGCATCAGACAAATAATCGCCATTGAGGTTCATTGTTGCGATGACATCAAATTCAGATGGCCTGGTAAGAACTTGTTGAAGTGTTATGTCAGCAATCGCGTCTTTAACCAAGATCGCTCCATTTTCGATGGCATCATTTTGTTCTTGATTGGCAGTATCTTCACCCTTTTCTGCTTTTGTTCTTTCCCATTGATCCCATGTATAAACATCATCACCATACTCTCTTTCGGCAAGTTCATAACCCCAGTTTCTGAAAGCACCTTCAGTGAATTTCATGATATTGCCTTTATGAACAAAGGTGACACTTTTTCTACCATTCTCTATTGCATAATCAAAAGCTGATCTTAGAAGCCTTTCAGAACCCTCAAGAGAAATCGGCTTGATTCCTATGCCTGAAGATTGAGGAAAACGAATTTTTGCATATTCTTCAGGAAATGATTCTTTAAAGAGTGATAGGAATTTTTCATTGGGCTCTGTTCCTTGTTCAAATTCAATTCCAGCATAAATGTCTTCGGTATTCTCTCTAAAAATGACCATATCGACATTTTCAGGATTCTTAATAGGAGAGGGCACCCCTTGATACCATCTAACAGGCCTCAGACAGACATATAAATCGAGTAATTGTCTAAGGGCTACATTCAAAGATCTCATTCCGCCTCCGATAGGAGTAGTAAGCGGACCTTTTATTGAAACCAGATATTCTCTGCACTTCTCAATGGTGTCATCTGGAAGCCAATTATTGAATTTATTGAATGCTTTTTCGCCTGCGTAAACCTCTAGCCAGTTTATCTTTCTTTCCCCTTCATATGCCTTTTCAACTGCTGCATCAAATACTCTGACTGATGCTTTCCAAATATCTGGACCGATTCCATCACCTTCAATAAACGGGATTATGGGTTCATTTGGGACTTGAAGTTTACCGTTATCCATCCGGATTTTTGAACCATTTTCTGACATACCTCTAATAACCTAGCTCATTATGTGTTCGTGCCACATTATGTATACTTTGGTTTTTGAATACAAGAGCTTCAGAGAATTAGTGTCTCTCAAGGAAGTCAAAAAGAATCTCACAAAAAGCAATTTTTTGCTCCTTTCCAGCTACAACATGAGCTACATCCTCCATCAAAACCCCCTCAGCATTCGGTATGCCTTCTTCAAGTGGCAATGTGGTTCTTGGACCTGTCACGAGATCTTTGCCAGCATGGATAATCAAAGTTGGTGCAGAGATCTCATTTAATCTGTCTTTGACATCATGATTTATGCAAGCCTCAACCAGCCTTGCATGTGTTTCATAATTTCCATTGAGTTCCTTCCACCCAGCATTTGGACCCAATAATTTTTCTCTGTTTTCATTGTAATATTCTGGTAGAAAAGAATAGATCGAAACTTTTTCCTGAAACGTCAGAAAACCTGAATCACGATGCACATCTCTGAATAATTTCAACTGATCATAAAGATAAGTATCGCAATATGCCCACGCGCCCATGTTGACCATGCTTCTAACCAGATCTGGTCGATTGATCGCTATTTCCTGTGCAACGCAGCAACCCATGCCGACCAATCCAATGAGGTGCACATTGCTCCATCCCAGATGATCCAAGAGGCCAGTCAAATCGTCAGCATGCATTCTCATTGATGGTTTAATACTGGGATCATCAGTGGAATCAGCAATTCCTCTGTAGTCAAAAACTAAAACTTGATATTTATCGGTCAATCCTCTTGCCAAGAGTCCTTCATTGCCATGACAAAATGTTCCCCATCCGCCCATGCAAACTGCTGGATCTCCTTCACCATGTATTTCATAGTACATTTCATGATTATTTATATTGATACTTGGCATATTAGCTCCTGAATTTTATTCACTTAAAAATTATATAGACTGCCATCTGGCTGTTCTATTACTTTCTTTGCCAAATACTGTTAGTCTGACAGTGAAAAAATGAAATAGGGGATCACTCATTAATAGCAAAGAGACAAAGACAATAATGGAGTTTCTCAGTGAGAATCCTGATGTAGATGTCAGTGCTGCATGGGAACGTTGTTGGGGTATTCAAACCAAGATAATCGAAAGGGTAAAGGCTCGATATGATGTAATAAGACACCCATCATGTGATGGGAGAGAGTATTTTGTTTCAGATGAACACGAAGTTCATGGGAAAATGGAGGGTTCATTCAATTCATATACAGGTGATGAAGTCGATTGGTTGGTTCACTCTTGGATCGGAAATAGACAAAAAAGCATTTTGGATATCAATGCTACAGTTTTTTTAGGCCAAATGAATCAAGTCCCACACTTAACAATTATTTTTGGAACAATACCCAGATTATATTTTTATGCGGAATATACTCCCAGAATGGATTTGAGAACCAATCCAGATTATGTATCTAAGTACTATGAGCCAGTGAATCAAGATTTTTTGGAATTTCGAGCCAATCAGGATTGGACTCGTTTTGTTAGTCACGGAACTTATTTAAGATCGCTTATGTCTCCGATCTGTGTAAGCTCCCATGCAGAACTCAATGATGCAAATATTGATTATTGTGAAGATTATTTAGAGAAATTTATTCAGCGTTGGTTTGATTGGCTAGATGAAGCTGAAGAATTGCCAATAGAGAGAAGAGATGAGCAACAAAAATATGATTATGCAGTGAGAGAATTGGGGTACAGAAATGACCCAATGAATATACTCCCTATCCAAGTATTTGGAGAAGAGGAAGCAAATCGAATGCTAGAGATGCGAATTGGTACTGAGCAAATTGCTCAAACAAAAGATAGATGGAATCAATGACTCATATGACTAAAGCACTATTGATTGATGATGATCAAAAGCTTGGCGATTTATTAAAGAATTATCTGAAATCTTTTGAAATCGAATTATCCGTTGTCAATGACCCAAGAAAAGCAATTGAAACCATAAACAGAAAAGATCCAGACCTGTTGATACTTGATGTGATGATGCCACATATTAATGGATTTGAGCTCTGTAAAATGATCAGACAAGAATCTGATAAGCCAATCATTATTTTGAGCGCGAGAGGAGAGGCTGATGATAAGATCAAAGGAATTGATTTAGGTGCTGATGATTATTTATCCAAACCGTTTGAGGCAAGAGAATTGGTCGCAAGAGTCCATAGTCTTCTTAGAAGAACGCAAAAGGGCTCAACATTTGGATCAGATCAAATTTTTCAAATTGACCAACAGAGACTTGAAGTTTCCCTCAATGGGAATGTTTTAGACTTGACCACCAAAGAGTTTGAGCTCATGGATCTATTCATAAAGAACCCAGGAATGATTTTTTCCAGAGATGAAATCATCAAGGAAATCAAAGGCATTGATGCTCATTTATTCTCAAGATCGATTGATATTCTCATTTCAAGATTGAGACATAAGATCGAAGACGACCCAAAAGAGCCAAAATTAATAAAGACCATATGGGGAAAGGGCTATATGTTTGTCGATACTAGGTAGATGAGGCATGTTTCAGCGGATTAACTCACTTTCGATCAAGCTATTTGGAGTGTTCTTAATCACTGGCATCGCATATTTTTATCTTCTTGATTTTGGCGTCAGGTCTTTGATTTTGAATGAAGAGGTAAGAGATACGCTGGATTACTATCAAACCAGCTATTTAGGCAATTTAATGGAGGATCTTGGTTATCCACCAAATGCTCAAACCGCCGCTAAAATTACAGAAGATATGCCTTTTGATATTTTGATTACAGGGGGTGGTTTTGAGTGGAGTTCAACCGATAAGTTTCCAAATACAGATGAAATTGATTTTCAGCCAAGCAGATGGGATAGCATCAAAATAAATAATGGAAATGATCAAGCTCCAAAAATAGTTGAAGATTCAAAATTTGCCAGATACCAATACAGAACCTACTTTCAAATTCCATATGGCGAATACATCATCACTATGGTCAATCCAAAGGTTTCGATTGAAGCTGGACCGACATATCTATTCGAGGCAATTGCTTTGATCAGTCTTTCGATTCTCCTGTTAACCTTCCTTCTTGTAAAGAGAATGATCAATCCCATTCAAAATATTCAACAAGCTGCGACCAAGATTGGACAGGGAGATTTGAAACATAGAATAAATGTAAGCAGAGAGGATGAACTGGGTGTTTTAGCTAAGGAAATCAACTTTCTTGCTGACAATGTTGTCGAAATGCTGGAAGCGAAACAACGATTAAACATGGGTGTCAGCCATGAACTGAGGTCTCCGCTGACAAGAGCCAAGCTTCAAGTCGAAATGCTCAATGATCCAATCAAGCGAGAAAATTTATTGGATGAAATACAGGCCATGGAAAGCATCATATCCACGCTACTAGAAAGTGAAGCGATCAATTATGGGCACAAGAAATTAGATCTGGGGATTGTTGATATTCATAAAACAATAGAGGACTTAATCTCCACTTCTCAGTTTCTTGAGGGCATAAAAATTCGGTTTGACTTTTGTGAAGAGATCACAATTGATGCTGATCCAATATTATTTCAAGTGATGTTAAAGAATATACTAGAGAACGCCTCAAGATATACGTCAGACAAGAAAAAGCAGATCGATGTTGAGACTCATCAAGATGATCATTCCATTGAGATAACAATAAGAGACTATGGTCCTGGATTAAATATGAAGGATATTGAGAAGGTTTTTGAGCCTTTTTACAGAGCAGAGGAGTCAAGAAGCAGGAATAGCGGCGGTTATGGTTTGGGCTTATATCTCACAAAGCAAATAGTTGATGCACATGGCGGTCAAATCTCAATTCGAAATCATGAAAACAATGGCGCTGAGGTTCGCGTTATTTTACCTACTGAACAGAGTTGATTCTTTTTACTTTCTCCTTATAGAAAAATGAATAAATCTATGCTCTAATCGGCGTAGATTTTTTAGGAGAAGTCATGCCAAAAATACATGTTATTGACAGCGAAGGTGAAGAGCATACAGTTGAGGGACAGGTTGGTCTCTCTCTAATGGAAAGCCTGAGAGATTTAGATAATGGAGTGCTCGCATTGTGCGGAGGCATGTGCTCTTGTGCGACATGTCATTGTTATATTGAGGAATCATGGTCAACCAAACTAGGAGAGCGTAGCGATGATGAGCAAGAGCTATTGGAGGACCTCGACTCTTTTAAGGAAGAGCAATCGCGATTGTCCTGCCAGGTCGAATTTTCAAATGAAATGGATGGGATAAGGGTTGAAATTGCACCAGATGAATAAGGAAATTAAATGATTACAGTTTTTCATGCGGCCGGAAGTCGATCGGTCAGAATTATTTGGCTTCTTGAAGAGTTAGGGCTGGATTACGAGCTAGAAGTTATAAAAAGGGGAGAGATCAACGAGGCTTTCTTAGAAGCAAGTCCATTTACAAAATTGCCAACGATCAAAGATGACGACATTGTGATGTCAGAATCTGTTGCAATCGTCCAGTACATACTACAGAAATATGGAGAAGGAAGATTGGAGCCTGATCATGACTCTAAGGAATATGCTGAATATCTCCAATGGCTTAATTTTGGCGAATCTGTATTGATTGATCCGATCGTGTCCATTCTGATTAATAAGGTATTCAGGCCAGAGGAGCATCGACATGAATATTCCATTCAAAGTGCTGAAAAGTCTTTTGAAAAGATTATCAAAACATTGAATTCAATCATGGAAGGCAGGACTTATATCATGGGAGATGATTTTACAGCTGCTGATATCATCAATGGGTATACTTTGAGACTGGCAAATAATTTACAATTATTATCAGGTGAGCCTGGAACGGAAAATGTGGTTAATTATTTTAAAACCATGGAGAGCCGGTACGCTTACCAAAAAGCAATATCCGATACTAAATCTTAGGCCATTGATTAGACCAAGGCTTAGCTTGTTCAAGCTCCAATGCGAGCCCCAATAATTCCTCTTCATTCCCGAAGTTTGCATGAATGTGAGTTCCAATCGGCAAACCTGATGATGACCAGTGTAAGGGCAATGAAATTGCTGGGTCTCCAGTAACATTGGCAAGGGGCGTGAATGTGATGAAGTTCAGAGATCTTTCAAGCAAGGTATCAAAATCTATATCAGGCGCCATTGACCCGATTCTTGGTGCGATTGTTTGCGTGACAGGAGAGAGAATGAAATCAAAAGAATTAAAGAGTTCTCGAGTTTTTATGGTGTCTTCTTGAAGTCTCAAGACCGCACGTTCAACGTGACCTTCGGGCTGATTTTCAAACCAATTTCCCAAATCCAATGTCCAGGGTTCAAGTAGAGAATCTATGGGTGTTTTTTTGGACACAAAATTTTGTTGCGCCAAATCAATGATTCCTTTTGCCCCATAAGCCCAAATTGTTAAAAATGAATTTGTGAATTGATCACCGTTGATGAAGGGTTTTATCTCTTCCACTTGGTGACCAAGGTTTTGGCAGATCAGAGCCGAATTCTCGATTGCATTTTTGACCTCAGGCTCAGCTTCTTGTCCGAGCATATTAGTCGTGATCATTCCGATTCTGAATCGTTTTTCTTTTGGATAGATATTCGCAGGCACTGGCCTCAGTTTAGGATTATTCAGAGATTGCATATGCTGAAGCGCAGTGATTGAATCCCTGACACTTCTTGTATGAACAAATCTCACGCTCAGATCAACCGGACGATTTGGTTGCGCGTCATCAATCGTTCTATGGATGGTGGGCTTCAACCCCACGATTCCGCAACAGGAAGCTGGGACACGAATTGATCCCCCTCCATCAGATGCTGAGGCAATAGAGACCATTCCAGATGCGACTGCAGCAGCAGAACCACCACTGGAACCGCCTGGAGAGTGATCCGTATTCCATGGATTTCTTGCAGGACCTAGAAGCAGAGATTCAGTTACTCCCAGAAGTCCAAACTCAGGTGTATTGGTTTTGCCAAGTGAAATTAGTCCCATATCAAATGCAGCCTGGACATTGGAGGAATTTTTATTGGCAATGCGATTTGCAAACATGCGAGAACCGCCTGTAGCTCTTACACCTTTATGATTAAGGAGATCCTTGATGAGGTAGGGAACGCCAGGAAAAGGTCCTTTCCCATCATGATTTTTTGCAGCCAATAATGCTTCATCGAAAGATTTGGTGACCACTGCATTCAAATATCCGTCCACAGCTTCAATTCTATTGATGGCAGACATCACCATTTCTTCAATGGAAACCTCTCCTTTTCTGATAAGTTCCGCCTGTTCGGTTGCATCCATCATGAAGAAAGGATCATTTTCTGCAAGTATCTTTTGGATGGAAACAAGATTAGATAGCCCAAGGGCCAATCCTGACTTGAGCAGCATTCTTTTCGACTTATTTGGCATGGTCATGTTCAGATCAGCTCGTGCACATTTTCAGGTGGTCTGCCTATGATTGCCGATGATTCATTGTAGACGATTGGGCGCTCAATCAGAATTGGGTGCTCAATCATCATTGAGATCAAATCATCTTCTGAAATGCTCGATAAATCAATGTTCAACTCTTTGATGATTGACTCATTTTTTCTAACCAGATCAGAAGCTTTCATGCCCAATTTCTTAAGCAATGAGCTTAATTCAGATGCACTAGGCGGATGCTGAAGATAGAGAATTATTTCTACTTCAATATTCTGGCTTTCAATTATTTCCAATGTCTTCCTTGACTTGCTGCATCTTGGATTGTGAAAAATTGATAAAGCCATCAAATGTTACATCCTTTGTGCGCCATCAAGATCAACACATCTGCCTGAGTAGTAATCATTCATAAAGATAAACTCAGCTGCTTGAGCAACTTCATCAGGCTCTCCAATTCTGCCTACAGGAACCATTTTTGATAGCTTTTCTTTAACATTGTCTGGCATCCCTGCAACCATCTCTGTATTGATAAATCCTGGAGCGATTGAGTTTACTCTAATGCCATACTTTGATAGCTCCTTCGCCCATACAACTGCCATAGATTGAACACCCGCCTTTGTTGCTGAGTAATTTGTTTGACCAAAATTTCCGTGCCTAGCAACACTCGAAATATTAATGATCACACCACCTTGCCCGCCTTCAATCATGTGTTGAGCAGCCTCTCTGCCACACAAAAATACACCAGTTAGATTGATATCTATTACTGCTTGCCATTCCTCTAGAGACATTCTTTTAACAAACTCTCCATCCTTGAATTTTACCAATAGGCCGTCTCGAGTTATGCCTGCATTATTGATTGATCCGACCAATGGACCCATTTGATTAATCACTTCCGCATAGGCATTGGCAACATCATCTTCTTTTGTCATATCGCCTGAAACGCACATAGCTTCCGCGCCAGCTTTCTCACATGCTGATGCAGTATCTGCAATGCTGTCCTTATCTAGATCGATCAGTCCCAATTTGCAGTTATGCGTAGCCAGTCTTTTTGCCATTGCAGCCCCAAGTCCACGAGCTGCTCCAGTGATAATAATTGTCTTATCTTTTATATCCATAACTTCCTCATATATGTATTTTAAAAAAATATAGACTGTGAATTGTAACTGAAAATCTAAGCAATTGAATCATGAATATTCATTCAAGAAATTGAGTAAATTTAGAGATTTCTGTAAACTATGAGGTAATATTTTTTCTTAAAAATTACCATCAATTAAATTATAAGGTGAGCAATGACTGACGCGTATATTTTTGACCATGTAAGAAGCCCAAGAGGAAGAGGAAAGTCCGATGGTTCTTTGCATGAAGTAACCCCAGTAGAATTACTTTCCCAAGTTTTGGGATCCCTAAGAGATAGAAATGAGCTGGATACAAGCCGTGTTGATGATGTCATCATGGGAGTGGTCCATAATCAAGGCGAGCAAGCATCTAATCCAGCAAGAGTGGCTGCAATTCATGCTGGGTATGCAGAAGAGGCTGCAGGAAAACAGTTGAATCGTTTTTGTGCATCTGGACTTGAAGCAGTAAATTCTGCTGCTGCACAAGTCATGTCAGGTATGTCAGATCTTTGTATTGGTGGTGGTTTAGAATCCATGTCAAGGGTTCCTATGGATACAGTCGGTGGTGCTTTAGCAGTTGACCCACAGGTTGCCTATGGCAGCTATTTTGTTCCACAAGGCATCAGTGCTGATCTCATAGCTTCAAAGTATGGTTTCACTAGGGAGGATGTTGACTCGTATGCAGTGGAGAGTCAACGGAGGGCATCACATGCCAGAGACGAGGGCTATTTCAAAAACTCCATTGTTCCAATCAAAGATAGTCTAGGAGAAACCTTGCTGGACCATGATGAATGCATTAGAACTGGAACGACGGTTGACGATTTGGCAAAACTGAATCCATCTTTTCAACAAATTGGTGATTTTGGATTCAATGATGTTGCGATTCAGAGATATCCTGAAGTTGCAAAAATAGACCACGTTCATCATGCAGGAAATTCAAGCCAAATTGTCGATGGAGCGAGTGCTGTTTTGGTAGGCACTAAAGAAGTCGGCGAGGAGCTAGGGCTTACTCCAAGAGCAAAAATAGTTGGGTTTGCATCAACAGGATCTGAACCAACCATCATGTTGACTGGACCAGCACCATCGGCTGAGAAAGTGTTAAAAAGATGTGGCATGAACACAGATGACATTGATTTATTTGAGCTCAATGAAGCCTTTGCCGTTGTTGTGCTTCACTATATGAAAGAAATGGGTATCGAACACGATGAGATCAATGTTAATGGTGGAGCAATTGCCATGGGACATCCACTTGGTGCAACGGGTGGTATGGTATTGGGAACGCTGATTGATGAAATTGAGAGAAGAGATCTCAGCACGGGACTGGTGAACTTATGTATTGGAGGTGGCATGGGCACCTCAACAATCATTGAACGCGTTTAATCTAATTGAGAAGGAATAAGAATGAGCAAGAATATTAAAATGAACATTGATCAAGATGGCATAGCTGTCATTGAGATTGACGTTCAAGATCGACCAATGAATGTCATCACGGTTGATTTTGCCGATGACTTTAAAAATTGTGTTGAACAAGTCCTTGGCGATGAAAAAATCATTGGTGCAGTTGTCACTTCAGCAAAAAATGATTTCATGGCTGGNGCTGACCTTAAGACCATGTTACCAAGCTTAATTGGACTCGGTGATGCCTCTGCCATGGCAGAGAGAGTGATTGAGAGTCACAAGGTGAACCGCGCTATGGAAACTGGAGGCAAGCCATTTGTTGCTGCAATCAATGGCACGGCTTTAGGCGGAGGGCTTGAAATTACACTCTCATGCCACCACAGAATTGCAGCTGACAGAAAAGATGCTGTGCTCGGTTTACCAGAAGTCATGGTTGGTTTATTGCCTGGCGGTGGAGGAACCCAAAGACTTCCGCGGATTATTGGAATACAGCCTGCTTTAGAGCTTATGACACAAGGGAAACATCTCAAGCCACAACAGGCGATGGCAATGGGTATTGTTAATGAACTGGCAGCTCCGGATGAATTATTAAGCAAAGCGAAGCAGTGGATATTGGATGGCGGAAAAGCCGTTCAGCCTTGGGATAAAAAAGGATTTAAAGTTCCAGGTGGATTTGACCCAAATACCAAAGGGACAATTCAGATGTTCTCAGTGGTAAACGCCATGGTTGCAAAAAATACAAACCATAATTACCCAGCTCCAATTTCTATTGTTTCTTCAGTATATGAAGGTTGTTTGCTTCCAATAGACAAAGGGCTCGAGATTGAGGCCAAGTATTTTGTAGGTCTTCTCATGGACCCGGTTTCTGGGAATATGATCAGAAGTCTTTTTAATAATAAACAATCTGCAGATAAACTCAGAGCGCGCCCTGATGGGGTAGAAAAACATACCGTTAAAACTCTGGGTATGCTTGGGGCAGGAATGATGGGAGCAGGCATTGCTTTGGTCAGCGCAAGAGCTGGGATGAAAGTCTATCTTCTTGACTCATCGCTTGAGAGTGCTGAGAAGGGCAAGGCTTATTCAGAGAAATATTTCCAAAAGAGTGTTGCCAGAAAGAAAATGACTGAGGAGAAGAAAGCTGCAATTCTGGATAATATCATTCCAACAATTGACTATAGCGATCTAAAGGATTGTGACTTAATCATAGAAGCAGTTTTTGAAAACAGAGAAATCAAGGCTGATGTGACACAAAAAACTGAAGCAGTCATCGGAGAAGATATTGTTTTTGCTTCAAATACTTCAACGCTTCCGATATCGGGGCTCGCAGAGTCATCCGGAAGGCCTCATAACTTTATCGGTATGCACTTCTTTTCTCCTGTCGAAAGAATGCCATTGGTCGAAATGATCATGGGCGAACAATCTTCTGATGAAGCTTTGGCAAAGTCTTTGGATTACATTGCTCAAATTAAGAAAACACCGATAGTGGTGAATGATAGTCGTGGTTTCTATACGTCTAGAGTATTCAGCACCTCTTGTAATGAAGCCAATGAGATGATCAAAGAAGGGGTTAATCCTGCATTGATTGAGAATGCTGCAAGACATGCTGGTTATCCAGTTGGGCCTATCGCTGTTCAGGATGAGACAACCATTGATCTCTCAATTAAGATTCATAATCAATCGATTGAAGATTTAGGTGATGAATATAAACCAATGTCTTCAATTGATGTGATGCAAAAGATGTATGATCTTGGCAGATTGGGTAAGAGATTTGGAGGTGGTTTCTATGAGTACCCAGAGGGAGGCAAGAAATTCTTATGGCCAGGCTTAGCAGATATCTATCCGGTCAAGGAAGAGCAGCCTGATATTCAGGAAATCAAAGATCGGCTGATGACCGTTCAGTCACTTGATGCATATCGTTGCCTTGATGAGAATGTCCTAACCACACCAGATGATGGTGATTTGGGTTCCATCTTTGCATGGGGATTTCCTCCATGGACTGGTGGAGTATTCTCATATATTGATATGGTCGGTATTGAAAAGTTTGTCACTAGATGTGATGACTACTGTGAACGTTTCGGTGAACGATTTGAAGTTCCTGATAGTTTAAGAAAAATGGCAGACAAAAAAGAAAAATTCTATCCATAGAGGATTTTTTAATAAGGTTTATCGTCCATGGTGACCACTGANCAANACTGATGAATTCAGAAGAAGTAATTAGTCAATTATGCNATGTCATTGGCNCTGATTCCGTTATTACAGACAATAAGGAAAGAGAATATTTCTCTATGGATGTTTTTGATATTGATGAGGTTGCAGATCTAGTCATTCAACCCAGTTCGAAAGATCAAATATCAGACGCGTTAAAAATATTATCAAAATCTGATTATGAGATTATCCCAAGGGGTGGCGGTATGTCATATACAGGAGGTTATACGCCTTCAACTAAAAGATCTGCAATTATTGATACATCCTTGTTGAACCAAATCATTGAAATCAATCCTGATGATATGTACATCACTGTAGAGGCTGGATGCACGTGGAAGAAAATCTACGAATCACTCAAACCCATGGGTTTGCGACTGCCTTTTTTTGGAACGAATTCGGGTTCTATGGCAACTGTTGGGGGTGGATTATCCAATGGAGCACTTTTTTTTGGCACAGGCAAATATGGATCTGCTGCTGATAATGTATTGGGTATGGAGATTATCATTGCTGATGGCACGNTGATTAAAACTGGCCAGAATGCATTTGCANATGCAAAGCCTCATCACAGAACATATGGACCAGATACGACCGGTTTGTTTTGTCATGATGCAGGTTCATTGGGAATAAAGGTACAGGCAACATTTCCATTGATTTACTGGCCTAAATGCTTGGGTTATTTGTCATTTGCATATAAATCGCTCGATGACGCAGTTGCTGCATTGTCATCTATATCTAAATCAGGATTAACCGAAGAATGTTACGTATTGGATCCAAGTTCTGCAGGAAATCTAACCGATGTTTCCAATGTTGATGGTGCAAAATCAGTCATTAAAGTTTTAAAAGAGCAGTCATCCTTGATCGAAGGGTTTAAGGAGGCATTTAAAATGGCTTTTACAGGAAGAGATGTAATCCCAGAAGATGCATATTCTTTGCATATGGTCATCTCCAACCATTCCCAAGATGCTCTTCGNTATGATNTAAAAGAAGCGACAATGATCGCTCAAAAAAATAAAGGAGAATCAATTCCCAACACTGTACCAAAAGCGACAAGAGCAGATCCTTTTCCTCCCATGAATGGAATTTTGGGACATGCTGGTGAGCGGTGGGCTGCATTGAATGCCAAAGTCCCTCATTCAGATGCATTGAAAATAAATCAAGAGATCATAAGACTCATGGACCGATATAAAGACAGGATGGAGNNATGCGGNGTTTGGTATACGCTACTAAATATTGGGATCCAGCAGCATTCCTATTCAATTGAGCCTGTATTGCGATGGCTCGATGAATGGACTGAACTTCATAAAAGGACTGCTGAATCTTCTTTTTTATCAGGCTTTGAGGAACCGAAGCCCAATATNGAAGCAAGGGAATTGGTCTATGAAATTCGGNAAGAGATCATCGGGTATTTTGCTTCAATTGGAGCTGCCTCAAATCAAATAGGGCGTGCTTATGACTACATGGGTTATCTTTACAAGCCGTCTAAAGATTTACTGATGAATATTAAAAGCAATGTTGACCCAAAAAATAAAATGAATACTGGNGCACTTGGCATCAGTGAAGATTTCTGGAATGATCATAAAAAAATTTAGTAAAAGTCATGTCAAAGAAACTCATTAATCAAGAAAGAGCTGAAGAAATACTTGAACGAGAAAATATTGATGGGTTAGTCGTCACTTCCCCAATAAATTTCTACTATGTATCNGGTTATTGGGCCTTGTACTATACTCCACTTGGATTTGATTCTTGCTACTTTTCCGTGATGCCAAAAGATAACACCAAGNCANCNGGGATTGTCATTCCAGCATTAGAGGTCAGAAGATTAGAGACGATGGGCAAACCTTGGATTGAGAACATTGTTTTGTATTCAGCAAAAGGAGACGGTGATTTATTTGATGATGATTTTCCAAAAGGACAAGATTATAAGGGCTGGCCTGTTGANCCTTCAGCATCATTGAATCCTCTTGAGGAAAAATGGAAGTCAATCATCCATGAATATAGAGANAGTTACTCAGAAAATTCAATCCAAGCCCTCATTCGTGCAATCAAANCAGCGGATTTGGANGGGAAGAAAGTTNTNATTGATGATCTAAGAATTGAAAAATGGCTATCCGAAGAGAAAGGTGTTGATATCGATTGTATATTCANGCCTGAGTTATTCAATGAGATCAGGATGGTCAAAACAGANAATGAAATTGAGATCATGAGAGAGGCTGCAATCATTAATGAGCAATCAATGCTCGCAGCCATTGATTTTATGAGNGAAGGCNCTACTTGGGAGGAATTAGAAAACTTCTATATGTCNGAAATGGCTAAGAGAGGAGGAAGAGGCGTTTATATGATGTGNGGTGTGGGTGAGTTACCCAACGGGGNTTGCGAAAAAGGTGANCCNATTATGTTTGATGCGCTGGGTCAGTACAAAAGATATCACGGGGATTTTGGNAGNTGTGCNGTCATTGGNAATCCCAGNCAACTCCANATTGAGCGTCATCAAGCNATTTTAGAGGGATGGGAAAAAGCCAAAGNATTTCTAAAACCTGGCAGTACATATGANGAGATATCAGAAGAAGTTGGNAACCATATCAGATCATTGGGTTTTGATTCTTTCAGGAATCCAGTTGTGCATGGTTTAGGACTAGAGCATACCGATGATCCTAAAAATATTGGCACACAACCTGGTGTTAAGGTCAGTCAAACATTAGAAAAAAATATGGTCATCAATATCGACATGCCTTTTACAGAGATTGGCTGGGGATCGGTGCATATGGAAGATACTATTCTGATAACAGATGATGGTTTTGAGAGGCTNTCTTCGGCTGACTTTGANCTNAGATCTNCATGAGCTCAATCATTGCACCCAATGGCAGCCCGCTTAANACAGCCATNATTGGTGTTGATAACTTAGAGCAATCAATAAAGTTTTATCGAGATTTAATTGGATTATCGGTAAGCGATACTTTTGATTGGAGCGGCAAAGATTTTGAAAACATTTGGCACATGCCTTCAGGATCATATGCATGCGGATCTTTTTGCGAACTAAAAGGCTGCAATGTAGGCAGAGTTTTGCTTCTTGATTTCAAGGTAAAAAATAAGAAGCTGATTAGGCCAAAAAATACCTCTCGTGCATATGGACTCTTTAATCTAAATTTTTATACAGACGATATCGAATCAGATACAAAAAAATTTGAAGACAAAGGTTATCAAATTTGGTCCAAGCCAACTTATTATGAAATGTCAGAAGGNCAAGGTTCACCAACTGAGGTTATATTTGATGGGCCCGATAATGTTGCTATCAACNTAGTTGAATTGACAGACGATGATCCTACATCAAAAGTNGGNCAAATGAAGATCTANACNCAGCAACATGGACGTACGCCAACNGGATTNACACCTGTTGTTACATCTGCACANACGACAAGNAATATTGATCTTGCGGTTGAGTTTCATAGAAAGGTTTTNCAAAANGANCTATTGATTGATGAAATTTTATCAAGCGAAGAACAGAATGATTTTCTTCAGCTACCAAACGATGCCAAAACAGCAGTCAAATTTATGCAGGGCAATCACATGTTTGGAAAAGTTGCTTTATCCCAGCCCATGAATTATGAGTGTCATGATATGGTTCCTTATGGCATCGCACCCAATATTGGTTATATTGCCCAAGCATTTGAGGTTAATGATCTCGGGATTTCAGAAAATGCAATGACAGAATTAAACTGTGAAATATATAAACAAAGACAATTAGTTGATTTTCCAGGATTGGGAAAAGTTGAAATTATAATAGTCAGAAGTCCAGGATCAGGTGCATTGCAACTCATTTTTCAGCAAATGCTTCTATAAAAAACGGATTAAATTCTTTATTGTCTTTACGGAAATTGACAGCATCCTGTCGATTGTTTAACCTATGTTCACTCTAAAATATTGATTACAACTAAGGGGAAAAAATATGGCCAATCAAATGGGCGATGCATCTGGAGGAAGACCTTCAGGAAAAGGTAAGCCTCTCAATTCCATAGAGCATAAAACATCCAAACCCNCTAAGGCNTGGATCAANAAGGAATTAGCTCANCAGCAAAANAGATTCAAACAAATTTTGCAAAATATGGAAGACNTNACACCAAAGAGNAATAANTGGTANGCAGANTTTTTAGAAACAGTTTCNACTCGNGGAACCAACATTGATGGTGATACNAGAGNAGTNGTGGCGAAAGAAAATCTACCTAAGCCACCAAGAAGAAAACANANAGTCACTTANGAGGCAAAAGACCTCAAAGGCTTTGATCATTAATTTTTTANAAGGGGAAAGAAATGCCTAGACCACATATTGAGCCTTATGACGAGAGACCAGCACCATTCAAAAGAATGACNCTGCCTGGCTTTGGNAAAGGGATGCATTACAAAATGCTAAGTATGGATACAGATACTGGCGCTTGTTCATTGCTTGTTAAATTTGANAGCGGTTACAAATTNCCTCCAGGTATGAGTTACNCTGANTTNGAGATGTTCGTCGTCTCAGGTTCAGTGACCTATGGAGATACAACNTATGGAGANGGATATTACTTCCTGATTCCNCCAGGNGTNTCGATGCCNCAAATGACNGTAAANCGNGGCGCCAAGGTAATNATGTTCTACAACTACGGNGANCCNAGCTTTATNCCATCTGATGAGGACCATCCANTAGCTGAAAGGCATCGATTGTCAATCATCAATTCAATGGAAGATTTAGCTTGGGTTCAAGGAAACAGAATTGTTCCATCGGTTGCCTCAGGATGTATGCTGAAGCTGCTGAAATATGATATTCATACAGAAGCACATACTTTTTTGTACTGTATGACTCCTGGTTTTTCGCAAGACAATATCTCATATCATGATTGCTGTGAGGAGTCTTATCATATTTGGGGAACTTCATGGATGATGCAGTTTGGCGACTTACCAACCGGCGGATATTTCTGGAGACCTCCTTATATTAACCATGGGGCTTTTGCCAGCAAGAATGGGATCATTGCGATTGGAAGAACAGATGCACACTTGCATAACTACTTCCATCATAATCCATGGACAACTCCTAAAGAGAATGCTGACAGAGCAGCTGCCAGATTGAGGCGTTTGAGACCGTCGCTATATAAGTGGGTGAGATCACCAGATGGTCACAACCACTTCACTGATTTTGAGTATCCGCATTACCACGATCACGATCACGGCTAAGGGTCGGTACATCAAATAAAATGTCCGGGCCACTCAAAGGACTTAAGATACTGGAGCTGACCAGTGTAGTCCTTGGCCCTTGGGCTGCTCAAATACTTGCAGATATGGGAGCTGAGGTCATTAAAGTTGAGGCACCTTTCGGTGACAGCAATAGACAGTTAGGTGCTTCAAGAAACCCTGGAATGGCCGCTTTATATTTATCCAATAATCGAAACAAAAGGAGCCTCGTTCTCGATTTAAAACAGGAAAGTGCAAAAAATGCTCTTTTTGGAATCATCAAAGATTGCGATGTGTTTCTGCATAATAACAGACCACAAGTGATGACCAAGCTTGGATTAGAATATGACCAGATCTCTGAGGTTAATCCGAGCATTGTCTATTGTGGTACTTATGGTTATGGAAAAGACGGACCTTATGGAAAAAAAGGTGCATTGGATGATTCAATTCAAGGAGTGAGTGGAATTGCAAGCCTAAATGAATTGGTATTGGGAGAGCCGAGATATCTACCTACCGTTGTTGCAGATAAAACCACAGCCATTACTGTTGTTTATTCTATTCTTGCTGCATTATTTCATCGGGAAAGAACGGGCGAAGGTCAAGAGGTAGAGGTTCCAATGTTTGAGTCGATGGTTTTCTTTACAATGGCTGAACACATTTGGGGTGAAATATTTGAACCCGCATTGGGTCCAGCAGGGTATACGAGACTGATGTCTCATCACCGAAAACCATATAAGACCAAAGACGGTTACATTGCTGTTTTGCCATATATGAACAATCATTGGAAGACTTTCTGTGAAAAGGGTGAGAGACCAGACTTAATTGAAGATGATCGATTTAAAGATCTTTCATCAAGAGTTAAGAATATCGATGACACATATTCAGAGACAGGAAAAATACTCGCAACCAAGACCACAAAAGAATGGCTGGAAATTTTCGATGAAACAAAAGTTCCAGTGATAGTTGTGAACACTCTGGATGATCTCTTTCATGATCCTCATCTCAAAGAGGTGGGTTTCTGGAAAGAGTATGACCATCCGACCGAAGGCAAGCTTAAAATGCCAGGTTTTCCAGCAAACTTCTCTAAAACACCTGCATCAATTAGGAAGCATGCTCCAAAGCTAGGAGAGCACACAGTTGAAATCTTAAAAGAGGCTGGCATAGATGAAGAGACCATCGAAGAGATGATCTCATCTAAAGCAACTCTGGTTTCTGATTAAGCTCTTTTTTGGAGTAGTTTAAGCTCTTCGATTACTTCATCAGTATGTTTTTCAGGGTCAACACTCTTATAGTGTTTAACAATTACTCCTTCCGGATCAATGATGAATGACTCCCTTTTTGTAATTGTCATCATCAAAAACTTACCCAAAACTCCATAACTGACTGCAGACTCTTTTTCTACATCTGCTAGGATTGGATATGGAAGACTATATTTCTCACTGAATTCTTTATGAGATTCTACATCATCCAAACTGATACCAAGAATTTGCGTATCTAGATCATCGAACGCAAAGATATTATCTCTAAAGTTACAAGCCTCAGTGGTGCATCCTGGTGTTCCGTCTTTTGGGTAGAAGAATAGAACCACATATTGTCCTTTATAATCTTCAAGGGTATGCCAATCACCATTTTGATCTTGTAGTTTAAATGTTGGAGCTGTTTCACCCACAGCAGGTTGTGAGTCTGTGTAAGCATCTGCCCAGACAAAGATTGAAATCACTGCTGTCAAAGACAATAGTTTTAAAAAGTGGTTTTTCATAAATCATTCCTCAAGTTGATTGTACTACTCTAGAACATGTGTATAAATTAGTCTACATGGAATCT
>PBEI01000017.1 GCA_002718375.1 Gammaproteobacteria bacterium
TGTTCCCAACTATAGGTATGACATAAATCATAAGAAAAACACAAAACCAGAAAATATAAAAAAAGTTGTAAAAGAGATGCCAATCTCAGACAAGTCCAAGGATGAGTTCGCAAGACTCTTCTTAGACAAGACAGATTTTTTCCCTGAGATGACTCTGGAGGAAAAGTTTTATCACTTAGAAAATATGAGCTACGAAGAGTACCTAAGAAAGTATCACAAAGTTGGCGATGAGGTGGTGGGCCTTTTTCACACCATGTTATGGTCACTTTGGGGCGTTGGAACAGAATCTATTCCTGCTTTCGGCGCTTTCTCTGATGGTCTTCCAGGTTTTTCTGGCCTTGGCTTCACTGAGGATGAGGGTACAACGGAACCTGAAAATGAAATGTACGATATTTCCACATATGATGAAACCATTGAAGGATTCATGAGCAAGAACGAAGTTTCTGATGAGCCATATATTTTTCATTTCCCGGATGGGAATGCAACCATTGCAAGATTGCTTGTTAGAAAAATGATTCCAAATGCAATATCCGGCAACACCATGGAAGACATTGTGACTGCTAAAGCAGATTATTCACAATTAGATTTGCCTGATCAGAACACAAAAATTCGCCTTGAAAGCACAGTCATTTCTGTCAAGAACGTAAATGGTGGCGTTGAGGTGATATATGTTAATCAAGGAAAGTTATACAAAGTTTCAGGGAAGAAATGTATTTTGGCTTGTTACAACGGCATCATTCCTGAACTTTGCCCTGAATTACCCATCGAGCAAAAAGAGGCCTTGAAATACAATGTTAAAGTTCCTCTTGTCTGGATTCAGGTTGCAATGAAAAATTGGCATATGTTCGCAAATAAAGGCATCTCCAGAGCAATTAGTCCAAATTCATTTTTCAATAATATGTATATAGATTTTCCTGTGAGCATTGGTGACTATCAATACCCNCAAACCTTTGATGAACCCGTTGTTTTTTTAATGAANCANGTNCCAACNNGNCCNTANGAAGGATTAACGAANCGAGANCAACACAGAAAGGGTCGCTACGATATTCTGAAACTCAGTTTTCAGGATTATGAAGACAAGATCATTGATCATTTGAGTGCGATGTTTGGTTCTGATTTCAAAGAGNAAGATTTGGCAGGAATTACTGTTAACCGNTGGGCACACGGCTACTCATACGAATACAACAGTTTATTTGATAATGCATTCTTTGATGGAAGAATGCCAGACAGTATCGATAACGAGAGGTATCCACATGTGATTGGTAGAAAACCATTCGGTAATATCTCAATTGCCAATTCTGACTCAGGCGGCTCTGCTTATGTTGATGCTGCCATCGTACAAGCTGACAGAGCCGTCAATGAGTTACTTTAAGAAGTAGTTACTTCGCTAAATGTTCCTTAAAGAAGGCCTGCATTCTTGTATAAAGCTCAACATTATTCTCATACAAAGTGAAGCCATGACCTTCTTCTCTCTTGATTAAAGACTCATAGGGAATGCCTTTTTCATCAAGTGCATCCATCAAAGTTTCAGCTTGTTCTATGCGAACATTGTAATCTCTTCTTCCATGAACAATGAATAATGGCGCCTGAATTTTATCTATATGATATCTTGGCGAGGTCTTTTTAATCTGAGCTTCATCTTTCTCAACATCAACCACATGATCTCTAAACCAGCGACCCAGTCTAGAATCCCATCTTCCATCCTGTCGATAGAGCATTTCAAGATCCCATATCCCTACGTAGTTTACAGCACAGCTATAAAGTTCTGGGGTCAGTGTAATTCCAGCCATGGTTGCGTATCCACCATAACTGGCTCCGTAAATGCAAACATGATCCGGATCTACAATCCCTTCAGATACAGCCCATTGCACTGCGTCTGTGAGGTCATCCTGCATTTCAAGACCCCAACGCTTGTATCCAATTCTTTCATACCGTTTTCCGTAACCACCTGAGCCCCTAAAGTTTACTTGCATTACAGCATAACCTTGATTTGCAAAAAACTGAGTTTCAGGATTGAAACGCCATACATCTTGAACACCAAATGGACCCCCATGTGGATTAAGGATCAATGGTAAATCTTTACCGTCACTATTGACCGGGACTGTTAAAAAACCATAAATGGTTTCTCCATCTCTTGCCTCAAAAGAGAATGGCTTCATTGGAGACATTGTTTTTGGATCGATCCAAGGCCTGCTTGATCCAAGGTAGGCAAGACTATTCTTGGCTCGGTCATACATATAGTAATCACCAGGGTTTGTGTCACTTCCAACAGATAAGACCATCTTCGTTTCATCATCAGACATCGATGCAATTCCAACATAGTCTGATTGAAGAGCGCCTTTTAGCATCTCAATGATGTTTTTCCACTTATCATTTACATAGTGTCTTTGAGGTTTGGTGTCTATATCTCGGTATACGACTGTGATTGGTTCACCGTCCTCAGTGAAGCCCATAGCTGAGACGTTTGCACCTTCTGCTTCAAAGACATCTTCCATCTCTCCTGTATTAGGGTCTAAAAGACTTATTGCATAGGTGTCTCTTCCAAGGTTGGATGTTATATAAACTTTCTCCTGATTCTCGTCCCAACCAATGGCCCCCCAACCATTTTGCAAACCTTCAAAACGATCGATTTCTCTAAACTCCTCATCTTCACTGTCTCTGTAGATAATCTTTGTTTCATATGAAAGAGATTCCTCATCTTGAAGAGCAGCAAGTCTGAGAACACCATCACGATCCGTTGCCCAACTGATCACTGGGCCTGGAGAGGTAATTTGTCTGAAAAACTTACCGTTATAAACATTCATTCTGTAAACATCCATGATGTAGCGTTTGCGGTCATTCCTCATGACCAATATATGGTCTGGATCATCATTTAACCGATTGAGCGGTATTGTTTGGATTAGTTTGCTTGTTAATGCATCCTCAGGCTTAATCAGTTGTGTTGGCTTGCTTCCATCCCTGTTTACAGCATAAAGACCAATACTATCGACTGCTCCTCTGATGCCGTTTAGTTGATCTCCACCAGTGGTGAAAAGAATTCGTTCATTATTCACCCAGAAGAAGCCACTTACATTTTGTCCTCGAAGTTGTGTCACTCGTGTGCTTGGACAAGCTGCATAGTTTCCAGCCTGGCAGTCTTTGTTTTTATCTGCAATATCTATAACAGTGATGTTCCTTCTCGCAACATCGCAAAAATGAACTTCACCCTTGCTGTTTTTTTGTCCAAAAGGCCTATTTTTGCATCGACTATTTGTCTCGCGATTTATGTTATATGGTGTCAATGCAGCCAAGTATTTACCGTCTGGCGATAAGGTAGGAGCCAACATCAATGGCTCTTTGAAGAAGTGTTCAACTGGAAATTCTTCTACTGCCAAAGTATTGAATGAGAAGACAATGGCCAAGAGAGGGAGTATCTTTTTCATTTGTATAATCCTTAAAAAAATAATTTAATTTGATCTTCAACTAAATATAGAAAGAACATATTAGCATGAAAGTTTTAAGTTTTAGGAATAGAGCAATTTTTTTATCATTGATACCCATTTTGTTTTTTCAACATCTTAATGCTGAAGAAAAGGGATGTGAGGCATTGATCAGAGAGAATACATGTATAGATGCAATAGCAGTTTGTTCATTGGCTGCTGAACAGGACAATCCCAAAGCTCAAATCGCTCTGAGCAAACTTTATTCTGGCACTCTTTATGGTGACTTTAGGAGAAACTATAAAAAATCTTTCCAATGGATGGAAGCTGCTGCCAACCAAGGCAATACTGATGCCGAGGTTGAATTGGCAGAAATGTATATTAGAGGCGAAGTCATTCCAATGAATGCAAGAAAGGCAAAGGCTTGGTATGAAAAAGCTGCTGCAAAGGATGATCTTGATGGGATCAATGGACTAGCAAGATTATATCGATATGGTTCGGGCGTAAGAAAGGATCAAGGGAAAGCATTTGAATACTACCAGAAAGCATCACTTCAAGGTCATACACGATCTCAAGTTGGCCTTGGGATGGCGTATCGTGATGCAAGAGGGGTTAAGAAAAATCTTGTATATGCTTATGCTTGGCTTTTGATTGCTGCAGAAAAGATTACAGATGCGGAATACAAAAGCTATAGAAAAGATTATGAGGACAGGCAGGAAAACCTGAATCGTGATAATCCCCAATGTGAGTACATCTTGGAAAGCAAATCATTCGGTCATATATTTGCAGTTGGTTATGCTAAGCAGTTATTGAAAGATCTTAAAAAGCGATTGAGCATTAAGCAGATTCGAAAAAGTGAATCTATTGCAGAAGAGCTGAAACTTTCGATCCAATAATTAAATCCAAAAAAAAAGAGCGGACCGAAGCCCGCTCTAATTTTATCTAACTAACTCTTAGATTAGAGGCTCTGCTCGTACGTAATGTAAACCGTTCTTCCTCTTGTATCATACAAGTTGAAAGCAAATGGTTCCCAACCATACCAATCAGAGTTTTGCTCTGGTTCTTCGTCAGTTACGTTGATCGCTCCGACTGAGACTGATGCATCCCAAGGAAGCTGATAGCTAACCCTAAGGTTCCATGTATATTGCTCATCGACAGTATAGACATCAGAACCGAAAACGGCTTCCTGATCTCCAACTGAGTAACCAGTAAGGCCTACAGCCCAATCACCTTTACCCCATGTAAGATATGGATTAATCCTAGTATCAGGCAATCCGATGTAACCTTCGTTACTTATCTTAGCATCAGAGGCAAAACGTTGATAAACGTATTTAGTGATTTTAGCGGCATTAAGACCCATGTCAAAACGACCCATGTTGTCTGTATCCATGACGTAGTTAATATCAACGTCAAGACCTTCCATTTCAACACCTTCATAGTTATTAGATGTCAATGAAACGTAATTTACAGTACCAGTCTGACATTGGTCACCAGCTAATTCATTACAACGTACGACATAGTTTGTGTCTCCATTAGCTTCTGCTTCAAACTCTCTGTTCAAAGTTGAAGTCGTAATCAAGCCACTGAACTCTGTATGCCACGCGTTCAACTGAATTGTTAACTCAGGCAGTGGAGAAAGCACAGCACCAAAAGTGTAATGCTCAGATTCCTCTGGACCTAGGTCTGGGTTACCACCGAAGAAAGCTCTGTACTGAGTAGAAGTACAAACAGCAACACCACTTGCACAACCCACNAAGTCAATCCCTGAAGGGAAGCTTTCTGAACGGTTACCAAACAACTCATCAAATGCAGGCGCTCTGAAACCTTCACCATAAGTACCTCTCAACAGTACCCAGCTAGCTGGTCTGTATTCGAAGTTNATTGAAGGTGAGAAGTTACTGCCAACACCTTGTGTGCTGTATTCGTCGTAACGACCAGCCATACTCATNTTGAATTNNTCAGTNAATGGNAGNCCAAGCTCAAAGAACGCNGATTTTCTNNNTCTNTCAGCATTGATGTTATCACCACCAGCAGAACCGGCAATGATGAATNNNTTAGACTCAGGATCATTCAATTGATCGAATGAAGAATGCGAGTATTCAGCACCCAAGACCATACCAATTGCTCCACCAGCTAACTCGCCAACATCAAACTTAACAATTAAGTCAGCCATAGTTGTTTTAAGGTCAGCTTGATAAAGACCAGTATGGTTAAATGCTTTCATTTGAACTGCAACTTCATCTAAAGTGCTGTTAATACCCCAAGGGTCAACAGTACCCGCGTCTAGACCTGCTTGAAGAAGCTCTTTGTTCACCAAGTTAATAGTTTGGTTGTCAATATCATTGATAGTTGACTGAACATTGAGTTCCCATTCCATGCCACCCATCATATCAGCAACACCTTCAAAACCGACTCTTACGTCAGTGATGTTTTCAGTAACAGTATTGTCACGAAATCCGTTAGGCACAGATCTTAGTAATAGAATTGCGTCACCACAACCAGATTGAGGTCCGTCAGGCGTACAATCAAACCCATATGCAATCATAGGGTGATTAGGACTTCCAGATGGGATAACTGGGAATGGAGCAGTGATAGGAGTTCCAGCAAATCTTGAATCACCTTCAAGTTGTGAGAACATAACCACTGTGTTCATTGTTACATCAGGCGAAAGATCATATGAAGATTTCATGAGGAAAGCATTTCGCTTAGCTCTTGGAATCGACATGATGTCTTGTGCAAAGTCATAACCACATCGACCTAGCCCACTATCTAAACCAGGACCAGCCCAGTAGTATGAATTCGGGAATGTAGATGATGTATTTGATCCATTGTCTCTGCTCGAACCTACGTTCGCTTCAGGACATCTTGGATCCACAATGATGCCAAGACCTGTGATCGCAGCACCTGGGTAACCAAACGAGCTGAAGTAATCATAGTTACTTGCATGGCTCGCATAAGGAAGTTCGTTATAATATTGAGGTCTTCTATCGTAGTGTTGGAACGTATAGTAGATGTTTCCTTTTGAGTTTGAAACACCACCAGTGATGTTCGCTCTAGTGTAATCACCGCCACCAACGTCAGTAGAACCAGATGTTACAGAAATATCCATACCATCAAAGTCCTTACGTGTGATGATGTTTACAACACCAGCGATTGCGTCAGAACCATAAACCGCAGATGCACCATCACGCAAAATCTCGATTCGATCGATAATTGCAGATGGGATTTGGTTTAGGTTTTGAGCCGCGCCACCAGATCCACCAGTTGAAGCAATTCGTCTTCCATCTAGTAGAACCAATGTTCGTTGAGACCCTAAGCCTCTGAGTGAGATTTCATTAACACTAGCCTGACCATTAGCATATCCAGAAGTTTCTCTGAATGATCCAAATGAGTTGTANGGAGTGTTTTGAAGTACCTCAGCTACAGTCGCGAAGCCTGATAACTCGATTTGCTCTCTTGAGATAACTGTAACTGGTTGTGCAGTTTCAATATCTGTCTGATTCAATCGAGAACCTGTGACTTCGATTTTTCCGAGCTCAGCAGCGTCTTCATCTTCATCTTGAGCCCATGTTGGAATGGCGAAAACCACAGCAACCGCACTCAAAGTAATGAATAGATACCTTGCTCTATCAAATAAAGAAGTATTCATTTAGTTCCTCTCTTATTTTAATTGAGTTAATTAAATATTAATGTTTAGGGCGAGAGTAGCTATAGTTTAGACACGTCCCCCTAAACGTAATATATGTTTGTATTTTCCGGTATTCAACAAAGTTAAGCAAGCTATTATTGATTTAATTTATATATGAAGATTGACATAAAATATTGATATATATAATTAATTTTAATATATGTTGCATATAAACAACAAATAAACCGGATCACACTAAAATATATCACTCCTCATTAAACATTTTCCTTTTAACGCCATAACAGTGAATGTATGATTGATACCTAAGAGATTCTGAGGAGATTTCATGAAAATACGCAACATCATCGGTATGTTTTTAATGTCATTTCTTTTTGTATTTTCCGCTCAGTCATCCGCTCAAACCTTAGAACAGAACCTAAAAGAATGTTCAGAGATTACTGTTTCACTGATCAGACTTCAGTGCTATGACAGAATTACAGATAATCCTGAAGTTCAGAGTGCAAAACCTGCTAGAGAACGAACGGGTTTGTTATCCAGATTGGGACGAGGATCTGAAAAAGATGATGCTGTGACTGAAGAAAATGAATCCGAGAATGAAACCGTCGCAAAAAGTGATTCATCTGAAGCATCAAAATCCAATGATAATTTCGGGCTGATTATTCGCGATGAAAGAGACAGCATTCAGTCAAGAATATTGGGTGAGTTCAAAGGATGGGATGGCTATACAAAATTTGAACTTGAGAACGGACAAGTATGGCAGCAAAGCAGTGCAGGCGTTCTCAGAGTAAAAATAAACAATCCCACTGTCACAATAAAAAGAAGCAGGATGAGTGATACCTATATGCTAAAAGTTGAAGGTCTCAACTCCTCTGTTAGAGTCAAAAGAATAGAGTAGTTATCTGTGGGCTATCTGATCACTTTTTTGATCATTTTTTTAATCCTTTTTTTTCCTTCAATTTGGGTCCAAAGGATTATGAAGAAGTATCATGATCCTCAAGATAGATATGTATTCACTGGTTCTGATTTTGCAAGAAAACTTCTAGATGCCCTTGATTTAAAGGATGTTGATGTAGAATCGACCGAGATAGGAGATCACTACGACCCAATATCAAAAACAGTACGACTCACTGAAGATAAAATGAATTCTGGTTCCTTGACATCGATTGTAGTAGCTGCACATGAGGTTGGGCATGCTCATCAAGATTCCACAAAATATTTCCCACTTTCACTCAGAACAAAACTGGTAAAATTCATGGCGCCCGCTCAAAGAGTCGGTGCTTTTATCCTCATGGCAGCCCCATTTGTAACACTCATTACGCGTGTCCCACAATCGGGTTTGATCATGTTTTTGGGCGGCTTTCTGACACTCGGCATGAGTTCCATTATTCATCTCGTCACGCTTCCAACAGAATGGGATGCCAGTTTTTCTAGAGCCATGCCTATGCTTGAGAGCAGTAATTTTTTAAAAGAAGGCGATACGGATAGAGCAAAAGAGATTCTCATGGCAGCTGCACTGACTTATTTGGCTGGGTCACTCATGAGTCTGCTGAATATTGCAAGATGGTGGACTATTCTTCGTCGTGGACCTCTATAAGATTTAATTTCACAAGATCGCCATTTTTGATATTCATGCGATCCGACAGACCACCATTTATTTCCAGAACCCAATGAATGCTTCCACGGGAAGAGATGCCCTTTGTTGAATAAGGCGTGGTATTTTTTGCAATATTAATAATTCTCCCCTTTTTGTTGATGAATATCATATCCAATGTCATTGGGGTATTTCTCATCCACATGGAAACATTTCTTTCAGGATCAAAAATAAACAACATGCCTTCATTAATTTTCATGTTCTCGATATGCATCAATCCCTGCCTCCTTTCTTTATTGGATTGAGCGATCAAAACTTCAAATTCTATGGATTTGTTCGGTTGAATCTGAATGGTTATAGAGCCTTTTCTCCAGCCTACCAGATGATCCAAATGCGTTGGCTTCTCTGAGATTGCCGATGTGGAATACAATAAGAATGAAGAAAGCATTAATATGAAAAGATGAAAATATGATTTTCTTATGATCATTTGCTTTTTGACATGTTCAGGCATTGTAAAGTCAACTATAATTCATATCTATGTCAATCATGGATAATAATACAACACAGAACACAGCCAGCGGTGAAAAATACCTTAGCCGAAATGGCATAAAAGCCATTAAAGATGGCATCAAGGTTTCCGTTGAATATCCAGATCAAACCAACCCAAATAAACCCAACTGGTTTAAAGTAAAGATTCCCACTGGTGAGAACTTTTTATCACTCAAAAGCAAGGTAAATGAACTCAAACTGAGCAGCGTTTGCGAAGAATCAAAATGTCCTAATATTGGAGAGTGTTGGAATCACAAGACTGCTACATTGATGGTCATGGGCAATGTTTGCACAAGAGCATGTAAATTTTGTTCTGTGGATACAGGCAATCCAAAAGGCTGGCTTGATCAAGAAGAGCCAAAGAAAATTGCAGAAACAATCGCCTTTATGTCTCTTAATTATGTTGTTTTAACTTCCGTAGACAGAGACGATTTGATTGATGGCGGATCGTCTCATATCGCTCGATGCGTTGCATCATCAAAAAAGATTTCGCCAAATGTTGTCATAGAAGTCTTGTCTCCGGATTTCAGAGGCAATCTGGATCATCTTGATACTCTTCTAGAGAGCGGTTTGGATGTTTTTTCGCAAAACATTGAAACGGTTAAACGACTGACTCATGCAGTGAGAGATCCTAGGGCTGGTTATGACCAAACACTCAAAATGCTGCGTCACGCAAGCAACAAGGGGCTTTTAAGTAAGAGCGGGATGATGCTTGGCCTTGGCGAGGAAAGAGATGAGGTCATCAAAACTATGAGTGATTTGCATGAGAATGGTGTGAAAATTTTGACACTTGGTCAATACTTGCGACCAACCAAAAATCATTTGCCTGTTAAAAAGTACATCCATCCAGATAAGTTTACAGNATACTCGCAGATAGGTAAGGATATCGGCATCGACGAAGTTGTGGCTGGACCTTTGATTCGATCCAGTTATCGGGCAGACAAAGCATTTATGAAAATAGAAGAGAACAAGCATGTTTAAATCACAAATAATCACAAAACTCTCATTTTGTTTGATTGTTATCTTTTCCGTATTCAAAACAGAAGCGGCTTTGCTTGTAAGCGAAAGGGAGATTTTGATTGAGTCTCAGAAAGCTTGGGAGCAAATGAAAACATCATTGCCAGTATCAAGAGATCTGAGTAAGCGAACACAAGTCAATTGCATAGCCAAGAGGATCATAAAACAGCTGGAAGAGCCATTTGTTGATGAGGATTGGGAAATAGAAGTTTTTGAAAATCCAGGCGTCAATGCTTTCGCCATGCCAGGAGGTAAGCTTGGGGTCTATACGGGTCTATTTTCAGTTGCTTCAAATCAAGATGAGCTTGCAACAGTGATTGGACATGAGATTGCTCATGTTACAGAGAAACATTCATACGAACGCGCTAAACGTGAAATGAGAACCAGAGTAGGCACAACAATCGGCATGGCTGTAATAGCTGGAAACATGGCCAACAGACAGATCAGATCTCAAGCTGATATTTACGAGATGAACAATCAAATCAATGCAGTCAATACCATGTCGCAGATATTATCGGCCTATGGGCTCAATTTGCCCTTTAATCGACAGCAAGAATCCGATGCTGATAAAACAGGCTTAAGATTGATGGCGGAGGCAGGATTCAATCCTTTTGCAAGTTTGAGCCTTTGGAAAAAGATGCAAGAAGACAGCAATAGGCCGAACCTTGAATTTGTTTCATCACATCCCTCATCCGAGAATAGAATCAAAGGACTATCAAGCCAACTATCAGAAGCGCTCAAACTATACAATTCTGTAGAAAGAAAGCCTCGTTGCACATTCTAATCGATGATACCTCTCGCAGACGATAATCCAACAAGATCTACTCCGCTGATTACGTATATACTCATCGCCTCATGTGTTGTAGTTTTTCTTTGGCAGCTAAGCCTTGGACAAAATGTACAGGCTGCAATATATGCACTTGGTGTCATCCCCGCAAGCTTGCTTCAGGGGGCAATGCTTCCTCAAGAATTAAGATGGGTCAGTCCTGAAATAACGGTCGTTACCTCGATGTTTCTTCATGGAGGTTTTATGCATTTGATTGGCAACATGCTCTATCTCTGGGTTTTCGGAGACAACATCGAGGATATTCTAGGCAAACCAGTTTTCATCTTGTTTTATTTGCTTTGCGGAATAGTTGCAGCGCTCAGTCAAGCACTACCAGATCCTTCATCCACTATCCCGATGATAGGTGCAAGTGGAGCCATTTCAGGGGTTTTGGGCGCATACATGGTATTTTTTCCAAAGCGATCTATCAGAGTCGCGATACCACTGGGCTTCTTTTTACAAGTTTTAAGATTGCCTGCTTTTGTGGTATTAATCTTCTGGTTTGTTTTACAATTGATCAACAGTTCTGTTTCAGGCAGTGACGGGGGCGTTGCATTCGGCGCTCACATCGGAGGATTTATTGCTGGAGTTATTTTGGCACCTGTTTTGGCTGTGTTCATGAGAAAGAAAAGGAATTAATGTGGGGAAGTTATGACGAAAAGAAATCTATCCATTTGTTTTATTTTGGCATTTTTTGCCATCGGCTCAGAATTTGCAGAAGCAAAATCTTTGGAAAACGTGATTGCTGGTGAGCACCGATCTGAACAGAATAAATCAAGAGACATTTACAGAAACCCGAGGGAAACATTGGAATTTTTTGGGGTTCAGCCAAATATGACTGTGGTTGAAGTATGGCCCTCAGGCGGATGGTATACAGAAATTCTAGCGCCTTACTTGAATGAAAAAGGACAGTATATTTCGGCTTCATTTGATTTCAATTCTGACAGTGCTTTTGTGCAAAGGGTTGGAAAAATATTTCTCGACAAGCTTGAAAAGAGACCGGATTTATATAGCAATGTGAAACATGGCGTACTGATGTTGCCCGATCGTGTTGAAGTAGCTGATCCAGGTACAGTCGACATGGTCCTTACTTTCAGAAATATCCACAACTGGATGGCCAGAGGGCAGGAGCGGATAGCCATTGAGTCTTTTTATGAAATGCTCAAACCGGGCGGCATTTTAGGAGTGGTTGAGCACAGAGGTGATGAGTCAGTTCCTCAAGATCCTGCCTCTAAATCTGGATATGTGAATCAAAGCTATATGATTAAAATTGCGGAAGAAGCAGGATTTATTTTGGATGCATCATCAGAGATCAATGCCAACGCACTTGATTCGAAAGACCATATTGAAGGTGTTTGGACACTTGCACCTACCTATAGAGCCCAAAGCGATGAACAAAAAATGGCGCTTAGCAAAATTGGTGAAAGTGATCGTTTTACACTGAGATTTATAAAGCCATAGTAATCGGATCATAAGTTGAGAATAGCACTTACTATTTTACTGGTTTTTTTCTCTTGTCTAAGTCTTGCAGAGAAGGAGCACACAGTTATTGTCATCTCAATGGATGGCATGACCAATGAGGTCTGGGACCTAGAAGAGTTAGATGCTTTCCAAAAGATTCAAAACGAGGGAATCAGGGCTGAGTTTATGAAGCCTGTTTACCAGTCCACAACTTATCCTGGGCATGTGAGCATGGCAACGGGCGTGCATCCTGATCGCCATGGCATTCTTCATAANTCTTTTTATGATCGAGAAACTGGTTTCCACAGTTATCCAGATGACGCTAACCTGATCAATGTTCCACCAATATGGGTTCTAGCGGAACAGCAAAACATTACAACCGGTATATATTTTTGGGTTGGCTCAGAGACCGATTGGAATGGCTGGCAAGCAACATATAAATATGCTCCTTTCGACGCAGAAATAAAGGAAGAAGAAAAAATTGATCAAGTCAGCGCATGGCTAGATATGGATGAAGAGGTCAGGCCAAAGCTAATCATGACCTATTGGGATGGAACAGATTCAGTTGGACATATTTATGGCACAAAGCATAAAAAGATTTACGAACAGACGGTCAGACAAAATCAGATGTTGAGTTTATTGTTCTCTCGATTGGAAGAGATCAATGCATGGCAATATGTCACCCTTTTGTTGGTGAGTGACCATGGAATGATAGATGTGAGCAGATACATTTCTCTGAAATCAATACTGGATACTCTTGAGATCGATTACATCATTTCAGCAGGACCTGCGGTGGCACATGTATTCATTGATAGTGAATCAGATTGGAAAAATGCACAAAAATTGCTTTCTAGTCAAGAGAACATAATGGTCTATACAGCAGACACTCTTCCAGAGAGCTTTCATATGAAACATCCAACTCGAACAGGTGATTTAATTGTCACCACAGAGCCTCCCTATATGTTTAATAATTCTAATGATGGCCCAAAAGGTATGCATGGATATGATCCGAATCTCAATGAGATGCATGCGATTTTCGGTGCAATTGGTCTTGGAGTGATGAATAAGAGAATCGGCCCGGTTCATATGACCGATATAGCTCCAACAATTTCAAAATTACTGGGTATAAATAATGTCGATCNCATGCAGGGTAAGCCGATTGATTTGAGCCCAAAGGACTAGCTCATCACCCAGCCATAAATATTATTGCTGGGCTTTCCGCCCTCAGCTAGATAAGCATTCTTTAGTTGGGCCATTCGGTCATTCGAGGTTTTTTGGATGGTTGATGGAACATCTATTGAATAAAGTTTAGCTGCATTAAGACCAAGTATTTTTGCTTTGTCATCATCGGTAATTTCTGGATAGCCAAACTTTTCTTGCATCTCTTCTGGAATTTGGAATCTTCTGAATGCTTCAATTTGCCATTGAGGTGAGCCCCACCAAATAGCATCTGTACCGAACAAGACACGATCAACTCCAAATGCATTAATTATCTGCCCAAGAAGGTGAGCACAGATTTTTGGATGAGTAATAACAGTATGACCAAAGGTAGTACCAAGCTCCATATAGACATTATTCATATGAGGATTTTCAATTCTGTCTTTGCATAAATCAGTCGTATAAGGGAGATATGCATTTTCATCCAAATAACTATCTTCTGGCGGTAGACTCATATTTTGATCTCTGAAGCCAGAGTGATACACCACAAAATTTATTTCAGGATGATCTTTTGAAGCTTTTTTAATATCTCTGGGGTGAGTGAAATCTGTTTCTCCAGGCCTAGGAGGTCTGAATGGCAAGCCTTTATGGGCACAAACAATATTTTTCCCCCATGATTTAATTTTTTCATAGAAAGGATAGATGAGCTCTTCATCATCCATCCACCAGCTGTATTCTTCATCAATATTGAAAACCCCAGTATAAAATTTCCAAGCATCAACATTGAGCTCAGTTGCTTGTCTTTCTGCTTCTTCCATGAAATTAGGAATATATGGTGCTATGGGACCATGGCAAACCATCCGATTTGATCCTGCCATGTTATTAACAGTATTTCGTGATTCAACCATTTCATCAACATTAATGACATCAAGAACCTTTGAAGCAATGCCGCTTAAGCATGCAATTGAGACTTCGCTGTCTAGAAATACTTCTTTGACATAATTATTAAACCTCAGATCATCATTTGCTGGTTTTTTTCCTTTGAGGTCTTCATTGAATGGCCATGCCATGATTCTAAAACCAAGAGGTTCTGTTTTCCCAGTTGCGACATGGTGGGTTTGAACATCAAAGATGAACTGATTTCTAACCATCATTTCAGAGATTGCATCTATATCTGTCAGTTCATCTGCATGGGCTTGGAAATAGTTTCCAAAGACCTGATTCATGGCTACAAATGCGAGTGCCATACCATTGGCTGTTTTTAGAAAATCTCTTCTAGATAGGCCCGCTTTCTTACCATATGTTTCTGCCATTTCATGAATGATGGCCTCAACCTTTTTCTGATCAGGGGTCTGAGGCCTTGGTAAATATTCTTCATTTGATACTACTTGAGTTGGAATCGGAGATCTTAAATCATCCGTATCATCTTTATGAAACTTCTTAATCCACATATTTAACTTGGTTTTGTTTCACCCTGAATAGCAACTCTGTGCATCAATCGGTGAGCATCTCCGAAATCGAATATCCCTCTGTGTGCAGTACAGCGATTATCCCAGAATGCCACTGAATGATTTTCCCATTTAAACCTACACGCCAATTCGGGTTTCTTTATGTGATCGATAAGAAAGCTTCTGAGATATTGTCCTTCACCTGCAGTGAGCTCTTTAAAATGAGAAACCATAAGTTCACTGTAAAAAAGACACTTTTTACCCGTCTGAGGGTGAGTACAAACCAATGGATGCTCTCTCGGAGGCGTTGCCTTTCTCGCCATCTCGTACCCTTTGCTTCCATATGTTTCAATGACACTAAGAAGATTTTTGTGAAAGTTATCATGCACAGCGGTTAGGTTGCCACAAAGTGCCTTCATCGAGTCAGACAATGAATCATAGGCTTCATATAAATTAACCCAAGTAGTATCTCCACCAGTTTCTGGAACATCAATCGCATATAAAACAGCACCTTTAAGCGGTTTTTCTAGGAATGACGCATCAATATGCCAATCAACATCTGAAACAATGCCTTTAAAAAGATCAGGATACTCTTGTACATAAACATTAGGATAATCATCCAATGTTGGCATATATCCTGGACCTTGGAGTTCTCCAAAGTTCGTAGCAAAATCTACATGCTGCTGTGGTGTTAGAGGCTGGTTTCTAAAAAAAAGGACTTGATATTCTAACCATGCTTCTTCAAGTAACTTTTTTTCATCCTTTTTCATTGGCTCAGAAAGTTTGACGCCAGATACCTCAGCACCACATCCTCCTGACATTGGTGTTATATTGAACACTTTTGATCCCCCTTTAATATTAATACTAGGCTAGCGACAATTTGTATTGTTTACAAATTTGAATCACTCTTGTCGCTCTGGATTTCCAATGGTTTTATAAAAAGAACATTAATGATTGCAAAAAATGTCACTGCTGAGACCACTCCAAAGGGTAAAAAGTAACTTCCAGAATCAACCGCAAGTTCACTCAAAAGTTTCGTGCCATAGGCTGCTCCTAGACCGTCAATCAGGGTAATGATGCCTAGAATTCTTCCAAGATAAGCTTTACCAAAGGTTTCAACAGCTACGAGTTGAATCATACTAAAGCTACCCCCAAAACCAAGTCCGAAGAATATTGTGAAGAGGCTTAGCTGAGTCGTGTTTCTTGTGAGCGAAAGCTGATAATCTGTAAAATCAAACAAAAGCAAAGATCCAAGAAATAAAACGATTGAGCTTAATAATAAAACAGTCCTTTTTGGAAGTTTATCGCTGAGAGCTCCAAATCCAAATTTTCCGATAAAGCTGAACCAAAAAAGAATTGAGAAAAGAAAGACTGATTGTTGAGCTGTAAATCCAGCCTCTTGCTCAAAAAAGATTGATATTTGACTATTCAAGCCCTGAATGGAAAACCATAAGCATGCTGAACCAATTCCAAGACACCAAAGAGCCCTTGAGAGAAGGGCTTGTTTCAGAGGAACATTTTCTTTGGCTTCAGTTTCACCCAATTGGTTTGATTCGTGTCCATCAGGATTTAAGTCCATTGATTCAGGATCAGGTTTTATCACTTTATATACTGGTACTACAGCAAATAACCAAAAAAGAACAGCAAGCAGACCAAAACCCCATCGCCATCCAAAGTCGGGGTTATTGACTATTGGAGAGATCATTAATGGCATGGTTGCACCTCCCAAGCTTGAGCTCGCAACCACCATTCCAACGACTTTACCACGGTGTTTTCTAAACCATCGAGATACAATGATCACGTTTGGCCCAAGCCCAGACATGACTAGACCAACTGCCATTAGGATGTGGAGTCTGTATAGGGTGTCAATTGAACTTGCGAATGGATAGAAGCTGTAAATAAGAGCCATAATAATAATTCCAATTCTTATGACTATTTTTACACCATATTTGTCAATTAAGATTCCTGAAATGGGTGAAAGGAATGAAGCATAAAAGAGAGTATTGGCAACAGTCAAACTCACCTCGGCTTGATTGATTGAGAATTCTTCCATCAATCTTGGAAATAAGTTCTGCGGTACGAAAAGCGTCATCGAATTTACAAAGAAGTAAACCAAGCTGCAGCTAATAGCTACATACCAACCATAAAATGTTTTAGTTTTTGCAAACATACTTAAGGTCAATCATAATCAATAAATTAAATTCATTCTTATAATAACTTTATGACTGCTCAAGCGATACTAATTATCAATGCCACAATTGTAAATGAGGGTAATAGTTCAGAAGAAGATATCCTGATCAAGGATGGAAGGATTGCGGCAATAGGAAAAAAGATTTCAGCTTCTGAAGGCACAGAGGTTATTGATGCAGGTGGAAAGCTTCTTCTTCCTGGTCTTATCGATGATCAGGTTCATTTTAGAGAGCCAGGATTGACACATAAAGGGGGAATTCGTTCTGAATCGATGGCTGCAGTTGCTGGAGGTGTGACTTCTTTTATGGATATGCCAAATGTCAATCCACCGACACTGACTAGAGATCTCTTATCTCAGAAATATGAGATTGCAAAAGGTAAAGCACATGCAAACTATGCTTTCTATATGGGTTCAAGCAATCATAATATTGATGAGATTCAGTCACTTCAGCCCGGAGAGGCTTGTGGAGTAAAGATCTTTATGGGGGCCTCAACAGGTAATCTCCTCGTCGATGACGAGAATGCTCTTGAGTCTATTTTTGCAAAGTCACCAGTGCTTATTGTTACGCATTGTGAGGATACCCCAATGATAGAAAAGAGCCTAGAAACTGCCAGGCAAAAATACAATGGGAATATCCCAATTGAAGAACATCCGAATATAAGATCCGTGGATTGTTGTTATAAATCTTCATCCAAGGCAGTGAATCTTGCCAAAAAACACAACTCAAATTTACACGTCCTTCATTTGACTACTGCAAAGGAAATGGAGCTTTTTGAGATTGGTGATCACAAAAAGAAAATCACAGCCGAAGTTTGTGTTCATCATCTATATTTTAATGACAGTGCATATGATCAGTTAGGAAGTAAGGTAGTTTGTAATCCAGCGATAAAAACCATGGATGATCAATTAGCATTGATCAATGCCTTAAAAGAGGATCGTATTGATATAATCGCTACTGATCATGCTCCACATACAATTGAGGAAAAGCAAAGACCTTATCCAGACTGCCCCTCCGGAATACCGCTTGTTCAACATTCTCTTCTCGCTTTGCTTGAGATTAGCCAAAAGAATGAAATACCTATTGAAGTTATTGTTAAAAAAACAAGCCATGCTGTTGCAGATAGATACGGGATCAAAGATCGTGGATACATCAGGGAAGGCTACTGGGCTGATCTAGTTCTGGTTGATCCAAATAGCAAGTTCAAAGTAACGAAAGACAATATTATGTATGAATGTGGCTGGAGCCCCTTTGTAGACCATTCTTTCAATTCCTCAATTGAGATGACATTGGTCAATGGAATCAAGATCTATGAAAAAGGTAAAGTGCTGACTGAACCACAGGGAAAAAGATTAGAATTCCAGCCCCAGTAAAATTAAATTTTGCATCCAAAAAGTATCGTTTTTTCATAGATCTAGATATATAATCTTGTTTGTTAATCCAAGAGGGTTGTTAGAGACAATAAAAATAAAACTTTTTACGTTTAATTTTCGAATCATATTACGTTTATAGAACGCTAACCAGGTCATGCAACCTACAAACACAAAAAATCCAGATTACTACCACAAGGTCGTTGATTGCCAATGGGGATGTCCTGCACACACAGATGTTCCTGGTTATATCAGACACATAGCACAGGGTGAGTATACACAAGCATATCTTTTAAATAGAGAATCGAATGTTTTTCCTGGAATTTTGGGAAGGGTTTGTGATAGACCATGTGAACCAGTCTGCAGAAGAGCAAGAGTCGATGAAGAGCCAGTTGCAATATGCAGACTAAAAAGGGTTGCGGGCGATCTCAAAGATGACTTTAAACCATATCTTCCACCAGTTCCGATCGAAAAAAATGGAAAAAAGATTGCCATCATTGGTGCAGGATGTGCCTCAATGACAGTCGCAAATGATCTCCTACCGCTTGGCTACGAGATGGATGTTTTTGAATCACTTTCTGAAATGGGGGGGTTGATAAGGAGTAACATACCAAAATTCAGATTACCGCCAGAGGTGATTGATGAAGAATTTGATGTGATTGTAGAACAAGGCATTAATCTACACTTGAATCATCCAATAGAAAGCTTGAAAAATCTTTTAGATGAAGATTATGACGCAGTATTAGTAGGCACAGGAGCNCCAAAAGGNAGNGANCTTGACTTNCCNGGNAGATACGATACCGATCAAATTCATATTGGNATTGCTTGGTTNGAGTCAGTGGCATTTGANCANATTGATGAAGTNGGNGANANAGTCNTGATNATTGGTGGCGGNAANACTGCNATGGATTGNTGTAGAACNTCNCTNAGNNTNGGNGGAAAAGATGTGAAAGTNATTTATCGCGGAGAGCGACATGCGATGAAATCATCAGATTGGGAACTNGAGCCNGCANTNGANGAGAATGTTGANTTGGTTCTATGCCATTCTCCAGAAGAATATATNGTTGAAGACGGAAAGCTAGTTGGCATGCGTTTCTCCGTNATGGAATATTCANTNGACGANGATGGAAAAAAACAATCTAAAAAAGTTGATGAAACAATTATNCCATGTGACACAGTNATNNTAGCCATTGGNCAAGAAAANTCNTTTCCNTGGATTGANAGAGATCTTGGGATTNAATTTGATCAATGGGAAGTTCCAGCCGTAGACCCAATAACATATGAATCAACTCTCAAGGGNNTNTTTTTTGCTGGTGATGCAGCATTCGGACCTAANAATATTATTGANGCCGTTGCACAAGGNCATCANGCAGCAATTTCNATTCATAAGTATTGNAACAATGAATCATTGACNGATAGGTTGCCGCATGGAATGAACTTAGTNACGGCNAAGATGGGAATGCACGAGTGGAGTTATAGCAATGATTTCGGATATGANAAAAGACATGAAGTNCCGACTATTNNGATGGAAAATCGTTTCAAGAATATCCATATTGAAGTTGAGCTTGGTTATGATACTGGTCAGTTCAAAAGAGAGGTAGAGCGATGTCTAAATTGCGATATTCAGACTGATTTCGTTGCAAGTCTTTGTATTGAATGTGATGCATGCATTGATATTTGTCCAGTGGATTGCTTAACCATTACTGAGAATGATGAAGAGTCGGAAATCAGAAAAAAAATTAAAACGCCAGCAGACAATTATGATCAAGATATTTTTATTTCAAAAGACCTTCCTCAAACTGGAAGGGTAATGGTCAAGGATGAGGATATATGTATTCATTGTGGCCTATGCGCAGAGCGATGCCCAACAGCTGCTTGGGATATGAAGAAGTTCACATTGGAAGTGCCTTATGCAAGCGATGAAGCATTTGATGCTATCGAAAAGACCAAAAAGGCCGTTTAATGAATGGTCCATCAAATAATGACTTCACTGTAAAGTTTGCTAATGTAAATGGCACTGGCTCCTCTAGTGCTAATGGTATGTTTATGAAGAGCGTCTTCCGCATGGGCATCCCTGTTGTTGGTAAGAACTACTTTCCTTCTAATATTCAAGGCTTGCCGACATGGTATGAAGTCAGAATAAATGAGAATGGTTATTTAGCCCCTTCAGGGAGAGTCGATATCATGGTTGCAATGAATGCGCAAACTTATCAGCAAGATTTAAAAGATATTGAGCCTGGAGGATATTTAATTTATGACTCTACTTGGCCAAGAGAAACACTGATGATTCGAGATGATATAACCGTTCTAGGTGTCCCACTTGCGAAAATGTGTAACGAAGCATTCGATTCGGCAAGGTCTAGAACTTTGATGAAAAACACAACTTATGTTGGTGTATTAGCGGCATTACTTGGGATGGACATGAAAGTGATTGAACAATTGTTGCTAGACACTTTCGGATCAAAGACCCATTTGATTGATGCAAATAAACAAGCTCTCATGATGGGATTTGAGTATGCAGAAGATAACTTTAATTGTCCGCTCCCATTTAAGACAGTCACTTCAGATAAAACAAAAGGCTATTTTATGCTTGATGGAAACTCTACTGCAGCATTAGGTTGTCTGTATGCAGGAGCAACAGTAGGCTCCTGGTATCCAATAACTCCATCAACATCATTAATGGATGCTTTTAATAAGTATTGTTCAGCCTTTAGAATTGACGAGGATACAAAGAAAAATAATTTCTCAGTAATACAAGCAGAGGATGAATTATCTGCAATAGGGATGGCTTTAGGTGCCGGATGGAATGGGGCAAGATCATTTACACCAACGAGCGGTCCGGGCGTATCTCTTATGAATGAATTTATCGGATTTGGCTATTATGCTGAAATTCCAACAGTGATTTTTGATGTTCAAAGAACTGGACCATCTACAGGCATGCCAACTAGGACTCAACAATGTGATATTTTATCTTGCGCTTATGCTTCACATGGGGATACAAAACACGTTTGTTTATATCCAGCGAATCCTGAAGAAGCATTTTACTTATCTGTGGATGCATTTGATATTGCTGAGCAACTTCAAACACCTGTATTTGTTTTATCTGACTTAGATATTGGAATGAATGACTGGATGATTAAAAACCTAGAATGGGATGATAAATACATACCTAATAGAGGAAAAGTTTTGGATAGGGATACGCTCGAGGGTATCGAAAAATTCCACCGTTATTTAGATTCTGATGGAGATGGAATTCCATACAGGACTATTCCTGGAGCTCACCCTAAAGGGGCATATTTTACAAGAGGCTCAGGTCATAATAAATTCGGTGGATATACTGAAGACGCAAACGAGTATCAAGATGTGGTAGATCGATTACTCATCAAATGGGAGACAGCTAAGTCATTGGTGCCTAGCCCAATCAAAGATTTTAAAAAGAAAAATAAAATGGCAATACTCAGCATCGGTAGTTGTGATGATGCGATCAGAGAAGCAAGAAATGTCATGTCAAAAGAAGGAAATGATTTCAATTATCTTAGAGTGAGAGCATTTCCATTTTCTAAAGAGGTGGAGAAGTTCATTAATGCGCATGAAATAGTATTTATAATAGAGCAGAATCGTGACGGCCAACTAAAAAAACTCATACAAACCGAGACTTCCTGTGATACAAAAAAACTTAAATCAATTCGTTTATATAATGGAATACCAATTTTCTCTAAGGATATAGTAGAAAGAATTATGAAAGAAGTTTCTAAAGGTAAGAAAGGATGAGCTACATAAAGAAACCTAAAATATATGGAGAGAATTTCACCAAGAATGAGCTTGGAATGACTTTTACTGATTATGAAGGTGCAATGTCAACTCTTTGCGCAGGCTGTGGGCACGATTCGATTACAGGCGCAATCATCCAATCAGTCTTCGATTTAAATATACCGCCCCATCGGATGATAAAAATGAGTGGCATCGGATGCTCCTCGAAAACACCAGCATACTTCGCAAATCAATCGCATGGTTTTAACTCAGTGCATGGAAGAATGCCTTCTGTTGCCACTGGGGCCAATGCTGCAAATAGAGAGCTTTTTTGCATTGGTGTATCAGGTGATGGGGATACATTATCAATTGGCATGGGCCAGTTTTCGCATGCAATTAGAAGGAATTTAAATATGTTGTATGTTATCGAGAACAATGGTGTCTATGGGCTAACTAAGGGCCAGTTTTCTGCTTCTGCTGATGTAGGATCTACGGCAAAAAAAGGTGCATCTAATAAGCATATTCCAATTGACCCATGTCAGATTGCAATAACATTAGGAGCAACATTTGTAGC
>PBEI01000018.1 GCA_002718375.1 Gammaproteobacteria bacterium
GTTGATGCTGAATATGAGGAAGTTGATTCTGAAGAGAATAAAAATACTCATTAAATAAAAACGCATCAACACTAAATCAGACAGGGTTTTAATGCCCTGTCTGGTTATATTTGGAAAAAACAATGAGTGAACAAGATTTATATCAAACTTTAGGCATCGAGAAGAATTCATCAGATGCTGATATAAAGAAAGCGTATCGAAAGCTTGCCATGAAATATCATCCTGATAGAAACCCTGGTGACTCAGCATCTGAACAGAAGTTTAAATCCATACAAAAGGCTTATGCCATATTATCAGACAAACAAAAACGAGCCGCTTATGATCAATTTGGACATGCAGGAGTCAATCCTCAAGGCGGTATGGGCGGTGGATTCAATCCAGGAGATGCTTTCAATGATATTTTTGGAGATGTTTTTGGAGATATTTTTGGCGGAGGAAGAGGGCAAACTCGAAGATCTTCAGCTCAAAGAGGATCCGACCTCAGATATGAAATCAATCTGACACTTGAGCAGGCGGTTTTTGGTGACAAAATTAATGTTGATATCCCATCATATAATCAGTGTGATATTTGTAATGGTTCAGGAGCAAAAAAAGGAACAACTGCAACGCGTTGTGTAAAGTGTGACGGCAGAGGTGCAGTCAGAGTTCAGCAGGGCTTTTTTACATTACAGCAAACTTGCCCAGAATGTAGAGGGTCTGGTGAAATGATAAAAGATCCTTGCTCAGACTGTTCTGGCGCTGGAAGGAAGAGAAGCAATCGAACCATTGCGATAAAAATTCCGCCTGGTGTTGATAATGCGGACCGTATTAGACTTTCAGGCGAAGGCGAGGCAGGTGTTAAAGGTGGACCTTCGGGTGATTTATATGTTGATGTAACTGTAAAGAAGCATGAGATATTTGAACGCGAAGGCAATAATCTGATTTGTACTATTCCAATCAGTTTCGGTAAAGCGGTTCTAGGCGGTGTTGTAGAGGCTCCGACAATCGATGGCGCAGTAAACTTAACAATTCCTGCAGAAACTCAATCAGGAAAAACATTTCGCTTAAAAGGCAAAGGAATTAAATCCTATAGAGAGAATTTCTATGGTGATCTATATTGCACTGTTCAAGTTGAAACACCGATTAACTTAAGCGATGAACAAAAAGAAATTCTCAGAAATTTTGATTATTCAATCAATAACAGTAAAACAGATCATCGACCGAATAAGAAATCATGGACAGAAAGTGTCAGTGACTTTTTTAAAAGAATAAGCGAATAAAATATTTTTTTGATGACATCAGACTAATTTGAACCTAATATAGTTCTGGTTCCAAACTTCTCAAGGGAAGGACTCATAAAGTCCTTCCCTTTTTTAGAACCCAAATAGGTACTGAAGGAAGAAATTTGAAAGACGCATTACTGATACTTGAAGATGGCACTAAGTTCTCTGGCAAGTCTATTGGCATTGAGTCTCATTCTGTTGGTGAAGTCGTTTTCAATACAGCAATGACTGGATATCAGGAAATCATCACAGATCCTTCATATCATAAACAAATTGTTACCCTAACCTATCCTCACATCGGCAATACAGGAACAAATGACGAAGACAATGAAAGCAATGATTCTTTCTGCTCTGGCTTAGTGATTCGAGAAAGCTCCCCAATTTCAAGTAATTGGAGAAATCAACTCAGCCTTGAAGATTTTTTATTGAAAAATCAGATTGTAGGAATATCTAATATCGATACCAGAAAATTGACCAATCATTTAAGAAATCATGGCTCAATGAATGCTTGTTTGTCATCAAATGGATTAACTATCGATGAAGCATTATCTGAAGCAAAGTCATTCTCAGGTTTGGCCGGATTGGACCTTGCTAAAGAGGTATCAACCAAGAGTCCATACATTTTTTCATCAACAGCTGATTCAACAAACCAGCAATGCCATGTTGTTGCGATTGATTTTGGCGTAAAGACTAACATTCTCAATTTGCTTTCCAAAAATGGATGCAAGGTAACTGTGTTACCTGCTCAGTCTTCATTTGATGAGGTGATGAAGCATGACCCTGACGGTGTNTTTTTATCNAANGGTCCTGGAGATCCAGAACCATGTGATTATGCTATAAAATGTATCAGAGAANTGCTNAAAGCNGACATACCAATATTTGGAATATGTCTCGGTCACCAATTATTGGCACTCGCATCAGGTGCGAAAACAGAGAAAATGAAATTCGGTCACCATGGTGCAAATCATCCTGTGATAGACACTCAGACAGGTATTGTTTACATCACGAGTCAAAATCACGGNTTTACTGTCAATGAAATGACAATTCCAGAGAATGTTAAAGTCACACATAAGTCATTATTTGATCAATCCATCCAGGGCATTGAATTGAATGACAAGAATGCGTTTAGTTTCCAAGGCCATCCTGAGGCAAGCCCAGGACCTCATGATATTCAACCCTTGTTTCAAAAATTCATCTCGAAAATAAATCATGCCAAAAAGAACTGACATAGAATCGATATTAATCATTGGGGCAGGGCCTATCATTATTGGTCAAGCATGTGAATTCGATTATTCAGGGACACAAGCCTGCAAGGCACTCAGAGAAGAAGGCTATAAAATCATACTGGTCAATTCAAATCCTGCGACCATCATGACCGACCCAGATGTGGCAGATTCAATCTATATTGAGCCAATCAACTGGCAAACACTTGAAAAAATTATAGACAAGGAAAGACCGGATGCACTTTTGCCTACCATGGGAGGTCAAACCGCTCTCAATACAGCACTTGATCTTGCATCGAGAGGAATTCTTGAAAAGTACAATGTCGAAATGATTGGTGCTTCGAAGGAGGCCATTGATACAGCAGAAGATAGAGAGCTCTTCAAGGTTGCAATGGGGGAGATCAATATTGATGTTGCCAAATCAGAAATAGCAAATACATTGGAAGAGGCGATCAGTATTGCAAATACCATCAGCTATCCAATGATCATCAGACCATCATTCACACTAGGAGGCAGCGGCGGTGGAATCGCTAACAATGAAGAAGAGCTTATAACCATTGTAAAAAGAGGTTTAGAGTTATCTCCAACCACTGAAGTTTTAATTGAAGAGTCTCTTCTGGGTTGGAAAGAGTATGAAATGGAGGTGGTCAGAGATAAGAATGACAANGCCATCATTATTTGTTCAATAGAAAATGTAGACCCGATGGGCGTTCATACAGGAGATTCAATAACAGTCGCACCAGCACAGACGCTTACTGATAAGGAATATCAAGTCATGCGTGATTACTCCATCGCAATACTCAGACGTATAGGGGTTGACACTGGCGGATCAAATGTTCAGTTTGCAGTCAATCAAGATAACGGAAGGATGATCGTAATTGAAATGAATCCAAGAGTATCGAGATCATCAGCATTGGCATCAAAGGCAACTGGATTTCCAATCGCAAAGATTGCTGCAAAACTTGCCATTGGATACTCTTTGGATGAACTCTCTAACGATATAACAGGAGGGCTTACTCCAGCTTCATTTGAACCAACCATAGACTATGTTGTTACAAAAATACCAAAGTTCACTTTTGAAAAATTTCCAGGAGCCAATCCAGGACTGACTACACAAATGAAGTCCGTTGGCGAAGCCATGGCAATCGGAAGGAATGTTCAAGAATCACTGCAAAAAGCAATCAGAAGTCTTGAGAACAATCACGATGGTTTCACCGATATGGATGTTGAGGGAGACTTTGATGAACGACTATCGAATCCGAACCCAGACCGCTTGCTTTATGTTGCTCAAGCGTTCAGAGAGGGTTACAGTCTCGATAAGATCTATGGTCTAACAAAGATTGACCCCTGGTACTTAGTATACATAGAAGATTTGATGAATATTGAATCAGAACTTAAAAATAAAGAAATTGATTCAATAAACAATGAGACGATGCAATCTCTAAAATCCAAAGGATTTTCAGATGCAAGATTGGCAGACCTTCTATCGGTGAATGAGATCGATATTAGGAATCTTAGAATCTCTCAAGGAATTGTTCCGGTATATAAAAGAGTTGACACATGTGCTGCTGAGTTTAAAACGACCACAGCTTATTTGTATTCAACCTACGATGAAGAATGCGAATCAATGCCATCATCAAAAGATAAGATTATCATCCTTGGGGGTGGTCCAAATAGAATTGGACAGGGTATAGAATTCGACTATTGTTGCGTTCATGCTGCTATGGCCGTCAGTGACGCAGGATATGAATCAATCATGATTAATTGCAACCCTGAGACCGTATCGACTGACTATGACACTTCTGACAGACTTTATTTTGAGCCATTGACTTTTGAAGATGTCATGTCGGTGATTGATCTNGAGAAACCAAAAGGTGTTATTGTTCAGTTTGGCGGGCAAACTCCCTTGAAACTTGCTCAAGCATTAAAGAACGCAGGCGCACCAATCATCGGAACACAACCAGAGTCAATTGACCAAGCTGAGGACAGAGAGTTATTTAAATCAATGGTTCAAGAATTAGACCTATTGCAACCATACAATGAAGTTGCAACCAATTTGGAAGAAGCTATTGTCAATGCAAAACGAGTTGAATATCCACTAGTCGTCAGACCATCTTATGTTTTAGGTGGCAGAGCAATGGAAATCGTTTACAACGATGATGAGTTAAAAACTTATATGACAGAGGCAGTAAAAGTATCTAATCAATCACCAGTTTTATTGGATCATTTCCTGAATAAAGCTATTGAAGTTGATATCGACGCAGTTTCAGATGGAAAGAATATTCTAATCGGCGGACTGATGGAGCACATTGAACAAGCTGGCGTTCACTCTGGTGACTCATCTTGTTCTATCCCAGCCTTCAGTCTGTCGAATGAGTTACAAAGAGAGATCATCAGACAAATGAAGGAATTTACAAAAAAACTTGGTGTTATTGGTCTCGTTAATGCTCAATTTGCTGTCAGAAAAGATAAGATATTTGTCTTAGAGGTTAATCCTAGAGCATCTCGTACGGTACCATTTGTTTCTAAAGCAACTGGTCTTCAACTTGCTAAAATAGCTGCAAAAGTTATGATTGGAATCAGCCTTAAAGAGCAAGGTTATCTTGATCAAATCATTCCTGATTTTTATTCCGTCAAAGGACCAGTATTTCCTTTCAATAAGTTTCCAGATACGGATCCAATACTTGGTCCTGAAATGAAATCCACTGGTGAGGTTATGGGCACAGGGAAAACATTTGGTGAAGCATATATTAAATCTCAATATGCTGCCGGTATTCATATACCTGATAAGGGTAAGGTGTTTATTTCAGTTAGAGAGCCTGATAAGAATGAAAAATTGATTGAGCTCGGTCGATTTCTTTCAAATGAAAAATTTGAAATCATTGCAACAACTGGAACAGCAAATTTCTTAAATGAAAATCATATCGAATGTCAGCAAATTAATAAAGTCAGAGAAGGTTCGCCACACATCGTAGAGCTAATCAAATCCAAAGATATAGAACTTATAATCAACACAACAGAAGGTAAGCAGTCCATCGAAGAATCATTTTCAATAAGAGCAGAAGCCGTGATCTCTGGAATTACCTATTACACAAGTCTTGAAGCTGCTTATGCGACGCTTTCTTCTTTTGATTTTCTTGGAGATATTTCAGTTAACCGACTTCAAGACTATAATAAAGAAAATGGATAGGGCAATCATGACAGTCAGAGGTGCAGAACTTCTTCGTGAAGAATTGAAGAATCTTAAATCAGTTGATAGACCAGAAATCATAAAAGCTATCGCTACAGCAAGAGAATTCGGAGACTTGAAGGAAAATGCTGAATATCATGCTGCAAAGGAAAAACAGAGTTTCATTGAAGGAAGAATAGCTGAAATTGAATCAAAACTATCTAACTCAGAAATCATAGACGTAACCAAGCTTTCCGTTTCCAATAAGATCATATTTGGAAGTACAGTAACTTTACTTAATATTGATAATGGCAATGTCGTCACTTACAAAATTGTTGGTGAGGATGAGTCTGATATTGATAATGGTTTACTCTCATACAAATCACCATTATCACGAGCAATGATTGGAAAAAGCATCGATGACTTGGTCGAACTTAAATCTCCTGAAAATACCCAAAGATTTCAGGTTACAGATATTTCTTATCATTGAGTTATGTCCAATCGTCATTGGAGGAAGTCCCAGTCTGAGGATTTTTTTGTTAAAGACTCTAAACTGAGAGGCTATAGATCAAGGTCAGTATATAAACTTTTAGAAATTGATCAGAAATTCAAAATATTTAAAAATGTAAAATCTCTGGTAGATATTGGCTCTACTCCAGGCGGATGGAGTGAATATGCTAGAAATAAGATTCGTTCTGGAAATTTATTAGCACTTGATATCAATTTAATGGATCCAATCGAAGGAGTAACCTTTATACAGGGAAGTATTGAGGATAAAGAAATTCAAGATTTAATATTTGAGAAGAACAATAGAAATAAATTTGACCTTGTAATTTCTGATATGTCGCCCAATAAGACTGGAAACAAGGTGAGCGATCAATTTAAATTTTATAACATTGCTGATGCAATCCTTGAATTTTCCCAAATTGGACTTATATCTAATGGGACGCTTGTCATGAAGGTTTTTATTGGCCATGGATTTGAAGAATTTAAATCTGAATTGAAAGAAAATTTCGAAAGAATTAACTACTTCAAACCAAAGTCATCAAGGAAAGAGAGCAGAGAAACCTACGTGATAGCAAAAAACATTAGGTATAATTGATTTATGAACAACTTCTTTAAGAACACACTTCTATGGATAGTGATAGCCATCACCTTGCTATCTTTTTTCCAATCATTCTCTCCTAATTCTATGCGACAGCAAACGCTGGACTATTCCACATTTCTTGAATTAGTTAGAACAGGAAACATAAGCGAAGTTGTTTTTGAGAATGAAATCATTAGAGCAAAAAGAATAAATGGCGACCGATTTGTGACCTACAATCCAGAAACCGACAACACAGCTCTCATTGGAGAACTAAATCGTTCGGGCGTAAACATCAGTGCCAGTCCACAAAAGGAACAAAATTTATTTGTCAGTTTACTTATCAACTCATTCCCCGTGATTTTATTAATCGGTGTGTGGATATATTTCATGCGTCAAATGCAAGGTGGCATAGGCGGTGGAAGAGGCGCCATGTCTTTCGGCAAGAGTAAGGCCAAGTTACTCGGTGAAGATCAAGTTAATGTCACTTTTGCTGATGTTGCAGGCATTGAAGAAGCCAAAGAGGAAGTCATTGAAATCGTAGAATTTTTAAGAGATCCATCCAAGTTTCAAAGATTGGGTGGAAAAATACCAAGAGGTGTTTTAATGGTTGGATCACCAGGAACTGGAAAAACACTACTTGCGAGAGCTATTGCTGGAGAAGCCAGGGTTCCATTTTTCACTATATCAGGCTCAGATTTTGTTGAAATGTTTGTTGGTGTTGGTGCNTCTAGAGTCAGAGACATGTTCCAAGAAGCAAAAGCACATTCTCCATGCATCATNTTTATAGATGAAATCGATGCTGTCGGTAGACAAAGAGGNGCTGGATTAGGTGGCGGACATGATGAAAGAGANCAAACACTCAATCAACTATTGGTTGAAATGGATGGTTTTGAAGACAATGTTGGTGTCATTGTCATTGCGGCAACAAACAGACCAGATGTACTTGATGCTGCTCTATTAAGGCCAGGAAGATTTGATCGCCAAGTTGTCGTTCCACTGCCAGACGTCAGAGGAAGAGAACAAATCTTAAAAGTTCACATGAGAAAAGTCCCACTCGATAAAAATGTTAAGCCATCAATCATTGCAAGAGGTACCCCGGGATTTTCTGGTGCTGACTTAGCTAATTTAGTCAATGAATCAGCACTTATCGCTGCAAGAGCTAACAAGAAATATGTAAACATGGATGATTTAGAAAAAGCCAAAGATAAAATCATGATGGGTACAGAGAGAAGGTCATTGGTTATGAGTGAAGATGAAAAAAAACTCACTGCCTATCATGAAGCCGGTCATGCCATTGTTGGGCTAAACCTAGAAGATCACGACCCAGTTTATAAAGTAACNATCGTTCCAAGGGGNAGGGCTTTGGGTGTAACCATGTTNCTTCCAGAAGAAGANAAATACAGCATCAGTAAAAAGAGACTCATNGGNCAAATNACNAGNTTATTCGGTGGAAGNGTNGCTGAGGAAATAATATTCGGAAAAGACGCNGTTACTACNGGNGCCTCAAATGATATNGAACGTGCAACAGAAATAGCCAGAAACATGGTCACTAANTGGGGATTATCAGACAAACTTGGCCCACTTGCATACAGTGAAGATGAAGGCGAGGTATTTNTAGGAAGNTCTGTCACACAAACCAAGCATATGTCTGATGGAACTGCNAAAACAATTGATGAAGAAGTNAGGAANATNATTGANCAAGCTTATTCAGTCGCNACTGANATNNTANANAAGCATANTAAAAGACTTCANAATATGGCTGATGCNCTNATGAAATANGAAACCATCGAAGAATCACAGATCACTGATATCATGAACGATAAAGAACCCAGGCCNCCNGAGGACTGGAATTCTGATGATTCTGACAAAGATGATNCATCAACACCAAACATCGGTGATCCAGCTACACAGCACTAAGCTCTAAACGAACTCCTTAAAAATAGTGGATTTAATAGCTGCCAAAGCTATACAATACAGCCCTTTATAAATTTGACTTACTGATGAAAGAACAAAAAGAGAAAATATTTGGAACTGATGGAATCAGAGGAAAGGTCGGTGAATACCCGATGACGATTGATTTTGCCATGAGACTGGCATCTTCAATTGCTAAGGTAATGACTCCCAATGGTGGCAAAGTTGCAATTGGTAAGGACACTCGAATCTCGGGTTATATGTTTGAGTCAGCATTGGAATCTGCTTTTGTTGCACATGGTTTAGAGGTGATTCTATTAGGACCGCTTCCTTCGCCAGCAATCGCGTATTACACCATCAAACAAAATTGTGATTTTGGAATCGTCATAAGCGCTTCACATAACTCATATGAATACAACGGTATTAAAATCATCAATCACCAAGGTGAAAAAATTGATCGCGAGATCGAGAGCATCATTGAGTCGAAACTTTCTGATACGCCCATAACAAATACTGCAGAAACACTTGGGAAAGCAAAAATCTCAAATACTTCTAGAAGTTTGTATAAATCTCTTTTGATGTCACTATTTGCAGACATCGATCATCACTTACCGCTCAAAGGGTTTAAAATTGTTGTGGATGCTTCGAATGGTGCTGCCTATAAAATAGCACCTCAGGTCTTACTTGATTTAGGTGCCGATGTAATACCAATTGCTTGTTCGCCCAATGGAAAGAACATAAATCTAGATTGTGGATCTTCACACCCAGAGACGCTCAGAAAAACAGTAGTGGCGACTGACTCAAACCTAGGAATAGCACTCGATGGTGATGCTGACAGAATTTTGATTGTAGATGAGAAAGGGAATATTTTAGACGGAGACCAGATACTCTATATACTTGCTAAGGCAAATATTTCTAATAAATCATTTAATCATAAAGTTGTTGGTACCATTACTACGAATTCAGGTCTTGAAATGAAGTTGCGGGATATGAATATTGATCTATATCGTTCAGATGTTGGTGATAAGAATGTTTATTCGATGATGAAAAAAACCGGTGCCATCATTGGAGGCGAATCATCGGGACATATCATTAACTCGGAATACTCACCTACTGGTGATGCATTATTAATTGCACTGATAATTATTAAAGAATCTCTCACTAAAGAATTAAAAATCAGTGAGCTTGTTAGTGATTTAGAACTTTTACCCGTCCTGAATGAAAACATTGATACTGAAAATTTATTACATACGAATGAAAACTTCCTAAGTGATCTTGCAAATGAGGTAAATTCAAAAAATCCTGAAGGCCGAGTTATCATTAGGCCATCGGGAACTGAACCACTTATTCGAATTTCAATAGAAAATAAAGACCAAGATGTTGCCAGTATTTTATCGAAAGAAATCATCAATACCATTAAAGAAAATGGATAAAAAGTTCTACATTGCTGCAAACTGGAAGATGAATGCATCATTGGCATTCATTGATGAATACTTTGCTTCATTGGGATCAGAATTTAAAAACTCCAATGAAATGATCATATGTCCTCCTGATATTTATATACAATCTGTAAAAGAAAAAGCTCCAAGCTTTGTAAAAGTAGGTGTCCAGAATATCTCACATCATGATTCTGGCGCTTACACTGGTGAATGCTCTGGAAAGATGATTGCTGATCAGTCAGCAAAATATGCAATCATCGGACATTCAGAAAGACGTGAGTACCATAATGAATCAAATGACCTGATAAGATTAAAACTTCTCAAAGCCATTGAACAAGACATAACTCCCATACTCTGTATAGGTGAGTCAATCGAACAAAGAGATTCCGGCCAGACTCTTGATGTAATAAATGATCAAATCAGAAGTGTATTGGATAATGAAATATTTTCAGCAAATACAAATATGCTAATCGCATATGAACCAATTTGGGCAATCGGTACTGGACTCACAGCAACACCAGATATGGCAAATGAAGTTCATGCACACATTAATTCTGTATTGAGTGAAATGTCATCAAATAGGATCCCAATACTTTATGGCGGTAGCATGAAATCATCAAATGCAAAAGAATTACTACAAATGGAACATATTCATGGAGGCTTAATCGGTGGCGCATCACTTGATGCTTCTGAATTTTTAAAAATATATAATATTGCGGAGGAAATAAGAAATGGCTAATGCAAATTCACTATTATTAAGTTTTCACGTAATCACAGCGATACTTATCGTTGTATTAATCCTTTTGCAAAAAGGAAAGGGAGCAGACATGGGGTCGGCATTTGGTGCTGGTGCTTCAGGGACACTTTTTGGTGCAAAAGGCTCTGCAAACTTCTTGTCGAGAACCACAGCAGTTCTCGCAACAGTTTTCTTTATAACCAGCCTTACGCTGGCATATTTGAATAAGGGGACAGTCGTTTCTGAAAGTGTTCTGGATCAAGTGGAATCACCAATCTCTCTTCCGGATGAAACAACACAAAATTTACCTCAAATACCGCAAGAATAAATAAACTCTAGCCGATGTGGTGGAATCTGGTAGACACGCTGTCTTGAGGGGGCAGTAGCGTAAGCTGTGCCGGTTCGAGTCCGGCCATCGGCAGAGAATCCATTTCTAAGAAAATCTCGAAAATTTTGAATGATAATAACTAAAAGATGTTACAATTCATCGCGGTTTAAGACACATTTAGAGTTTCCATAGAGATGCTTGAAAACTACGTGCCAATAGCAATTTTTATAATCATAGCTGGAGTACTTGGCTTATTAATGCTTGGCTTGGGATTTCTCTTCGGAAAAGGCGCTAAAACTAAAGCAAAACTGTCCCCTTATGAATGTGGTTTTGAGGAATTTGAAGATGCCCGAATCCCATTCGATGTGAGATATTATTTGGTTGCCATCCTATTCATAATTTTTGATCTAGAAATTGCCTTCTTATTTCCTTGGGCAATAGCGCTTGATGAGATAGGTCATGTGGGTCTTATTTCAATGGTAATTTTTCTTCTTGTTTTGGTTATAGGATTTGTGTACGAGTGGAACAAAGGAGCTTTGGATTGGGATTAGAGACTGATAATAATTTAATCGATCAACAGGGTCCCGGGTTCATCATCACTTCAGTTGATAAGCTCGTAAATTGGGCTAGAACCGGGTCGATGTGGCCTGTGACTTTTGGCTTGGCCTGTTGTGCTATTGAAATGATGCATGCAGGAGCAGCTAGATATGATACAGATCGTTTTGGAGTATTCTTTAGGCCGAGCCCAAGACAATCTGATGTCATGATTGTCGCTGGAACATTGGTTAATAAAATGGCGCCAGCACTCAGAAAGGTTTATGACCAAATGGCAGAACCCAAATGGGTTATCTCTATGGGATCATGTGCCAATGGAGGTGGTTACTATCATCACTCATATTCTGTGGTCAGAGGTTGTGATCAAATCATACCAGTCGATATTTATGTACCTGGTTGTCCTCCCACTTCAGAGGCACTAATCAACGGAATCATAGAACTTCAAGAAAAAATCAAAAAAGAAGAATCAATAGCAAATGGATAGGCAATCGGACACAAAGGCTTTAGAGGATGTACTTCAGAAATATGAAATTGAAGTATCCATGAATCGGTCTAATGTTGAAATCAAAATAAATCCTGAGCAATTGATTGAAGTGGCTACAGCACTTAAAAGTAATCTATCTTTTGAATTATTAATGGATGTCATTGCAGTTGATTATCTGACATACGGCGATGTGGATTGGAAAACGAATAATGCCACCAGCACAGGCTATTCTCGGGCAGTCAAACCAACAATTATTCCTGAAATTGACGAGACATTTAAAGGCAGATTTGCTGTTTTTTATCAATTGCTCTCGGTTTCAAATAATCAAAGATTAACCTTGAAGGTTTTTACATCAGAGTCCAATCCACCATCAGTGCCATCACTTGTTGATATTTGGAGCAGTGCAGATTGGTTTGAGAGAGAAGCTTTTGATTTGATGGGAATTCATTTTGATGGCCATCCAGATCTTCGAAGGATTCTGACTGATTATGGTTTCATTGGCCATCCTTTTAGAAAAGATTTCCCAACCAATGGAAATCTCGAGGCGGTATATGATGAAGAAAAGGAGGAGGTTGTATATCAGCCTGTATCCATATCTACTCGACCAGGTGTACCAAGAGTCATAAGGGATCGAAATGACTGAAAGCAATCTAACGCTTAACTTTGGTCCACAACACCCAGCAGCGCATGGTGTTTTAAGGTTAATTATGGAGATGGACGGTGAGGTCATTACAAATCTCGACCCACACATCGGCCTTCTACACAGAGGCACGGAAAAACTTGCTGAAATCAAACCGTTTAATCATTCAATCGGATACATGGATAGAATGGACTATGTTTCAATGATGTGTTGTGAGCATCCCTATGTTCTTGCAATCGAGAGTCTATTAGAGATTGAACCTCCCAAAAGGGCGCAATATATCAGAGTCATGTACGATGAAATCACAAGAATCATGAATCATTTATTATGGTTGGGTTGTCATGGTCTTGATATTGGCGCAATGGCTTTATTCCTCTATACCTTTCGAGAACGAGAGGACCTATATGATGCATATGAAGCTGTATCAGGTGCAAGGATGCATGCAACATACTACAGGCCTGGTGGAGTGTATCGTGACCTACCTGATGAGATGCCAAAATACAAAGCAAACAAGTTCATATCTGAGAAAAAAGTTAAAAAATTGAACTATAACCGCGATGGCTCATTGCTTGATTTCATTGAAGACTTTACAAACCGATTTCCATCTCTTGTAGATGAATATGAAACCCTTCTTACAGACAACAGGATATGGAAGCAACGAACCGTAGATATCGGAGTCGTGGCACCTGAAAGAGCCATGCAACTTGGTTTTACCGGTCCAATGCTTAGAGGTTCTGGCATTGAATGGGATCTCAGAAGAAATCAAAGCTATGAGGTATATAATGAACTAGACTTTTTAATCCCTGTTGGTGTCAATGGTGATTGTTATGATCGTTATCTAGTCAGAGTTGAAGAAATGAGACAATCAAATCTCATCGTCCAACAATGCATCAAATGGCTGAGAGATAACCCAGGTCCAGTCATGATTGAAGATCACAAATATAGAGCGCCAAATAGAGACTCAATGAAACATGATATGGAGTCTTTGATATATCATTTTAAACACTTTACTGAAGGGTATTCTGTACCTGAAGGTAACACTTACAAAGCTATTGAGCATCCAAAAGGAGAGTTTGGCGTATTTTTACTTTCTGATGGGGCAAATAAACCCTACCGACTAAAAGTCAGAGCGCCTAGCTTTGCACATCTAGCAGCAATTGATGAAATGTCAAAAGGACATATGTTGGCAGATGTTGTATCCATCATTGGCACACTAGACATTGTTTTCGGCGAAATTGATAGATAGACATGAATGAAGTTTTGACATCTGAAACCATTAAAGAAATCGACCATTGGCTGGGAAAGTTTCCAAATGACAAACAACGCTCAGCTATTATTGGCTCTCTTCATGCTGCTCAGCATCAAAATCATGGTTTTTTAACATCCGAATTAATGGATGCAGTCGCAGAGTACATTGATGTCCCTAGGATTCATGTATATGAAGTTGCTTCATTTTATTCAATGTTTCAAACAAAAAAAGTTGGAAAACATGAAATATCCATATGCACAAATATTTCATGCATGCTCAGAGGTTCTGATGAAATACTGAGCTATGTAGAAAATAGGCTTGGCATAAATGTCGGAGAATCAACGCCTGATGGAAAAATTTTTCTAAAAAAGGAGGAAGAATGCCTCGCAGCATGTACAGGCGCACCAATGATGATGGTGGATCATGTATATATTGAAGATCTTGATATAAAGAAAGTAGATGAAGTCATAGATAATTTAATGAGCAAATCGTGAGTAAATATAATCAAGTCATATATTCCAATGTTAATGAATCTGACTCATGGACAATAGATCAGTATATAAAGCAAGGTGGTTATAGTGTTTGGAAGAATATACTTGCTAATCAAACAAAAAAAAGCACAGATTGGGTCATTGAAGAAGTCAAAAAATCAGGACTCAGAGGTAGAGGTGGAGCTGGATTTCCTACTGGTCTCAAATGGAGCTTCATGCCTAAAAATGACGATCAGAAATATATCGTTTGTAATTCTGATGAGAGCGAGCCAGGTACCTGCCATGACAGAGATATTTTGAAATATAACCCGCATGCATTAGTTGAAGGAATGGCGATAGCAGGATACGCAATAGGGGCAACAGTTGGGTATAACTATGTCAGAGGAGAGTTTATGCTTGAATGCTACCCTCGAATTGAAGCAGCTGTTAAAGAAGCTTATGATGCAGGTTTACTGGGTATGAATATTTTGAATTCTGGTATAGATTTCGACTTACATAACTTTCTAGGTGCAGGTGCATATATATGTGGAGAAGAAACAGGATTACTTGAATCATTAGAGGGTAAACAAGGAAAACCTAGATTCAAACCACCTTTCCCAGCGAACTTCGGGCTATATGGAAAGCCAACAACTGTTAACAATACTCAAACGCTCGCAAGCATTCCTAAGATTCTTGAAAATGGCCCTAAATGGTATGCAGATTTTGGCACAGAAAAATCACCCGGAACTCTAATATTCTCAATATCGGGACACGTAAATAAACCCGGCAACTATGAACTTCCTTTGGGTATCTCATTTAAAGAAGTTATTGAAGTTGCAGGAGGTATTCTTGATGGTAAAGAGCTGAAAGCAGTTATACCAGGTGGTTCATCAACAAAAGTTTTACCAGGTAATATTATAGAAAATTGCAAAATGGATTATGAATCACTTCAAGAAGTAGATTCTGCTCTTGGAACTGGGGCCATGGTTGTCATATCAGAAGGGACATGCATGGTTAATTTATTGAAAAGAATTTCAAGATTCTACTATGCAGAGAGTTGTGGTCAGTGCACTCCATGTAGAGAAGGAACGGGTTGGCTTTACCGTATTCTCGATCGCATTACAAATGGACAGGGTAAAGAGAGTGACTTGGCATTGCTTGAAGATGTGGCAGGACGAATTGAAGGTAATACGATTTGTGCCTTCGGAGATGCTTCAGCTTGGCCAGTACAAAGTTTCTTAAAACATTATCATCATGAATTTGAATATATGATTAAAAATAACGGTAAAACAATGGCTGCATGATTGTGGAAGAGAATAAAAAAATCATAGTGACCATTGATGGAGTAGAGCACGATGCTCAACCGGGCCAAATGTTAATCGAGCTGACTGATAAAATCGGTACTTATGTGCCACGTTTCTGTTATCACGAAAAACTATCTATTGCTGCCAATTGCAGAATGTGTCTTGTTGAAGTTGAGAATTCAAAGAATGCACTTCCAGCATGTGCCACTCCAGTCACTGATGGGATGGTTGTAAAAACCAAATCACAATCTGCAAAAACAGCTCAGGAATCCACAATGGAATTCTTACTCATCAATCATCCGCTTGATTGTCCAATATGCGATCAAGGTGGTGAATGTGAGCTCCAAGACCTTGCTTATACATATGGTAAAAATGAATCCAGATTTGATATACAAAAACAAACAAAAAAGAATGATGATCTAGGCTCACTTGTATCTACGGATATGACAAGGTGCATCATGTGTACACGATGTGTTCGTTTTGGCACTGAAATTGCTGGAATTCAAGAGCTAGGAACTATTGGTAGAGGAGAGGATTCCAATATCAGTACATATGTTGCTCAAACTGTTGACCATGAATTATCAGGTAACATCATTGATCTATGTCCTGTTGGTGCACTAAATAATAAACCTTATCGATACACAGATAGAACATGGGAATTGGATCAAGTTGAGAGTATTTCACCTCATGACTGTATTGGTACAAACATCATGGTGCATAAAAAAAATGACATAATTCGCAGAATCGTTCCTAAAAATAATCCAGAGATCAATGAAACATGGATAGCTGATAGAGACCGCTTTGGTTTTGATGGCATTTATTCTGAAGACAGAATATCAGATACATTAATCAGGACAGATCAAGGTTTAAATGAGTCAAAATTATCAATCGCAATTGATAAAACAGTCGAACTCGTTGAATCAGCTAAAAATAATGATCAATCTATTGGCGTATTATTCTCCCCAAGTATATCGACAGAAGAGCAATACCTTTTGTCAGACTTTTGTCATCAAGTTGGAATCGAGTCGATTGATTCTAGATTGAGACAAGGAGAATTCTCAAATGAAATAGATAAACGTTTTATACCTCATATGAATATCAAGCTTTCAGATGTAGATAGCATGAAGAATATACTTATTGTTGGCTCAGAACTCAGAAAAGAAACTCCAATACTAGCTCATCGTGTAAAGAAATCAGCTGAGAGTGGAGCATCGATTCATACTATTAATATTAAGGAATCTGAATATCACTTTAATGTACACCAAGATCTTTCATGTGATGATTGGATAAATGAATTAGGATTGGTGCTTAAAGCTGCAATCAACCTCACCAAAAATCACCTACCAAATAATATTGCTGATCATCTGGATTTAATCGGTGAGCCAACAGCAGAGCATGAAAAAGTTGCTGCATCAATGTGTCAAGAAAACAGTCTAGTGATATTGGGTTTGAGCGCCTACTCGAGTAAGAATTATCAGCTCATAAGATCATATACTCATATACTTACATCTGTATGCCAGACAAACCTTTGTGAAATATCAGAAGGTTCTAATTCGATCGGTGCTTCAATGCATCACTTGCTGAATGATTCAGCTAGAAATATCCAAAATCTCTCTGAAATTGTTCAGACAAATCATGATGTACTGATTATGTATGGTATAGAACCAAATGACACAATTTACAAAACTGAATTGATTGATTGCATGAAGTCTGCAGAAAATCTCATAATTTTTACACCATATATGAATGAATATTTTGAAGAGCATGCTGACATCATAATTCCAATAAATACACACTATGAAAGCAGTGGTTCCATGATTAATCTTGAATTGAGGAACCAGTTATTCAGTCACAATCAAATCATTGGCTCGAAACAATTTAGTAATACAGAAGTCCTGTTTTCGCTCTATATGGGTATGGGTATTCAATCACATTCAATTGAGGAAATTAACAACTTTATTCAAAGTGGAATAGACATGATTATGAATTCTTCTGAAAGAATTTCTCTGATTCCAGAGAATAGAGAATCAAGCCTTAATCCTTATAATCAGAATGAATTCAATATGTACAACATTGACAATATTCTAAGACGATCTAAGCCACTGCAAGAGACCAAGGAAGGCATGAAAACATAATGAAAGACTTCCTAGTATCTTTTCTATCATTTTTAGAACCTCAATGGGTTAATCTCATATGGTCACTGTTGCAAATTGCGATCGTCACAATTTGTTTGATTCTAACCGTTGTTTTCTTGGTTTACTTTGAAAGAAAAGTAATCGGTTACATGCATGCCAGAGTGGGGCCAAATCGAGTCGGACCAAAAGGAACTCTTCAATCAATTGCTGACACGATCAAATTACTGCTAAAGGAAGTTATTATCCCTGATAAGGCTGATCGGTTCTTCTTCTTACTTTCACCATTACTGCTTTTAATACCAGCACTTGCCGCTTGGGCAGTCATACCTTTTAGTCCAGAATTCATCATCGCAGACATTAATGCAGGATTGCTTTACTTATTGGCACTTACTTCTTTTGGTGTCTATGGGGTAATACTTGCTGGATGGGCTTCTAATTCAAAATATGCGTTTTTGGGTTCAATGAGAGCAGCCGCTCAAATGGTTGCATATGAAATTGCTATGGGATTTGCACTGGTTGGTGTTCTCATGGCTGGTGGGAGTCTGAAGCTTGGAGAAATTGTTGCTGCACAATCCGGCGGTGTACTCAGTTGGTTTTGGATTCCTCTTTTTCCATTGTTCATCGTTTACTTTATTTCTGGTATAGCTGAGACAAATCGACATCCTTTTGATCTCGCAGAAGGAGAGGCCGAAATTGTTGCTGGTTTCCATGTCGAGTACTCGGGGATTGGGTTTGCAATATTTTTTCTTGCTGAATACATCAATATGGCTCTCATATCTGTCCTCACATCTATTATGTTCCTGGGCGGTTGGGAGAGTTTCTTTGCAGGCATTGCAGTATTAGAATCATCGTTATTTTCATTCATAACAGAGCCAAGCATATTTTGGTTACTGTTAAAAACAGTGTTCTTTTTGTTTGTTTTTATTTGGTTGAGGGCATCATTTCCTAGATACAGATATGATCAGTTAATGTCTTTGGGGTGGAAAGTGCTTATACCTATAACCATCGTTTGGATTGGTGTCGAATGCGTCATGTTCGTTATGCAGATTGGGCCTTGGAGTGTGACATGAATATCATTCAGTTAATTAAGAAACTTACATTGATCGATTTTATAAAGGGTTTTATCGTTACACTTAAAGCTTTTTTTAGACGCAAAGTAACCGTCCAATACCCCGAAGTAAAGACACCGTTGTCACCAAGATTCAGAGGAAAGTTGGCACTTATGAGGTATGACAACGGAGAAGAAAGATGCATTGCATGCAAACTTTGTTCTGCTGTATGTCCGGCGCAAGCAATTTCAATAGAATCAGAGGAGAGAGCTGACGGCTCCAGAAGAACCACTAAGTTTGAAATCGATGCCTTTAAGTGCATTTACTGCGGGTTTTGCGAAGAGGCATGTCCTGTGGACTCCATTGTTGAGACAGATATATTTGAATATCACATGACAGAAAATGAACAAAGGGTTCAAACAAAAGAAATGCTACTTGCAACCGGTGATCAATATCGAGAACAAACGATCGAGAATAAGAAGAAAGATTCGAGGTATAGGTAATGCTATTAGAGGTCATATTTTATGCATTTGCTTCTGTTCTCATTTGCGCCTCTTTTGGAGTGATTCTTTTTAAAAACCCAGTCTATTCTGCTGTATCCCTTATCTTGGCTTTTATTACAACAGGACTATTATGGCTCCTTCTTGAGGCTGAATTCTTAGCAATAGTTCTAGTGCTTGTCTATGTTGGAGCAGTTATGGTTTTGTTCTTATTTGTAATCATGATGCTCAATATTCATGCAGAAGAAGAAAGATCAGGTTTCACTAAAATTGCACCCATTGCAATCTTCTTGGGTTTAGTTGTAGCGGCTGAACTCATTGCATTATATTGGATTCAGTCTGATCAGTTCTCTGGTCTAGAATCAATGAAAGATTCAGCTTTATCTGTTGATAATACTCTTCTATTGGGAACTGAATTGTTTACCAAATATATTCTTTCATTTGAGATCGCCGGTTTCATACTCCTTTTAGCAATTATCGTTTCAATATCTCTGACACTGCGAACAAGAAAGAATGTTAAGAAACAAGTAGCACGTGATCAAATTTCTGCAGATCCAAAACAACGATTAAGAATGGTTGATATCAAAAGAGGTCTAGACTGATGCTAACCTTACAATCTTATTTGACGTTATCAGCCATAATATTCTCGATAGGAATCACAGGAATCGTCATCAACCGAAAAAATATCATCATTGTTATGATGTGTACTGAGCTGTTGCTGATATCAGTCAATTTTAATTTCATCGCTTTTTCGCATTTCTTGCAGGATCTATCTGGCCAGGTCTTTGTTTTTTTTATATTAACAGTCGCTGCTGCTGAAGCTGCAATCGGTCTTGCGATTTTAGTTGCCCTATATCGAAACAAGAAGTCAATATCTGTTGGCGAACTCAATAAGCTGAGAAATTAAATATGATGCTTGAATGTAGTCTTATTGCACTCTTATCGCCACTATTTGGTGGAATCATGGCTGCATTCCTTGGTAAATCATTTGGTAAGAATTTTGTTAACCTTGTCACCATAATAGGTGTCAGTATCTCTTTTGTTTTATCTTGCATCATCGCCCTTGAGATCCTTGAAACATCCGCTGTCATCAATCAAAATATTTATACATGGCTGAATATTGGAGATCAGTCATTTCATGTAGGGCTTCTCATTGATAATCTCACGGCCAGTATGATGGTGGTTGTAACCTTTGTATCATTGATGGTTCATGTTTATACAATAGGGTATATGCATGATGATCCTGGATATCATCGGTTTTTCTCATACATCAGTCTATTTACCTTCTCAATGTTGAGCCTAGTGATGTCAAATAACTTCCTGCAATTATTCTTTGGTTGGGAGGCTGTCGGCGTGATGTCGTATCTGCTCATCGGTTTTTGGTACACCAAAGAATCTGCAATCAAGGCAAATTTAAAAGCATTTATTGTGAATAGAGTAGGGGATTTATCTCTCATCCTGGGTATAGGTATTATCTTTTCAATCACTGGTTCGCTTGATTATTATGCTGTTTTTTCAAACTCACAAGAGATTGCTCAAACTGAGTTACTATTGACAAGTACTCTGCCCGTTTCTGCACTGACTGCAGCTTGCATCCTATTATTCGGTGGAGCAATGGGTAAATCTGCACAAATGCCGCTTCATGTATGGCTGCCAGATTCAATGGAAGGTCCAACACCAATATCGGCGCTTATACATGCAGCAACCATGGTCACTGCTGGCGTTTTCTTACTTGCAAGAATGTCTCCATTATTTGAACTTTCCACTACAGCACTCTCATTTGTTCTGATTATTGGAGCAACTACCGCATTGTTTACTGGCATCCTGGGTTTGATTCAAAATGATATTAAACGAGTTGTCGCATATTCAACGCTCTCTCAACTGGGATATATGGTTGCTGCTGCTGGTGTTTCTGCATACTCTGCAAGTTTATTTCACTTGATGACTCATGCTTTTTTTAAAGCGTTACTATTTCTAGCAGCAGGATCTGTCATTGTTGCATTACACCATGAGCAAGACATCAGGAAAATGGGTGGATTGAAGAACAAATTACCAATCACTTATGTGACATCACTGATCGGATCATTGGCATTAATAGGGTTCCCAGGATTTTCTGGCTTTTTTTCAAAAGATGCATTGATTGAAGCGATTGGTCATGCAGACATTATTGGCTCGGGTTTTGCATACGCATCAGTTTTAATTGGGGTTTTCATTACAGCACTGTATACGTTCAGACTGTTTTTCAAAGTATTTCATGGTGCATTGGATGAACACCACCATGATGTCAAAGAGTCACCGTTATCAATTACGCTTCCCTTAATATTGTTGGCAATTCCATCGGTTATCATTGCCTGGCCTACGGTTGGTCCTATGGTTTTTGGTTCATATTTTACAACTGCCATTTCGCAGCCTGATGCATACCAGATTTTCGGATATGAATTCACCTCTGCTTACGGCTTCTTGATCCATGCATTTTCAAGCCCAGTGATATACATTGCATTATTTGGGGTCGCTACAGCGTATATCCTATATATCCAAAAACCGAGTATTCTCCATGATGAAACTTATAAATCATCATTCATATATCGTCTCCTAGATAATAAATATTATTTTGATGATTTATACGAGAACGTTTTTGCAAAACAGGCTCGCAACATCGGTGATCTTTTATGGAAAGTGGGAGATATAAAGACCATCGATAATTTCATTGTTAATGGGACTGCTTATAGGATCGGAAATATAGCTAACAGGATTAAAGGAATTCAAACTGGTTATATATATCACTATGCCCTTATGATGATTCTTGGCCTGGCAATTTTCTTGGCATGGACAATACTAGATCTTGGTGGTGCATCATGATTCTCGATTTGATGATTTGGGTACCCATTATATCCGGCTTAATCATACTTATGATCGGTAAAAATTACGGATCACTTTCATACTCGCTATCTATATTCTCATCTTCTTTGGTATTTGCTATCAGTTTGTATGCATTATCAATGTTCGATTCCAGTCAAACAGGTGTCCAATTTGAGTTGATCACTTCATGGATAGATCGTTTCGATATAAATTATCATCTCGGTGTTGACGGCATTTCTTTTCCACTCATTCTTCTGACAACATTTATTACACCGATAGTCTTATTGACCTCAAGAACTTCAGAAAAACCCAACCTCCACCAATACTTAGCTTCATTCTTAATATTGGAAGGTTTAATGATCGGAGTATTTAGTGCTTTGGATGCTTTCCTGTTTTATGTTTTCTGGGAAGCCATGTTGATTCCAATGTTCATCATCATAGGAATATGGGGTGGCAAGAATCGAGTTTATGCAACAATTAAATTCTTCCTATATACATTCCTCGGCTCAGTATTTATGTTGATAGCAATCATATATCTATACATTCAAACCGGATCATATTCGATCTTTGATTTTTACAATATTGACTTATCCAGAACTGAGCAAATTCTTATATTCCTAGCATTCTTGTTCGCTTTTGCCGTTAAAATTCCAATGTGGCCAGTTCATACCTGGTTGCCTGATGCTCACGTCGAAGCACCTACTGGAGGATCAGTGATTCTTGCAGCGATACTTCTTAAGATGGGCGGTTATGGTTTACTTAGATTCAGTTTACCAATCACGCCAGATGCATCGAGTGAACTCTC
>PBEI01000019.1 GCA_002718375.1 Gammaproteobacteria bacterium
CGTTGGCGTTGGCGTTGGCGTTGGCGTTGGCGTAGGCGTTGGCGTTGGCGTTGGCGTTGGCGTAGGCGTTGGCGTTGGCGTAGGCGTTGGCGTTGGCGTAGGCGTAGGCGTTGGCGTAGGCGTTGGCGGTTGAGGTTGTGGAGTGGTAAATTCCCCACTTCCACCGCTGAAAAGAGCTAAGATCGCTCCAGTTATTGCAACCCAAACTGTTGAGCCTGAAGCTGTTGAACCTGAAGCTGCAGGAATTGTTGCAGATTGATCGGGAGTCGATTGATCATCATCCTGATCTTGTGAAGCATTTGGATCTTCAAAAGCTTCTGCTCCTTCTTCGCCTTCCGAGGCAATGGAGTTAAAGCTAGATCCACTAAAGACAAATGCCAGGAGTGAAAAGTAGGTTGAAATCTTTTTAAACAATTTCATTGTATGATGATCCTCAATAATTTTTATGAGCTTAATTAAAGCCTAGATCCCCCCCTGCAAGCTTTTTTACTAAACATAAGGTGATTCTTAAATAATTAACTTACTTTGTAAACATTAATTTTAGTTATTTACACCAGATAAGCAGAATAAATGATTGTGAATTATAAGCGAAAGCTCTCATTATAAGTACCCTTAAAAAGGGTTATTTTTTTAACCTAAATGTATTCCTAAAGAATTACTTATTATTTCTCATAGGCTTCATTGACATTCTTCTTGCTATGTATTTTTCGAGGTTGTTGATGTCCTCATCTCCAAGAGCTCCGTGAAATACGCTTGAGAAAAGACTGTCAAAATCTTTAACAGTATTTGAAAAATAGACAGTTAAAGGTTCTAACATTTCCTCCGAGAGTCTATATATTGTTCTTCTTGAGTCTTGAGAATCTTTTTCTCTTATAAATATCTCACTCTCAACACCTGTTGCCAGTACTTTTCTGAAATTTGCAAATGTTGTTGCTGGAAAGACATCACAGACAGAATCATATAAATCATCTCTGCTAACGCCCCTATCGCCTCTGAACTGGAATAAAATCACTGAACAGATAATCTGGATCTGAAGATATCCAGATCGTATATAATTTGATAATTTCCTTGGTTGCAGGTCTCTATTTGATAATCCTAAGGCCCTTATAGTAGCGGCAAATGCCAAAACCTCTACACCTTGCTCCTTATCTCTAAATTCAATGGATGATTCCTCAACAGCCTCCTCCAAATTTCTACTCTCTATATCAACAGACCACTTTTCAATGCTCTCATTTATCTTTGAAACCTTGCTCATAATTGATTAAATTAATAAGTTATTTCGATAAAATCTATTAAATTATTTATCATATGTCGAAACTTTATGTAACAAACGGATAAAAAAATGTTTAAGAAAAAATTACTTTTTACAATCTCATTACTAGCTTTTAGCTCAATTTCTTTTGCTGAATGCAATTATCCAAAGAAAAAATTTGACATCCCATCTGGCAAGAAAGCGACTGAAGCAAAAATGGTTGAAACCATGGGTAAAGTCAAACAATTTCAAGCTGACTTGGCTGTATATCGAACTTGCTTGGATGATGAGTTAGCGAAAGTCTCTCCTGAACTCGAGTCATATGAGGAAATCGAGAGAATGAATGCTCAGAAATACAATGCCTCTGTTGAAGACGAGCAAAAAATGGCTGAAGAATGGGGCGCAGCTGTCAGAGCATTCAAATCAAAATAATCAAATAAGGATCAAAAAGTGTCGAAAACTGTAACCATTACTGGTGCAGCTGGTCAAATTGGGTATCAGCTTGCATTCAGGATTGCTTCAGGCCAACTTCTGGGAGCAAATGAAAAAATCAATTTAAACCTTCTGGAAATTACTCCTGCATTGGATGCCTTAAAAGGAGTTGCAATGGAATTAGAGGATTGCGCCTTTGAAACCCTAGATAACATCAATATCTCCGATGATCCAAATGAGGCATTTAAGGAATCTGATTATGCATTTCTGGTCGGTGCCAAGCCCAGAGGGCCTGGAATGGAGCGAAGTGACTTATTGCAAGAAAATGCAAAAATATTTTCAGCGCAGGGTAAGGCAATCAATGAAAATGCATCTAGAGATATAAGAGTACTAGTTGTAGGCAATCCAGCTAACACAAATGCCCTAATCGCTATGTCAAATGCGCCAGATATTGATCAAAATGCTTTTACTGCAATGATGAGACTTGATCACAATCGAGCGCTTGCACAACTTGCATCAAAACTTGATTGCCATTCAAGTGAACTTTCTAATATGACGATTTGGGGTAATCATTCGACAACTCAATATCCAGATATAACCAAGTTAAAATTCTCAGGCGAAGATGTATCAAAAAGACTCGATGAAACATGGATAAAGGATGAGTTTATTCCAAGTGTTCAAAACAGAGGCGCAGAGATTATTAAAGCAAGGGGCTTATCAAGTGCTGCATCTGCAGCATCAGCGGCTATTGACCATATGAGAGACTGGGCATTGGGGACAGAAGATAATGATTGGGTCAGCATGGCTGTTCCAAGTGATGGGTCATATGACATCAGTGAAGGGATCATCTACTCATTTCCTGTGAGATGTCAAAATGGATCCTATTCAATTATCCAAAATCTTGAAATCAATGATTTCAGCAGGGAATGTATGGAAATAACTGAAAAAGAGCTGCTTGAGGAAAAGACAGCAATTGAGCACCTGCTGTAAATTTAGACAAGATCTCATTTAATCTGTAGAATCCATGATCCAGGTTAGTCCGAATTTTTTTTAAGATAGAATTTACAGAACCACATGATATTTTTTATAGCCACAATAGTACTCTTCATTTGGGTCACATACACCGCAATGGAACTTAGAAAAGCAACGCTATCAGCAGGTGCTCTTTTGGTTGTGTATACTCTGATTGGTGATCCAAGCACAATTTATATTTCTATACTGTGGATTCTTTTTGGTCTTCTTGTATCACTCAACATTCCAGAAATCAGGCGAAATTACATTACGAAAAGAGTCTTAGATATATATAAGAATCTTCTTCCAAAAATTTCACAAACAGAACAAGAAGCCATCGACGCAGGTAATGTTTGGTGGGATGCAGAGTTATTTACCGGAAATCCAAATTGGGAGGTTTTGAGGTCAAATCCTAAAGCAGAGCTACCAGCAGAAGAACAGGCATTCCTTGACGGTCCAGTCAACGAACTATGTGAAATGGTAGATGAATGGAAGGTATCACACAAAGACTATGACTTACCGCAAGATGTATACGATTTTGTAAAAGAGAAAGGATTCTTCTCATTCATCATTCCGAAAGAGTATGGTGGTCTTGAATTTTCACCTCTTGGTCTTATATATGTCATGGCCAAAATTGGTTCACGAAGTGGGACGCTCGCTTCAATGGTGGGTGTGCCAAACTCTCTTGGGCCTGCAGAACTACTTATGCACTATGGGACGGATGAGCAAAAAAAAGAGCTTTTGCCAAAACTTGCATCAGGAGAGCATGTTCCATGTTTTGCCCTCACAGGTCCATATGCAGGATCAGATGCAACCTCAATGCCCGATACAGGAATTGTATGCAAGGGGGAATTTGAAGGTGAGGAGATTATTGGGATTAAACTCAATTTCAGTAAAAGATATATCACTCTAGCGCCAATAGCTACTCTCATTGGTCTTGCATTTAAAATGTATGATCCTGATCATCTCATTGGAGATACTGAGAATTATGGCATTACTTGCGCTCTACTTCCTAAAGGTACAAAAGGACTAGAGACTGGAAGAAGACATATTCCTATAGGTAGTCCATTCATGAATGGGACGATTACTGGTGAAGATGTTTTCATACCATTGGATTATATTATTGGTGGCGTTGACCAAGCCGGGGAAGGATGGAAAATGCTTACAGATTGTCTTTCTGCTGGCAGAGCAATTGTATTGCCATCGGGTGCGATGAGTGGAGCAAAGTCTGCTGTAGCTGTAACTGGACCCTATGCAAGAGCCAGAGAGCAGTTCGGCATGCCTATTGCAGAATTTGAAGGCATACTTGAACCTTTGGGCAGAATGGCAGGAAAGTCATATATTATTTCTTCTTCTGTATCCACAACAGCTATGGCAATTGGTGCAGGAGAAAAGCCATCTGTGATTTCTGCAATACTTAAATATCATTCAACAGAACTTGCGAGGAAAATTGGAAGAGATGCCATGGATATACATGGCGGTAAAGCAGTTATGATAGGACCAAAAAACTATATGGCTGGAGGATATGAGAGCACACCAGTGGGTATTACAGTTGAAGGTGCAAATATCATGACAAGAAGCCTGATCATTTTTGGTCAAGGTGCCTTCAGATGTCACCCATACGTTTTAAAAGAAATTGAAGCGGTCAATCTTGAAGATAAAAACGAGTCACTCGAGCAATTTGATCTTCATCTATTTGGACATATCGGTCATTCAATCTCTTGTGCTGTTAGAGCATTTGTAAGAGGAATAACAGATAAATTCACCCCAAGTCCAATTGAGGGTGAAACTTCAATTTATTACAAACAAATCAATATGCTATCAGCTGGGTTTGCATTTCTAACTGATATTTCAATGTTAGTAATGGGTGGTGAGTTAAAAAGAAAAGAGACCATTTCGGCAAGGCTCGGTGATGTATTAAGTTCACTATATCTTGCGAGTACAACTCTCAAGCATTATGAGGATACTGGTGAGAGGGAAATAGATCTTGCTTTACTAGAATGGACACAAAAGACACTTCTATTTGAAGCACAGGAAAAACTAGGGCAAACACTCGATAACTTTCCAAACAAAGCCATTGCAAGATTTGTAAGATTTATTATCTTTCCAATAGGCAAAAATCTCAAGGCTCCAAGCATTAGAGAGACTCTTAAATTAGGAAAGCTAGTTTCAAGAAATACAAAAACGAGAGAAAAGCTCATTCATGGAATATATCAGGCAGACGAGCCAACAAATCATTTTGCTCAAATGAATAAATTACTAGAACTCTATGAGTCTTCATATAAAGACAGGGCATCTGTCTTGAGAGCTAAGAAAAAAGGCTTGATCAATGGTTCAAGCTTTGAAGATCTTCTAAGTAATGCTGCTAATGAAGGGATAATCACGGAAGACAAAATAGATGAACTGAAAGCTTACAATGAGTTGGCGGATGACATCATTAATGTTGATGACTTTTCTCAAGAGGAAGTTGATCAACTAAGGTAAAAGTTAAAGGATACTTAATCAGTTCCAAAAATATCTCGACAGTAAACTTTATTTTTTACATCCTCTAATTCTGGTGAAATTCTGTTTGCAATTATTATTTCCGAAATATTTTTGAATTTATTTAGATCATTTATAAGGCTTACTCCATCGGTATTTGCTTCATTTAAAAGCGGCTCATAAACATGTATTTCTATATTTTTATCTTTTAGCATTCGAAGTATATCCATGACTGCTGATGATCTAAAGTTATCACTGTCCTTTTTCATTATTAACCTGTATATACCTACACTTTCTGAATTTGTTTGGAGTATTTGATCTACGATGAACTTCTTCCTATATTCATTTGAACTTATAATTGCTTGTATTAAAGTTTGTGGTAGCTCTTCAAAATTTGCGAGTAGTTGCTTAGTATCTTTTGGTAGACAATAACCGCCATAACCAAAAGAAGGATTGTTATAACCCTGGCCTATTCTTGGATCTAAAGAAATACCATTGATAATATTTTGAGTATCCAAACTCTTCGATAAAGCAAATGTGTCTAGCTCATTGAAGAATGCTATCCTCATTGCTAAATAAGTATTTGAAAATAGTTTTACTGCCTCTGCATCTGAAGAAGACATTAAAATTGGAGAAATATCTGTTAGAGCAGACTCACAAAGTATTTTTGCAAAATCCTTTGATTTTTTGCTTTCGTTTCCAATAATTATTCTTGAGGGATATAAATTATCCTTAAGCGCCGAGCCTTCTCTTAAAAACTCAGGCGAAAAGATTATATTTTTTGTCTTTAATCCATTCTGTAATTTCAAAGTATGGCCCACTGGTATTGTTGATTTAATAACTATTAGAGCATTAGGAGACATAAGAGTTGCTTCTTTTGAGACAAGATCAACAATACTTGTGTCAAAAAAATATGAAGATTCATCAAAATTTGTTGGAGTACAAACAACAATAAAATCTGAATTATCATATGCCTCATACTTGTCTATTGTTGCAGTGAGTCTGAGATCATTTTTTTTCAACATTTCATCAATATCATTATCTCTGATGGTTGATTTTCTATCATTGATTGCTTGAACTCTGCTCTCATCAATATCTAAAACGCATACCTCATGCTTATTTGAAAGCATGGTGGCTAGTGACATACCAACGTAGCCTGAACCTACAACTACTATTTTTTTTCTAGTATTCATTTTTATAGTTTTAAATCAGCTCTATTTGTTTCATTCTTAATTTGCTTAATCTATCTATAAACTTACTAATAATTGAATTATTATCGCCTATAATTATTCCTAAATCTCCGCCCCCGGCTCCACTTGGCTTATAAATTAAACCCTCTTTGTCTGCCAATATACTTATCTCTTTATCTGTTTCTGAATAAACGCCAATGTTAAATGTACTATCCATTTCAATCATTAGGGTGCTATATCTTTTGATGCTATTTATGATTTGACAAGGGCTATTGTTTCTATATGCCTGAGATAAGTTAGCAAGCGTTTCCTTCATCTCTTTAGAGATTTCCAGAAAGAAACTTTTATGCTCAATTTTACCTGAATGATATTTTTTTATCATTTCACTTGTATCGGCATAAGTTGGGCCCTTTACAAATTTAATTATAACTTCTTTAGGTATTTTTACTTGATTCCATACAAAGGATTTATTTCTATCTTTTGAGCATTCAATGACTGGAAATCCATAAAATGAGCTTAATACATCAAGCCCACTACCGGTATGGTTCTGAAAATAATTATGCACCTCAAGGGAGTTATAAAGTTGCTCTTGCTTATCAAGGTTGAGCTTGAAATATTTATTTATTGCCTTTGTGATAGCTACAGATATTGCTGCGCTAGAACCAATACCGATTTTTATCCCTGATTCAAAAAAGCCGTCAGTATTAATTGAGAACTTTTCTCCAATAGGCTTAATACCGAGAACCTTTATTGCTATCTCCAAAAATAAACCATATTCCCCTGGGCTTTCATTAATCCATTCAATCTCAGACCGATCATTTAACTGAAATAGAAACTCCTTCTCTAAAGCAGAGGTGATAAATTTATTCTTATTTGATTCGATTTTTTCTACTGAAATCTCAGCTGAACGACTAACTGATAGCAGAGTTGCCTTACCTCCTTCAATTGCCATGTATTCTCCACAGAGAAAGACTTTTCCTGGCGCTTTTATATCAACTTTCATTTAAGATTTTTGGAGGTCCTCCAATCCCTGCATGAATGATGTCTATTACATCTGTTGTCTCAATGATCCTATTCTTTATAATCTCAGATGATGTTGGGTCACATATAATTTTTACTTGGGGGCCGGCATCAATTGTATAGAAAAGCTTGTGCCCTAATGACCGAAGATTCTCTATTTCTGAAAGGCACCTATAAGTTACTTCCGTCATATATGAAATTGAAGGTATTGAGGTTTTCATTACTTCATGCATCAGTTTGCAATTTTCTTCAGTCACATTTTCAAGTCCAGCCATGTCTTTGTTTTTGATCGCATTTAGTGCGAGATTTATATGCTTGTCATTGACATCAAGCCAATCTTGATAGATTGGTGATGTTTTTTTAGAAATTTCCATACCCTCTCTTGAGCTAATTTCTTTTGGCTCTTTTGAGGCAATGCATATAAGCACATCAAGTGGCCATTCTGGTTCTTTAAGAATCTGACTACACCTATAATCATTTTTATGATCCATTAAAACAAAGCCCCCAATCAAAGACCTAGGAGCAGATCCAGAACCCAGCATAGAGGCCTCCACTTTATGATTGATATCAAGGCATAAATTATAATGNGCNTCATANGCNGTCACGAAAGATGCGATACCAGAGGCNGATGAAGCGAGACCTGATGATGTNGGNAAGTTATTTTGAGATTCGATAACTAGATATTCGTCAGTCCCAGAAAATTCTGATAAATACTCCAATGGAGGAAGAATTTTTGAGAGATCATATTCCTCTATTCCATTTATGAATAATTGATGATGATTTGATTTAAAATTCTTGAAAATCTTGGTTTTTGAAATCATCGAATCAACAGTAACTGAAATAGAGCTCATTGCAGGTCTGTTTTGATTGCTGTCTTTTTTACCCCAATACTTTACCAAAGCAAAGTTTGGATGCNCTATGACTACTGTCTCTTTCAAATTTTTCCCTTATCCAAGATGTTTTAGGCTTTCAAAGTAGTATACTTTACCACTGCATATTCTAGAAAATTCAGTTTAATCCATGTACTCATTTAAAAAGCAGATTCCAGAATTTAAGAAATCAATTGATGATGACTTGAAGATGATTCTTTCTGAGTCAAATCAATCCTCTGAAGAGCTCTACCAAGCTATGGAATATTCTGTAATGAATGGCGGAAAAAGAATTAGGCCATTGATGATGTTGGCGTCTGCTATAGCCATTGATATAGATACCCAACATGTAATCCCATTTGCAACTGCAATAGAATTGCTCCACTCATTTTCTTTGATTCATGATGATTTACCATGCATGGATGACGACTCATTAAGAAGAGGTCAGCCGACAACACATGTCAAATTTGGCGAAGCAACTGCAACACTGGCTGCTGACTCTCTTCAATCATTGGCATTTGAATTAATGGCAAAAGCAGAATTTCCTGAATCTAAAAGTTCACAACTTGAACTTATTTCAATGATTGCAAACTCTATTGGATCAGCTGGAATGGCTGGTGGACAGTCTTTAGATCTAGATTCAGAAAATAAGAAATTGGATCCTTCGAGTGTTGAAAATATTTATATGTTAAAAACGGGAAAATTACTTCAAGCATCAATATTGGGGCCCACATATTTTAGAGNACTGGATGAAGAAAAAGTTTCGGCTTTAAAAAGCTTCTCAGAATCAATAGGTGTGGCATTTCAAATTCAAGATGACTTGATTGAGGCAGTGGGAGATGCGGATATGATTGGTAAATCAATTGAGTCTGATAAGTCAAAAAATAAAGCTGCCTATCCTTTACTCTTTGGTGTGAGTGAATCTAAGAAGCGACTGGAAAATCTTTATGAATCAGCCTGCGATTCACTCGAAGTTTTTGGTGAATCTTCAAATCCTCTCAGGGAGATGGCCGAGATAATCATTCGCAGAAAATTGTGAATGATTACTGCCTAATGCCGATTCCTTTTTTGAGCAATATCACTGCTGTTGCAAACAAAAGAATAAAGAAGACAACAATCATCATTAATGCATTTTGAATCGATACGTCTGAAATCCCAATCACGCTATACCTCATTGAATTGATCATATAGAGAATTGGGTTAAATCGTGATAAAGTCTGCCAAAATTCTGGTAACAAACTCACTGTATAAAATACTCCTCCCAAATATGTCAGGGGTGCGAGCACAAAAGATGGAATGACAGCAATATCATCAAACTTTTTGGCAAAAATTGCATTGATTAAACCTGCCAAGGAAAAAACTCCAGCCGTCATGATAATCACGAACAATGTCATAAGAGGATGTTTGATATTTATCTGAGTGAAAAATAAAGCAATGAAGGTAACGACAGTTGCTACTGCCAAGCCTCTAATTACTCCTCCTGCAAGATAACCAATGACTATTGATACTTCACTCAAAGGAGAAACCAAAAGTTCTTCAATATGGCCTTGAATTTTCGCATTGAAGAAACTCCCAACAACATTTCCATATGAGTTTGTTATTACAGACATCATGACAAGGCCTGGGGCTATATACTCCATGTAAGGAAAACCCTCCATTTCTCCTATTCTCTTACCAATCAGGGTGCCAAAGATTATAAAATACAGTGACATTGTTATGCCGGGCGGGATTAATGTTTGAACCCAGATTCTTAAAACTCGACCAGTCTCCTTTCTTACAAGAGAGATCGTCCCAATCAATTGGATCCTCATTCGCCCTCTCCCTGTTGACCTTTTGTAAGATCAAGAAAAAGTTCTTCTAGTCTACTATTTTTATTTCTCATGCTCAGTACCTTCACTCCTCTTTCTTGCAAGGTGCTAAAAGCATCATTCACGCCTTGCTCTTGAGAGACAGTAATTTCAATCTCTTGTGGTGATTTCAAAGAGGTGGGATAACCATCAATTTCAGGTGCTTTATCGATTGGCTTCTCTGTATTAAGGATGAATACTTCGGTCTTGAGTTTTTTTAAAACATTTTGCATCGAGTCGTTTTCTATGATTTTCCCTTCATCGATAATGGCGACCTTATTACACAACTGTTCCGCCTCTTCAAGGTAGTGAGTTGTTAGAATGATCGTTGTTCCGTTTAAATTCAGATCTCTGAGAAAATCCCACATCATTCTCCTTGTTTCAATGTCAACTCCTGCTGTTGGCTCATCAAGCAAGAGTAACTTTGGTCGATTAACCAATGCTCGAGCAACCATCAGCCTTCTTTTCATTCCTCCCGATAGGCTTCTGGCGTCTGTCTTTCTTTTATCCCAGAGCTGCATTTGTTTCAAATACTGTTCAGCTCTTTTTTTTCCTTCACTTCTTGGAATGCCATAAAATCCTGCCTGATTAACGAGAATATTAAAGTTGTAATCAAAAAGATTGAGATTGACTTCTTGTGGTACAACACCGATGCAAGATTTTGCTTTTGCCAATTCTTTATCAAGATCATGACCAAAAACCTCTATAGATCCTGAAGATTTATTTACGAGCGATGTGATGATTCCTATCGCAGTTGTCTTTCCCGCACCATTCGGGCCAAGAAGAGCAAAAAAATCTCCTTCTTGAACATCAAAACTAATGCTTTTGAGTGCTTCGACACCGCTTTTATATTTTTTTGAGAGATTTTTTATTGATAATGCTTGCATACCAAATGCATTTTGCACCTTAATAAAAATAAAGCAATAATGTTACTTTAATTTAATGGGATTCAAAAAAATAATGGCACAGATTTGGCATAAAACAGAACTGAATAGACAGGCAATTATTGATCAAGCGCACGAAAATACCCTAGTCGAAACACTGGACATAAAAATCACAGAAATTGGTGATGATTTCATCAAGGGGACAATGCCAGTTGATTCAAGAACCAAGCAACCAGCGGGCTTGCTTCATGGTGGTGCCTCAATGGCCCTCGCTGAAACACTCGCAAGCACTGGTGCTTACCTTTGTATAGATCCAAAGAAATACAGAGTGGTCGGACAAGAGATCAATGCCAATCATATCAGGCCTGCAACATCTGGACATGTTACAGGAATTGCAAGACCCGTCTTTTTGGGTAAAAGAACTCAAGTTTGGGAGATAAGAATTTATAAATCTGAGAAAGAATTCTCAGATAAAACACTTTGTTGTATTTCAAGAATGACCGCCCAAAGAATTGATGGAGGTCAACAATAACTGCTTTTTTATTTTTTATATCTGCATTGCTTTATGCAACCGTTGGATTTGGTGGTGGCTCTACCTATAATGCATTACTCATCCTTGCAGATTTTGATTTCAGGCATATTCCGATCATTGCGCTTTCTTGCAACATCATTGTTGTCCTTGGAAATTGTTTCCGATACCAATTGCATGGCTTAATTCCATGGCGATTTTCAATTCCACTCATATTGGTTTCAGTACCAGCATCATTCATAGGCGGATCGATTCAAGTCAGTGAAATGATTTTTATGTTACTGCTCGGCTTGGGATTAGTTACTTCTGGGTTTTTGATGTGGATTAGTACTAATGAATCTGAAGATAAACTGGGAAAGGATAAGCAAAATATTTACTCAAACACAATCATCAGCCTCATACTCGGGTTTTTGGCAGGCATCATTGGCATTGGAGGAGGAATCTTCTTCGCACCGATTCTGCATCTTCAAAGTGCTCTTACCTCAAAAAAAATCTCAGCATTTTCAAGCCTATTTATACTTGTAAATTCCATTGCTGGGCTTTTGGGGCAGTTTTATAAAAACATCGATACAGATATCGGCTTTGATTTTAATGAGTACTCAATGTTATTGATTGCAGTGATACTGGGTGGTCAGATTGGAAATTATCTTGGGGTAAGGATCTTTTCTGGTTCTATTGTTCGAAGATTGACATCTGTATTGGTAATATACGTAGGCATACGCTTAATCATAAATATCTAAATCATAGACATGACTAATTCGCTACATATACAAGTGGTCTATTTTGCAAAACTTCGAGAACTGACAGGTTTAGATCAGGAGGTTTTTTCAATAATGAAAGGCAGTAATCCAACCGATGTATTGGAATCAATCAATGAAAGACATCAAATTGATATTGGTTCCAATTTTAAAATTGCAGTAAATGATGAGTTCTCAGATTGGGATATCAAACTCAATGATGGAGACAGGCTGGTTTTTATTCCTCCTGTGACAGGTGGATGAAAGAATTTAATATTACCCCCAATATAGTCTCGCTTCAAAGCATAAGTGCCATGGTGGAAAACAATGGCATTGGTGCCCGATCAGTATTTGAAGGAATAGTAAGAAATACCAATGATGGCCATGAAGTGAAGAAGCTTGAATATGAGTGTTATGAGTCTTTGGCAATCAAAGAAGGTGATCAAATATTAGACGAAGCGATTGAAAAGTTTGATCTGATTGATGCGTTCTGTGTCCATAGAGTTGGCACATTAGAAATTGGTGAAACTGCTGTGATTGTTGTCACCACAAGCGGTCACAGGGATCAGTCATTTAAAGGGTGTAGGTATATCATCGACGAGGTGAAAGTTAGAGTGCCCATATGGAAAAAAGAGCATTATGCAGATGGTGAAACTGAATGGCTAAAGGGGGCTGGCTAGTTGCTGCTCTGAGATGATGCAAGATATTCCATTTCCACCAACTGTTTGCTGACTGAAATCATATCTTCAAAAGTCCTGGTGCCAGGTCCATTAGCAACATACTTGCCATTCACAATGATAGTGGGCGTAGATCGGATCTTATATTTTCTGGTCAGGCGTTGTGCACGATTGATCTTGCTTTCAACTGTGAATGATCTAAAACGGCTCTGGAATTGCTCTTTTGAAACTCCATTCTTTTCAAATAATTTAAAAATTTCATCTTCATCCATCAACATTTTACGATCCAGATGAATTGCTCTATATACTTCTGTATGCATCACATCCAAATTACCCAATGATTCAGCTGTATAGTAAATTCTTGCGTGCATCTTATAGGCATCATTAAAGATAACCGGCATTTTGACAACATCAACATAATCTGCTTTGGAACGATCAAACTGATCAAGATAAGGCTCAAAATTAAAACAGTGGTTGCAAGAATACGCAAAGACCTCAAGAACCTCTACTCTGTTGTCTTCTGCAACAACCTTTTCAGCTAAACCAAGGCTTTTATAATGACGGCCTTCTTCATAAATCATGTGATCATCAGCAAACGCTGCTATGAAGAAAAGTGTTGAGGCCAAAATAAGATGGGCTTTTGTTTTTTTGAAATTATGAATCATGGTCTATCTACCGAGTGCTTGAATGTATTCTGCGACCGCATTCATTTCCCTTTCAGTCATTCTCGGTGCAATCGATTGCATCATATTATTGATTCCTGCTTCTCGATTACCATTTGAATANTCTTTNAGGGCAATCACCGTATATGATGCATGCTGACCAGCAAGCACNGGATATCCTGCGCCTGGATTTCCCTTGCCATTGGGTCCATGACAAGCAATACAGGCTGCAACACCATTTGAGGTTCCTCCCCTGTATATACTTTCTCCCTCTTTTGCCAATTCTTCATCATAGGTCAGTTGAGCAGCCTTCTGAGAATGATAATATGCCGCAAGATCTTCAATGTCTTGATCACTCAAGCTCATGGCCAGAGGGTACATGATTGCATTTTTTCTCATCTGATTCTTATATGCCTTGATTGACTGGATAAGATATTTCTCATGTTGCCCGGCCAAGCTTGGCCAATCAGGGTTGGTGCTATTGCCATCTTGCCCATGGCATGCAGCACATACCGCTGATTTTGCTTTACCAGCCTCAGGATCACCCTTTGCGATCAATGAAGGTGGAGACATCAATATTATTAATAAGAAACAAAAAATTGATGAAAATTTAGCCAAGCTTTCTTTCATTTCCCTCTCTAAAACTCTAGTATTCATTACTGACGGCCATTATCCCTTTTAAATCTTGTAATTGAAAGTTTGAATTATATAGATAATGTGAATTTATTCGAAATGAATTTTAATAGAACAAAATTTATGCAAAGTGCTTCCAATATCACTGAATCTCCAGATGATACTGGGTCTGAGGTTGCCTTTGTTGGTCGATCCAATTCGGGTAAATCGTCTGCAATCAATGTGATTGTAAACCAGAAAAATCTAGCTCGAATCAGTAAAACACCTGGTAGAACTCAACTTATCAATTTTTTCGAGGTTGATAAGCAACATCGTCTTGTGGATCTACCTGGATATGGATATGCAAAAACTTCTAAAAAACAACAGAAGGAATGGGGGTTCATGATCAGTGAATATCTGAAATATAGACAGGCCCTTAAGGGCATAATACTTATCATTGATATTCGCAGAGGGCTAATGGAGTTGGATCATGCTTTCCTGGATTTCTACCTTCCTCTCAATAAACCACTTCATGTTCTCTTAACAAAGTCAGACAAACTCAAAAAGCAAGCACGTAAAAAGTCATTNGATTCTGTTCAATCCATCNTTGGNTCGGTTGCGAGCGTTCAGTTGTTTTCNTCATTGAAANAATCNGGCNCAGAAGAAGCCAAGGGTAAGATTTTAGAATTGCTTGAATCTTAAATCAGTGGGCCTCATCCCAATTATTTCCAATATCAGCATCAACCTTTAAATCGACATCAAGCTTAAAGATGTCTGCCATAATATTTACTGTAAGATCAGACAATTCGTCTAATTGATTCTCATTCACTTCGATAACAAGCTCATCATGTACCTGCATGATGATTTTTGCATCAAGGGATTCATTTCTGATTTTACTATGTAAGTCAGTCATCGCCATTTTTATCAAATCGGCTGCTGTACCCTGCATTGGTGCATTGATTGCACTCCGCTCAGCATATTGTCTTCTCTGATAGTTGGATGATTCAATATCTGCCAAATAAAGTCTTCGGCCCAATACGGTCTCTACATAGCCATTTTGCTTTGCACTGAATTTTGTCTCATCCATATAGTTTTTAACACCCGGATATCTCTCAAAATATTGCTCTATGTAGTTTTGTGCTTCTGCTCTTGTGATCTGCAATTGCTTTGATAATCCAAATGCTGACATGCCATAGATCAGACCAAAGTTTATTGCTTTTGCTGAACGCCTTTGATTGGGTGTCACATCATCAATATTTATGGAAAATATCTCTGCAGCTGTTGCCTGATGGATGTCCTGGCCTTTTGCGAAAGCATCCATTAAGCCTTGATCTTTCGAAAGATGAGCCATGATCCTGAGTTCGATTTGTGAATAATCTGCAGCCAAAATCTTATATCCCTCAGGCGCAATGAATGCTTCCCTTATTCTTCGACCCTCTTCCGATCTGATAGGGATATTTTGTAGATTGGGATCTGAGGATGACAGCCTCCCAGTAGCAGTCACAGCTTGATGATATGAAGTGTGTACTCTGCCTGTATTGGAATTGATCATTTTAGGNAATTTGTCAGTATAGGTGGATTTCAGCTTTGAAATCGCACGATAACTGAGAATATCGTGAACGATTGGGAAATCCATTGAAAGTTCCTGAAGCACAGCTTCTGAAGTTGAGGGTTGGCCTTTTGGTGTTTTTTTAATCACAGGTAAGCCGAGCTTTTCATAGAGAATTTCTTGAAGTTGCTTCGGTGAGCCGAGATTAAAGTCCTGACCTGCATTTTTTTGAACCTTGCTTTCCAGTTTCAAAATCTTGGCCTCAAGCTCTTTGCTTTGTTGACTCAGTTTTTCTGAATCAATCAAAACACCGTTTCTTTCAATATCGCCCAGTGTATAGATCAGTGGGCCCTCAATCTCAGAATAGAGTTTTGCCAATTTTGCTTCCTTCTGAACCATCGGTTCAATATGCTCATAGAGCTTCAGAGAAATGTCTGCGTCTTCAGACGCATAATCAGATGCCACGTCTATGGATACCGCTGAGAAAGGAATTTGTTTTGCCCCTTTGCCCGCAACATCTTCATAAGAAGTTGGGCTTATATTCAAGTATCTCTTTGAAACGGCATCTAAATTATGTCGTGTGATGGTGCTGTTATTCACATATGAAAAAAGCATTGTATCCAGAAGATTGCCCTTCAAATCAATGCCTGCATTTTTAAGGATATGTCGGTCATATTTCAGGTTATGTCCTATCTTTGGAATTTCATCTGATTCTAAGAAAGGTTTTAAAGCTTCCAATACAAAAACCTGCTCCAGCTGCTCTTCTGCGCCTTCATAGTCGTGATTGATTGGTATATAAAAACCCTCGTTTGGCTTCAATGCAATTGAAATGCCCACCAATTCTGCAAGCATATAATCTAAGCTTGTTGTTTCTGTATCAAATGAAACATAGTCAGCCTGATTGATCAAACCCATCAATTCATCCAACTCTTTCTCTGTTCTTATCGT
>PBEI01000020.1 GCA_002718375.1 Gammaproteobacteria bacterium
GATCAGGCGCTCTAAGCGCAGCCTGATAAATTACTTTCATCTCCTCTTTAGACGGAGCTGGTTGCTCCAATTTAGGCGAAGAATTTCTAGTAAGTATGCTTTCTATAACTGTATTCATTCTGAAACTATTTTTTTATTTTAGTCGATACAACAATATCGAGTAACTTACTAAATGGTGGTCTCATTAATTTCAAAACACCATCGATTGGTGTTTGCCTATAAACACCTCTGGCATGCGAAAAAGTCTTGAAACCCTCTATTCCATGATAATGACCAATTCCGCTCGGCCCTATTCCACCAAAAGGAAGATCATCTTGTATAAATTGAAAAATAACATCATTAAGTGCTGCGCCACCTGAAACTGTATTAGACATGATAAATTCTTCTTCGATCTTTTTATTTCCGAAATAGTAGAGCCCAAGTGGCCTTTCATGCAGATTAATGTAATCAACTACTTCATCAATTTGGTTATAAGTTTTCACAGGCATAATTGGGCCAAATATTTCCTCTTGCATCACCAGCATGTCATCGGTTGCATTAAGAACAATGGTGGGCATCATTTTATTGTGGGATTTTTCTGATTCGTTTGCTGGATTGATTTCTATGACATCAGCACCCTTATTTTTTGCATCCTCAATATAGCCATCAAGTCTTGCGTAATGTCCTTCATTAACNACTGANGTGTAATCNTCATTATCAAATATTGTGGGGTACATTGATGAGATAGAATTGTTAGTTGCCTTCATCCAATCTCCAAGATCATCCTCTTTAACATAGACATAGTCNGGCGCAATACAAGTTTGTCCTGCATTCATCAATTTTCCATTCCAGATTCTATCCGATGCTTTCTTTAAGTCCGCACTTTCACCAATGATTGCAGGTGATTTCCCACCCAGTTCTAGTGTTACAGGGACTAAATTTTTTGATGCNGCTTCCATGACTTTTTTTGCAACCGAGGTTGAACCAGTGAATAGCAGGTGATCAAAATGCAGCGAGCTAAATTCTTGTCCTACAGAAGCATCTCCAGGGAATACCTCAACTTCATCAGCATCGAAATATTTATTAATCATGGATTTCATTAAGCTGGATGATCTTGGGGTATATTCGGATGGTTTTATCATTGCTCTATTACCAGCAGCAAGAACNANTGCAAGTGGGCCAAAAGTCAAATTAAATGGATAATTCCATGGACTTATGATCCCTACAACACCTACGGGCTGATATTGGATGTAAGCCTTAGCGCCAAATAAGTTAAACGGAGGAGTTGCCTTCCTTCTCTCTGGCTTCATCCAAGATTTTAGATTTTTTTTGATAAAGTGTATTGAATCGAATGTGGCTGCTAGTTCAGCAAATTTCGTCAGCATTTCAGGTCGGTGACCAAAATCTTCTGATAATGCTTCTGGTATTTGTGTTTGATATTCAAGCATCATATCAAGCATTCGATCAAGGCGATCTATTCTCATGGATAGACTTGGATAGATTTGGCGTCTTGACTGAATTTTTTGCTTCTCTAATGTGTGTTGCATCTTCTAATCCAAAAATTCTGGTGATAGTTCATAAATAAGATCATAAAGAGGCTGAAAGCTTGCCCAAAGAATTAAATCTGTACCCGCTTGTTTTTTAGCATGCTCTGCCATCTCATCATCAATAATAATTGGTTTGCCAGCTGCTTCAGCCAGCAACTGACTTTGGCAACATTTGTCCATTGATATAAATAACCATGCAGCGACATCGACAGTTTGGCCTGTCGTCAATAAACCATGATTTTGAAGTATTGCAGTTCTTTTTTCTCCAAGTGCTTTAGCTATTTCTTCACCCTCGCCTTTATCAAATGCAACACCGCCATAATCAGAATAAAGCGACTGCTCTTCAAAAAACATTGCTGCATCCTGAGTAATGGGATCTAGCATCTTACCCAATGTTGAGAATGTTCTTCCATATATGGAGTGAGCATGCGCTGCTGAATTGACATCGGGTCTTGCTTTATGGATTGCAGAGTGAATAAAGAAAGCTGCTGGATTAATCGGTCTGCTGCCTTGAATAATTTCTCCATCTTCCTTTACCAATAGGAGGTCAGAAACTCTGATGTGTGCAAAATTCAGTCCGAGTGGATTGACCCAGAAGTGGTCCTTAAACTCAGGATCCCTGAGAGTAATGTGCCCAGCTAGTCCCTCGTCAAAACCATAATGTGCAAATAATCTAAAAGCAGCAGCCAATCTTTCAATCTGATGCCTTCTAGTCTCCTCAATAGTTGAGGTCATGACTGGAGTCAGTGACCCTTTTTCTTTTTGAGGAATTTTTCCTATATTTCTATCTATCTCTTTTGGTTTACTCATTTATCTAATAAAAATTGAGGCAAGAATCCTATATGATACACTTCTTATGTCTTCACAGAAAGGCACCGTGTTTAACAATTTTTAGGCGAGTAATAAATGAGAGAAGTAATCATTACATTGGCTGTATTTTTTATAATTTTTGTTGTCCTAACAACCTTTGAATTCTTCTTAGTTGGTGAAATGGCTAAAAACTATGCGGAGTCTGAATTGGCGATAGATGAGGCAAAATAGCAGCACAGATAAGATCACTACTCTCTCGGTAATGGGGGCCATTGCACTAATCGCAACACCCATTGCACTTTATCCAACACAATCAGCTGATTTTATTAGAAGCACTTATTTGTTGACTGTAGATATCTTTGGTTCGACTTATATGATATTNGGTGCATGCATGCTACTTTTTGTTCTGTTTATTGCTTTCTCAAAATTTGGCAATCATCGATTGGGTGGTGAGAGCATCAACCCTGATTACTCTATGTTCAGCTGGGCATGCATGCTTTTCTGCTCTGGAATTGGAGGAGGCATTTTATATTGGTCAATTGTCGAATGGGCATATTATGCTGGCGAGAGTTTATTTGGGATTGAACCTTTCTCTGATAGGGCTTATCACCTTGCATCAGCATATGGAGTTTTTCATTGGGGTTTTACTGGCTGGGCTTTGTACACCATTCCAGCAATTGCAGTTGCTGTTCCATTTTATAGACATAATATCGGCTCACTTCGGTTGAGTTCTGCATTGAGAACATCAAAAGAAAATATTGTTGAAAAAACAACTTTTGGACGTATCGTTGATTTCATTTTTGTACTGGTACTCATTGGTGCATCTGGAGGATCAATCGGATTATATGTCCCAATTATTGGTGCAGGGTTCTCAGAACTCCTAAATATTGATCATGACCTTAATTTAGATTTGTCCATGCTTGCCATATGTACTGGATTATTTGCATTCAGTGTATATCGAGGAATATATAGCGGGATCAGAGTTATCAGCAATATCAATATAATCATTTCACTTTTATTCCTGCTAGGTGTCTTGGCTCTGGGTCCTGCTGCAGAAATATTTACTTTAACTTATCAAGCAATGACAGAATTAGGAAAAAACTTCGTCGCAATGAATACTCTTGGAATTGTTGAAGAGTCAGAATTTGCTGAAGCTTGGACTATTTTTTATTGGGCATGGTGGATAGCGCTTGGTCCGCAAGTTGGTTTATTTGTTGCTAGAGTCTCGAAAGGAAGAACATTAAAAGAAGTGGTACTAGGAATGCTTGTTTTTGGATCACTTGGGTGCTTCCTCTTTTTCTCTATTTTAGGAAATTATGCAATTAACTTAGAGTTAACTGGGCAAATGAACGTCACACAAACACTTTCAGATATTGGTCACCAAGCAACTTCCACAAAAATCCTTATGACACTGCCATATGGTGAGATGTTCGTTTTGGCATACTCCCTAATTGTCATTATATTTGTTGCAACATCTTATGATTCCGTTTCATATATTCTTGCATCCCATGTTCAAGAAGTGACAAATGAGGAAACTGAACCAGCCCGTAAAAATCGTCTGATGTGGGCATTCGTNCTCTCAATACTNCCAGCAGCTTTNTTTTTGATAAACAGCAATCGAATAGCAATGGATGTTATCTTACTTATGTCACCACCATTACTAGTCTTATTCCCAATATTTATCTTTTGCATGTTAAAAACACTGAAACAAGATTAGTATGATTATTAGGACATATTTTTGGAGCAATAGTGATGAAATTAAATAAAATTTTTTTGCTACCAGTCTTGGTAATATTTTCTTGGGCTACATATGCTCAAGATTCATTCAAGACTGATGACATTTATGATATTAAAAGTGTCTCACTTTCTGATGTCTCTCATGACGCTAGTAGCCTCATATATATAACTAGCAAGGCGGACAAAAAAGAAGATAATTTTAATAGCACGCTTTACTTTCTCAATTTAAAAAATGGAAAAAAAGAGGTATTGCTTCAATCTAAAGGTGGCAGAGGTCTTAATTTTTCATCGGTGAAGTTTTCAGGTGACTCAAAATCAATCTATTTCCTTTCATCTGGTTACAAAGCATCGGGGAAAAATAATACTCAAGTTTGGTCTCTAAATTTGTCAAATAGGATAAAGAGAAGATTGACTAATTTCGATGGAAATATCAGTGACTTCGATATTTCAGAAGATGGGAGCACTATTGCTTTTATCGGTAGCAAGAAATCTGAAGATCAAGATAAGATTAAAACACCCTCTCCATTAGTTATTGATCGTTATCAATTCAAAAGAGATTATGATGGATTTCTTGGTAACAAAAGAGACCATCTGTATGTATTTGATACAAAATCTAGAATAGAAGAACAGATAACTTCCGGACAAAGAGATCATAGTTATCCCTCAATCTCTCCAAATGGAGAAAGTGTCGCTTATATGACAAAAGAAGGAGATTTTGACAGACATAATAATTGGGATATTTTTATAAAAAAATTAACAAGAGATACAAATCCTATAAAAATTATTCCAAATAATGATGAAGATTTTTCTATCACATATCCATCCAGACCTGAGTGGAGTCCAGATGGAAAAAAAATTGCATACTTACATGGGGGTGATCATTCAATGCTTTGGTATGCTCTTCAAGAAGTATCTATTATTGATCTAGAAACAGGCGATATAGATTTCATTACTAAAGAATTCGACCGCAATACAAGTTTGCCCCAATGGTCGAAAGATGGTCAAAATATTTATTTCATCCTTGAAGATGATATGAAAAGTCAGCTGATGAAATACTCATTTCTAAATAATTCATCTGAAGAAGTCACCCCAGAAAATATGCACCTTAGTGGTTATTCAAGAAGCTATTTTGCTATTAACAATGAGGTTATCTTTCAGTCCTCTACTTCGAATATACCCAGTGAGATATACCATTTAAAAGAAAATCAAATTAATGCACTCACTTCTGTTAACAAAGAATTCATAAAAAACAAGCTCATCGGTTCAACTGAGCTTATTTCCTTCCAAAGTTTTGATGGGCTTACTATAAATGGAATGATGATCAAACCTCATGATTTTGATCCTAATAAGAAATATCCCTTAGTAATAAGGATCCATGGTGGTCCAGTTTCACAGTATGGGAGATATTTTGATTTTGATTGGCAGCTCTTTGCATCAAGCGGGTATATTGTGATGGTAACCAATCCTAGAGGAAGCTCAGGAAGAGGTTTTGAATTCCAAAAGTCTATTTTTGCCAACTGGGGCATAGAGGACTCAAAAGATATCAGTGCTGCTTTAGATTTTGCACTTGATCTTGGGTACATTGATGAAAATAAATTGGGAGTTGGTGGTTGGAGCTACGGAGGAATGCTCACAAATTATGTCATCGCAAAAGATAATCGTTTCCATGCAGCGACTTCAGGGGCTGGAATATCAAATATTTTAAGTGGCTTTGGGCATGATCACTATATCAGGGAATATGTTCTCGAGCTTGGAACACCATGGGATAACTTAGATACCTGGTTAAATGTCTCACACCCATTCTTTAATGCTGATGAGATAGTTACACCAACTTTATTTTTAGTTGGAGAAAAAGACTGGAATGTACCTCTAATCGGATCGGAGCAAATGTACCAAGCTCTAAAACACTTAGAAATCCCAACACAGCTTATTATTTATCCAAATGAACATCATGGATTAAGTAAGCCAAGCTATATAAAAGACAGGCTAGATCGATATTTAGAGTGGTATGGAGAATACCTAGCGAGATAGGATCTAACTGAAATATTTATAATACTCAATGCCCGCGTCTTGAAAATCGGTAGATTCTTCTGTGCCTACTTTACTGACAATGAAACCTTTTGATTTCTTGCTCTCAATTCCCTCTAGAACCTTATTTGTTCTCAATTTGATGTATTGATTGTGATCTAGATTAACTGGATTACTCAAAGCAGCAGAGTATTTGATATTTTTTTCATTTTCACAACAGTTTTGTGTGAAAGAAATTGGAATGACTTCAGCAGCATCACCACTTCCATATCCAATCAATAAAGCATCCTTACCATTCAATGTCTTGCCATTTTTCATTGAGTCCTCAATTCCTGCTGCCAACCAAGCAAAGATAGAACCAGAATAAATATTCCCCATCTCTTTTGTTAGCTCATTGCCCAACTTTAACTTAGACAAAACTTTATCCTTAAAGGAGTCTATTTTATTCAATGCCTTCAGAGCCCTAGTGGTTTGTGGAAATAAGTCTTTATTAATATCTGTTTGAAGAAATGACTTCAAATCAGGTTTTTCTTTCAGTTCTTTTTGTATTTTTTCTGATTCCAGATCTACTTCATTTATCAAATCTTGAAGTTCTTGATTGTCATCTTTATCACCATTGGCCAATGCGTACAGATATGAAATTGAGAATGCATTCAATGGCATCTTATGAAAAGGACGATGCATGAATACAGCTGTAGCCCCTTTCAATAATTTAGATAAACTCTGTCCCCTGTTTTGACTCATGTTTGATAACGCTGAAATTGTTCCATCTATATAGCAACTTGCAGAATATTTCCCATTAAATACAGGAAGATCTAAGTCTGATGCTGAGTGCCCATTTAAATTTTGAGCTCGGTACTGTATTGGCTTTCTAAAATCTATCTGCCGATATTCTGATGAGCTTCCTGAAAACGCAGTCTTAACCACAGCAATCTTTGGGTTTGTTTCAATGAGTGTGGCAACTGCTCCAGCTCCTTGTGTAGGCTCCCCTGAAGACCCCATCTGATAGAGTGCAATATCTGAACAAACTACAATGGCTTTCTTTTCAGGTGCATCAGAATGAACATAACGAACAGCATTTTTCAGTGCATAGATCCCAGACAAACAGGCTTGCTTAAACTCTGGAACCTCACATTGATTGGATATCGGATTCATACCTCTATTTTTAAGCTCTTCATTAACCATTCCTTTGATGATGATTGTTCCAGCGGAGTTATCCGTGCTAGATTCAGTACCTAGTGCTAAAAAACCAATTTCGTTGGGATCAATATTATTTTCAATGATTAAATCAAGAACAGAATTTGCTGCCATGGTGTATATGCTTTCATCAGGGCCAAGCATCCTGAAACCAGAACCTATAATATTGCTGATCTTATCCCAAGAATTATTGGTCCAACTGCACCAATCTTTCAGCCCAACTCGATATGATGGGACATAGGCTGTAATTGCACTGATTCCGACTTTTTGTTTCACTATTCTGCTCTATTTGAGTTTGAGATTGTATTACTTATATTTTCCTTGTAAAAGGTCTTTCGGATTTTTTTCAAATATTAATCAAGCGAAGAGAATTCGTTCCTCCACTTACTCTCAGAGGTGATCCAGAAGTAAGAACGATCAGATCACCTGATTTAAGTATGGAAGAGTCAATAAGCTCACTTCTTACATCTTCTATTACATCAGCCATGCTGTCGACTAAAAATGGATATTGATATGAAATGACACCCCTGTAAAGACTTACTCTTCTTTGAGTATCATCATTTCTAGTGAAGGCATAAATTGGTATATTGGTTCGATACCTGGAAAGCATCAATGCTGTCGAGCCTGACTCTGTGAGAGCAACAATGGCTTTTATTTCCATATTTCTAGCGATACTCATTGAACTAATAGCAATGGCTTCATCGATATTATTGATTTCAGAAAATTTATACTCTTCGTTCTTTGTGATTGATTCTTGATATGTTTCAGCACCCATACAAACTTCATGCATCGCTTTTACTGTCTCTATAGGATAATTGCCAATTGCTGTTTCTGCCGAAAGCATCACGGCATCTGTTCCATCTAAAACTGCATTAGAAACATCTGTCATTTCTGCTCTTGTAGGGGTTGGATTTGCAATCATTGACTCCATCATTTGAGTAGCTGTTATTGCAATCCTTTTTCCCTTAACGGTTTGTTTAATGATATCTTTTTGAAGCCCTGTCAGCTCGCCTGGTCCAGACTCTAGAGCTAAATCGCCTCTTGCAACCATGACTCCATCGCTTGCTTTGATAATCCAAAAGAGCTGTTTTAGCGCCTCAAGCCTTTCAATCTTAGCAATTAAATTTATTCGGCTACCAATTTGAGTTAAAACCTCTCTTGCTTGTGTTACATCGCTAGCTTCATTGACAAAAGATAGGGCAATCCAGTCAATACCTAATTCCGCCAACCTTTTTATATCTTTTTTATCTTCTTCCCCAAGACCTGAACGATGTATGATTTTTTTCTCAACCTCAAATCCTTTATTACTTCTAAGTAAACCACCCTTCTCGACCTGACATTTAAGGGCCATATTCTTTTGATTGATACTTTTAACAGTTAATTGGATTAAACCGTCATCAAGCAAAATTCTATCTCCAGTCTCAATTTTGGGAAAGCAATAGTCNGCATCAATAAAAATCTCATGATTATCAGTCTTCTTCTCTTGAGTAAATATGACATTGATATCTGAAGCATGTTCCAGCTCAATCATATGATTCTTAAAATCACCAATTCTGATCTTATTTCCCTTTAGATCAACCAGAATAGCTACGGGTTTTTTCAGTTTCTTCGCTGTGTCCTGGATGAGTTGAATATTTCTTTTATGATTATATTTCTCACTCTCATCCCATGTCCCATGGGCTAAATTGATCCTGATAACGTCTGCATATTCACAAATATCCTGTAATATCTTTGGATCTGCGATTGATGGTCCAAAAGTTGATATGATTTTTGTGCGTCTCATAGGGTGATTATTATCATCTTTATATTACGCTTTCACTACGAAAAACGTCTTCATCGATATCATCTTCTGATTTAGCGACAAGAATGGAAACAGTTGCATCACCGGTAATATTTACAACAGTTCTTGCCATATCAAGTATTCGATCGAATGGCAGAACAAATCCGACTATCAATGCTGTTTGAGCATCGCTTATTCCAATGACAGATAAAACGGTTGCCAAAAGAAACAAAGATGCAGAGGGAATGCCTGCTGTACCTATTGAGGTCAATGTTGCAGTCATTGCAATGAGAAGATAATCAGAAAGCTCCAGCTGCACCCCAAAAATCTGAGCTGAAAACAGTGCAACAACTCCTAGATAAAGTGCCGTTCCATCCATATTGATTGTAGCGCCAAGAGGAAGAACAGATGATGCGACTGTTTTCTTTACCCCTAAATTATTTTCAACACACTGGAGAGTAACCGGAAGAGTTGCGGAACTTGATGATGTTGAATAGGCCACTGCTTGTGCATCTAATATTCCTTTGAAAAAGTTTTTAAGCGGAAGTCTCGCACCGAAACGAATAAGTCCTCCATAAACCAAAATCATATGTAATATACATCCAACATATAGGATGATGGTCAAAACGAATAAATTCTGAAGTGCAGCCAATCCCATTGTGCCTGAGACCCAAGCAACCAATGCAAGAACACCGAATGGGGCCATCTGCATAACCAGATGAGCAATCTGTAAAATGGCTTCAGCTGCTGAAGAGAAAACTTCTCCAAGCTTTTCCGTTTTGCTTCCACCCAGAATAATTCCAATACCTAAAAGTATTGAAAAGAAGATGATTGGTAGAACATCTCCATCAGCCAGCGAACCGATTGGATTAAGTGGAACGATCCCGAATAATCGATCGCTGATACTTTGTGAGGATTGAACAGCGCTGTATGGATCCACGCCTGTTATATCAATACCTGCTCCAGGAGAAAACAAAGTTCCCAATATCAAACCGATACTAATAGCAAAGAGAGTGGTTAATAAATACAAAGCAATGGTTTTTATTCCAATTGATCCCAGTCGTTTTGGGTCACCCATTGAAACGACACCTGCAACAAGCGAAGTGAATATGAGTGGCACAACCAACATCTTTATAAATCGGACAAAAAGATCGCCAATCCATTTTGAAGAAGCAGCAACCTCTCCAAATATAAAGCCAAGAATAGCTCCAATAGCCAGCGCTGCAACAACTCTGACCCATAGTTTCAAATTTGTTTTTCGGCCCATATAAGCAAGGCCTGCGAAAACGCCAATCAAAACTATCCAATAAATAATCTCTATACTCATATGTTTCATTCTAACTTAAAAATAAACTAATCATTCATATATGAAACGCCTGCATTTGGTCTTCTTAAATCAGCATAACCATGATTTATTCCTTCCTTTATATGAATGCTTTGTGTGCTACCCATTGTTTTTGATGGTTCTATTTTATGACCAATTTTCTTTAAAAGATTTAAAGAATCTGATGAAATATTCCTCTCATAATCTATACCTCTATAAGGCCAATCTTTATGAATTCTTGGCAACATTGTTGCCTCACCAATATTTAGCCCAAAATCAATCACACCTGTTATCACCCTAAGGATTGCTGCAGGTATTAATTTTCCACCAGGAGATCCTGTAATTAGAAGCACCTTGTCATTTTCATCAAATACAATTGTAGGAGCCATTGTGCTCATCGGTCTCTTTCCAGGTTCATATTTATTCCCTGGGCTAGCTCCTCTGCCCTCAATTTTTTTGTTGCCATATTGATAAGCAAAGTTATTCATTTGGTTGTTCATCAATATCCCAGTACCAGGAATGGTGACACCTGAACCAAACGAATAACCTAATGTATAAGTATTAGATACAGCATTACCATCATCGTCAATTATCGAATAATGGGTTGTATTTTTTGATTCTTGAATAATCTCCAATGGTTTTACTTCTTTCGAACTAGATGCTTTCTTTAAGCTGATACTTTTTGCAAATTCTTTGATTCTTTTTGCTGACATTAGATCATCATAAGGGACATTATAATATGATGGATCACCCACATGATGTGAGCGATTATTGTGCCCTCGTCTAAGAGCTTCAGCCAATAAGTGATAAGTTAAAGCGGAATCATTTCCTATTTTACCAAGATCAAAATATTCCAAAACTTTAAGTGATGTAAGTAAAACTATGCCTCCTCCAGAAGGTGGTCCATGGGTAAAGATTTTTTTACCTCGATAATTCACCCCAATAGGTGGTGAAAATCTAGCTTTGTATTCTCTAAGATCACTGATTGTGATACTTCCTCCATTATCGGACATCGATTCCACAATCTTCTTGGCAACTTCACCGCCATAAAATCCACTGATGCCATTTTTAGAAATTAGATCCATTGTTTTTGCAAGATCAGGCCTTCTCATGACCGATCCTTGATTCAAGGGCCTTCCTTCATTGAAGTAGATACGCCTTGATTCATCATCCCATAATAATTGCGGCGCACTTGCAATAGCCTGCTCTAAGTCAAAAGTTACATTGATCCCATTTATGGCTTGATTGATAGCTGGTTTCATGACCTCGCTGAGCGGAAGTTTTCCAAATTGTGAATGGGCCAAGAGTAATCCTGAGACTGTACCTGGAATAGTCGAAGCTTTATAGCCATAACGGACAATGTCTCTATCTGCATCTCCATATTCATTAGGAAGTTCTATACCAAAGATTTCATTGGTTTTTAATTTACTTGGTGCTTGGCCACGATAATCAATCGCAATGATTTCATTCTGGTCTTTTAAATAAACCAACATGAAACCACCTCCTCCAAGATTTCCAGCTCTAGGAAGAGTCACTGCAAGTGAGAACCCCACAGCCACTGCAGCATCTATTGCATTGCCTCCTTCCTTGATAATTTCAATACCAACCTCTGAAGACAAATGATTTTGTGAAACAACCATTGCATCATCGCTTATAGTTGGATGAAATGGGGATTCATAATCGATGTAAGAAGTTTGTGAATACAAAGAATGCGTGAATAAAAAAAACGCGGCTAAGAGCAATGGAGAAATATCTTTCATATTAATTGGTTTAATTTCTAAATCAGTTCAGTCTATAGAATATCTAAAAAAAAGGGAGCTAGAAGCTCCCTTTTTTTATTGTGCTAAAGACTTAGAACTTAACATTTAGATCTAAGTAATAGTTTCTACCATAGTCTTGGTGTGCATCAGCAAAGTAACCGTAATATCGGTCTGCCAGTGGTGCACGTTCGTCCGCAACATTCTTAATAGCTAAACGAACCCTAGAATCATATCCTGCAAGATCAAATCTATAATCGAAACTCAAATCCATTGTTGTCATTGAATCAATCATAAATTTTGTCCCATCGGATGTAGTTAGACTGTTTTGATAGAATTCACCTTTTCTCAATGCAGTCAGATTCGCTCCAAACGGTCCATTACGATATGAAACACGAAGTGTGTGTTTATTGTCGTAGTTACCATCCATGAGCAATAGATCGCCAAAACCTCCCAGTGGGATATCCGCTGGTATCTCGCCTGCTGCTTTTTTAGCAGCCATATCAGCAAAAACACCACCTGGCTCTTGTTCAAATGTATCTATAAAGCTTCCAATGTAACGAATGCTGAAGTCACCAACATCGGTATCAAAGTTGTAATAAACACCAACATCGAATCCCTCTATTTTTCTATCCGCTAAGTTTAGGTAATTATCGGCCACATAGTTAACATTACCGAATGGGCAAAGACCCGCAGCATTTGCTGCAGCTATTTGATCTTCATCTGGAGCATTTCTATCAATGACTCCATGTCCACCGAATGTATCGCAGTTATTATTCCCATTCGCAATCCTTAGAAGCATATCCTGTACTGTGTGGTTTTCTCTTCCAAACAAACCAATGGTATTTTCTTTATCAATCGACCAATAATCTGCAGTGATTGTCAATCCATCGATATCTGCTGGAGTGATCACAAAACCAACTGAATAGTTATCAGATTCTTCTGGCTCAAGTCCCTCTGCACCAGTTGCTTGTCTTTGCTGAGATGATCTAGAGTCTAGGTCATCATTGCCCAAACCTGCCAACTGCTCCAATCGATACATGGCCCAGTCATAGCGTGTGCCGCTCCTTACAACAATCTTCTCATTGATTTGAACAATATTAGGTGCTCTAAATGATGTTGAAGCAGAAGCTCTGAATAATACAGAATCTGAAATCTCCCACCCAATTGCTAATTTACTGACTAAAGAATCTTCTACATCGGACATATTCTCATATCTGAGTGCAACCTGCGCATTCACTCTTTCAGAAAGAGGAATCTGAGCTTCAGTAAATAATGAAAGTGTATTTCTCTCTCCTCTCACATCACCAGTTGGAGAAGAGTTAACAACATCACCAATTTCAGGGTATGTATCATTCTCATAATCGACATAAACAATTGTTCCATCGAGTCTTGGATCTCGATCATCAATCATTTCTTCTCTTCTGACCTCAATACCAAACATAAGACCCATCGGTCCTGCTGCTAGATCCATAAAGTTCCCATTCGAAACTTTAAAATCCATCATGGCTAGTGAGCTAGAGCCTTTTCTGTAGACATCAACCAGTATTCTCTCTACGTTGCTGTCAACACCTGCGCTGAAAGGATTATAAGCAGCTGGAGTTGAGTCATAAAGCGCCTCTCTTAGAAGTGTGTTTGAAACCCGATTACTTGTTATATCATCGGACTTTGCTTTTGAGTAAAGCAACGCTGCTTCCCAATCCCAATCGTCAACCTCACCTCTAAAACCTTGAAGTAATCTGTATGTTCTTTTGTCGACATTGACATGCCTCATTTTCTCAGCATATCGATAGTTGTCGATATAGAGCTCATAGCCTTTAAAATCGAGCGTATTGCCATCTGCATCAGTGAATGACATTTGATTTAACCAGTAGTTATCTGGTCCTACTCTATGCTTAACAGAGCTAAACGCATATGATGGATGCCTGATCAAAAATGAATCTGAAGAATAGAAACCAATCTCAGTGAATGATTCTAAGCCATTCGCAAGCTCATTGTTTATATAAACAAAGATATTGGTTCTCTGCATGTCAGACCTTACATCAGTATTGCCCCATAGGTTATATCTTTCAGTTCCATTCCCATCTTGAGCAATACAAGTTCCATAGCCTGTATCCCAAGTTTGCCCACCTTGACTTGCTCGATTGCTACATCTTGGATCTCCCAATGGGAAAACTTCGAACTCACCATTGCTGTCAGTGAAAGTGTGATTCAGTGCGTTGCTGCTTCCATGCTCACTTGATGTAACCATGTCAAATTGGCCATACAAATTATTGGTACTGTTATTTCTAAATGAAGTGCTGCCTGCCCAAGGGTTACCATCTTCTAGACATCTTCCATCAGCGGATACTCCATCAGGAAGATCACAAGTCGTCCACATTCTATGATCTGAATTGCCCCATCTTGGATCTTCAGAAGAATTAATACTGTCCCGATCATAATGATCAACAAAAACACTGACATTCCCTCTGTCATTATTAAAGTTTGTGCCCCATTTAGCGGTGAAGGTCACATCTTCGGCATCAAAATGCTCGTACCAACCTACCTTGGTCCTAAACTGGAAGCCTTCATAGTCTGTTTGAAGAACATTATTTACAACACCTGATACCGCATCAGCACCATAAATTGCAGATGCACCATCTCTGAGAATTTCTAGTCGATCAAGACCCCAAACAGGAACCAAATTTGAATTGGTTGATACCGTTGGTACATAGTCACCACCTAAAAGTTCAGTTTGATATCCAGGTGAATTCACCATTCTTCTTCCATTGAGAAGAGTGAGTGTATTACCTACACCCATATTCCTTAGGTTGTAGGCTCCAACATCACCACGCGATGAATTGACACCACCAGAAGCATTCTCAGCTTCATTGAAGAAGTTCATTCCATTCTCTACAACATTCTCAAGTAACTCATCACCACCGTCGACACCCAAAGCCTCCACGTCCTCAAAATCAAGAACAGAGACAGGCAATGCGCCTGTTATCTTTGCTCCTTTAATTTGAGAGCCAGTGACTGTGATCTCTTCAATGTCATCTGAAGAAACTGAATCCTCCTGAGCAAATGTTGTTATAGGAAATATGATGAATGCTGATAATGACAGCAATCTAAATGTTTTTACAAACATATGTGTTACCCCTCGTAAGTTAAAATTGATCTAATTAAGAAACTATATCACGCCTCAAATCTATGCCCTTAAATCTAATTTATTCATATTTATTATGATACTATAACTTTTAGTTATATTATATTATAAATATTATCTATAATTAAACCATGAGAACAAGACACATNGAGGTATTCAATAGTATCTATAAGACAGGCTCAGTCACAGCAGCAGCGAAGCTTTTAAATGTATCGCAACCCTCTGTGAGTAAGGTATTGGCACATGCTGAACAGCAACTGGGTTTTCGTCTCTTTGAAAGAATCAAAATGAAGCTGGTACCAACACCTGAAGCAAATATTCTTTTTAAACACACGAGCGTGATGGAAGATGTCTTGACAGATATCAATCAAATTTCAGAGCGCCTAACAGAATTTCCTGTAGACCGTGTGAGAGTCTCTTGTACACCTTCACTGGGTATAGACTTTCTTCCAAATGCAATCGCAGAATTTAAAGCACTTAACCCTAATGTTAATTTTGAGATCTCTACACTTCACTATTCTTATTTAAGAAATAACATTAAGGATACATCGCTTGATCTTGCGATTGCACAAGACCAAATTGAAGATGAAGAAATTGGAATAATCAACCTAAAAAAAGGAAATTTCGTGGTACTTAAACCAATCAATTCAAATATAAATAAACTTCCGTTTATCAAACTGAGTATCAATAGCCCCATAGGACGTAAGCTCGATAAATATATCGAGAAAGAGAAAATAAATATTGAGTCCAGCATTACATCTGATAATTTTCAGATGGCAGCTTCTTTAGTAAATAATGGTATTGGATACGCGATCTTAGACGAATACACAGCGAAAGCTTGCAAGTCTGAAAATTCAGAAATTATTCAATTGAGCAATAAATTAGATTTCAACATCAGCTTGATGTTTCTGAAGAATGTTCCCTTTTCAATCCCAACGAATAGTTTTATTGAATTTCTTTCTGAGTTCAAATATGAGTTCTAGTATTCTATGATGTGTTTTCTCTGGACACATTTTAATGAAAGATAATTCAAAATCAAAAACAGGTTTTCTAGTTGGGCTGATGGCAGCGATCCTGATTCTCATCATTCCAAATCCAGAGGGATTGCCAATTGAGGCTCAAAGGGCGGCAGCAATTTTTGTATGGATGGGGATTTGGTGGGCAACAGAAGCGGTGCATATTGCAATAACTGCTTTAATACCATTGATTTTCTTTCCCTTGCTAGGTGTTGCGTCTATTGAAGAAACCTCTGCGCCTTATGCAAATAAAAATATATATCTTTTCATGGGAGGGTTCTTTCTATCGATCGCAATCCAAAAATGTAACCTTCATAAAAGAATCGCACTCAATGTACTCGGTCTGACCGGAACGGCAGGAAGATCAATCATAGCAGGCTTTATGCTGAGCTCATGTGTTCTAAGTATGTGGATTATGAATACATCAACGACTGTAATGCTTCTCCCAATAGGGCTTGCCATTATTTCAGTTGTGAAAGAGTCAATGACGAATTTAACTGATACTGAGAAAGTTAACTTTCAAGTTGCACTACTTTTGGGTATTGCCTATGCAGCGAATATCGGGGGTATTGCAACACTGATTGGTACAGCACCCAATATGGCATTAAATGGTTTTATGGAAGAACAATATAATGTCTCAATATCATTTGTTGATTGGATGAAGGTAGGAGTACCTGTTAGTTTAACTTTACTTCCACTTGCATGGTTATCACTTACGAGGATGTCTTTTCCTGTTTCATTTCAAGCATCAATACAGACACAAGAGATCATTACGAACATGAAATCTGGGCTCGGTGAAATGAAAACATCTGAGATGAGGGTGTTGATCATATTTCTAATTACGGCAATGCTTTGGATCACAAGAGACATTATCAATGATATTCCTGGGCTAGAAGGTTTATCTGATCCAGGTATTGCAATGCTTTGTGGACTGGCATTATTTCTAACACCGAGCAAAAGCACTGATCAAAATCTTCTTGAATGGAAAGATGCACAAGAAGGTGTCCCATGGGGTGTTTTATTATTATTCGGAGGTGGCTTGTCACTAGCTGCTGCTGCACAAAGCACAGGNCTTGCTGCTTGGATAGGGAATCTNATGCCATTNGGTNTNAGNATGGCCTTNCTNATCATAATGTTTACGACTTTGATTATATTTCTNACTGAACTCACATCTAACTTGGCGACCACTGCGACATTTCTNCCTATCGTTGCAATCATNGCNACTCAATTTGGCTTTGACCCTCTTCTACTCACTGCTTCGATTGCAATTGCTGCAAGCTGTGCATTTATGTTGCCAGTTGCAACGCCGCCCAATGCCATCGTGTTTGGATCAGAACTGATTAAGGTGCCTCAAATGATGAGAGCTGGAATCGTTATCAATTTGGTCGCTATTCTTGTTGTCACACTCGCTGGCCTATACCTTGTTCCATTATTTCTAATATGAGTATGCCTTCAGAAACTCATAAAATAAAAAATGTTTGCGTTTTCGCTGGATCAAGCCCAGGAAAAAGAGACATCTATTCAGAAACCGCAAAAGAACTTGCTCATAAATTAACTGAGAACAGTTTCGGCATTGTTTATGGCGGTGGCAGCAATGGCTTAATGGGCATACTTGGTGACAGTGCCATCAATGCTGGTGGTTATATAACTGGGATCATTACTGAACAACTCGATGATATTGAAGTCGGACACCAAGGCTTAAATGAATTAATCATTGTAAAGAATATGCATGAAAGAAAAAAAATGATGGCAGATAAATCACAAGCCGTGGTATGCCTCCCAGGTGGCGTCGGGACTTGGGAAGAATTTTTTGAATCATTGACTTGGAATCAACTTGGGCTACAAACGAAACCCATCATTTTGCTCAATATTGAGGGTTATTACTCAAAACTTAGTATATTCATTGAGCATGCTGTTGCTGAGGGCTTCCTTCCACAATCAACCAGTGATGAATTGGTTTTAGTCAACGATGTTGATGAGGCGATCTTACAAATTAAGAACTTTGTTCCAAAGGACACCTCAACTTGGTACCAAAGGCTGAAAGATTGATTGATAAACTGAACTAGTCTTTTGCTTTACTCGGTCCCGGAAAAAACATATTTGTTTCATCGATATATTGATTGTAGCCAGGTCTTTTTTTAGATTGAGGTTTTTCCAATAATCGAATCGTCAACTTGAAGAAGATGAANAACATCATTGCTGGGGCAACCACACCTAATAAAGATCCTGTCGACAAAGATAATACAAAGATTGCAAACCACTGAAGAAAGTCACCAAAATAATTTGGGTGCCTTGAGTATTTCCATAAGCCTTTGTTCATGATCTTAGATGTGTTATTCGGATCCGACTTAAATTTCTTCATTTGTTGATCTGCAATGGATTCAAACAGAAATCCAATGACAAAAAATATGATTGCCAAAGCAACTACGATGGAAGAGTCATTGTTTATATTACGACTAAAGATCAAAAAGATTGGCCATGAAATGATTGCCTGAAGTGCTCCTTGAAGCATAAAAACTCTAAAATAACTGACAAGTCTCCAATCTCTTTTAGAGGCATTTCTCATTTTTACATACCTATAATCCTCGCCATGTCCTAAATTCCTTTTTGCAAGATAATAAGTGAGTCTCAAGCCCCAAATAGTTACCATTACTAACAATAGCTCACGTGTGTCAGTCGATGCCAATCCATTGACATCATTATGAAAAGAACAAGCCCAAGCAATCAGTACAAAACCGAACCCCCAATAAATATCTATAATGCTCGAGTCTTTTATCCTAATACTGACCATCCAAAGCAATGTGAGTGCCAACCAATTAATAAAATATGCAAATTGGTGCATAGACGTTTCAAAAAATATAGTTTCAATCACTCGCTTCTCCTAAGGTTGTCTAATTTGGTCTACTAAATCCCTGATCTCATCAGGTGTCTCTTTTGTCATTGACGAAACTATGATACTAACAAAAATATTAATCATCATGCCAATGGTGCCAATTCCTTCTGGAGATATTCCCCACAACCAGTTCGATGAAGAGTTCAGCTCTGGATGCATGAATTTGAAATATACAATATATCCTAAAGTAAAAATAAGGCCTGCTATCATTCCTGAAACAGCGCCTTGTTTATTTATAGCTTTTGTAAATATTCCCAAAAGAAGGGCTGGAAAAAGCGTCGCAGCAGCAAGGCCAAAGGCAAATGCAACCACTTGTGCGACAAAACCAGGAGGGTAAATACCAAATAAGCCTGCAATAATGACCGCAATCAAAACTGAAAATCGAGCATAGAAAAGCTCTTTCTTTTCACTAATATTAGTTGCCAGAGTTTTCTTTATGAGATCATGAGAAACAGAAGCAGAGATTACAAGTAAGAGTCCTGCAGCTGTTGATAACGCGGCAGCAAGTGCTCCAGCAGCAACCAAAGCAATCACCCAGGGAGGTAGTTCGGCAATCTCAGGATTGGCCAAAACCATGATGTCTCGATCAATATATACTTCATTATTGGATTTTACTTGGGAATCATTTGAAATTATTCTTTCACCAAATTCACCAATGGAGTCATCGTATTTTGGCTTGACTGGGTCAAAAGCATTTCCTGCAGCATGCTGAATCAATCCATCATTATTTTTATCTCTCCACGCAATCAGGCCAATGTCTTCCCAATTTTTAAACCATTGAGGCGCTTGCTCATATGAAACGTCATGAGTTGACTCCAGAAGGTTGTATCTNGCAAAGGAGGAAACNGCNGGNGCNGTGGTATATAAGATGGCNATAAAAATCAGTGCATAACCAGCNGATNTNCTAGCNGATGCNACATCAGGAACNGTAAAGAAACGNACGATTACATGNGGCAATCCTGCNGTNCCTANCATCAATGCAGCTGTGATACAAAAAACATCAATNGTCTCNTTTAAACCNCTNGTATATGGCTCAAANCCAATATCNNTCATGATTAAATCCAATNTTTCNAGAAGATAAATATCTTGATCAATCAGTCTGTCACCAAACCCGAATTGTGGGANTGGATTGCCTGTGATCAAGATAGAAATAAANATTGCTGGAACCAAATAAGCAAAGATTAANACNCAGTANTGTGCGACNTGTGTATAAGTNATNCCTTTCATNCCNCCNANNACNGCNTAGAAGAAAACAATNCCCATACCAATGATTACTCCGATTTCNATTTCTACNTCAAGAAATCTNGAAAAAACAATGCCAACNCCTCTCATTTGNCCNGCCACATAGGTGAATGAGACNATGATTAAGCAAATTACNGCAACAACTCTTGCTGTNGTTGAGTAATAACGAGTGCCAATAAAATCNGGGACAGTATATTGACCAAANTTTCTAAGATATGGCGCTAAAAGTAANGCAAGAAGGACATATCCACCNGTCCANCCCATTANNTATACNGCACCATCTCTTCCCATGAAAGAAATCAANCCTGCCATTGAAATGAAAGAGGCAGCTGACATCCAATCGGCGGCTGTNGCCATTCCATTTGCAANTGGATGAACACCTTTTCCAGCTATATAAAATTCATTTGTAGATCCAGCCCTAGATTTAATTGCGATAAAAATATAAAGGCTAAAACTGATCCCTACAAAAAGGTATGTTAAAGACTGAANACTCATGATNGGGAATTATTGATCNTTGTCTTCTTTGAACTCTTGGTCTAGTTTTTTCATNGATCNNATATAGATAAAAATGATTGCAACAAAGATCAAAATGCTTCCTTGTTGAGCAAACCAAAACCCGAGCTTAAAACCAAAAAAACTTATCTCATCAAGATTATTGGCAAATATGATTCCAAAACCAAATGAGGCTAAAAACCAAAAAACCAAAAGAATTGAGACAATCTGAATGTTCTTTTTCCAATATTGATCAATATTTCTTCTTGTATTACTCATGTCATTTCAGATAGCTTTTTAGACATGCGTTCACCAACTTTGGTTATGGCTGAAAGAGGCCTGATGAATACACTCAATTTGACCATTTTGCCATCGTCATTCCACTCAATTAAGTCTATTCCAGTAACTTCTATTTCATCAATTTTTGTCTCAAAAACAAGACAAGCTCTATTTTCATCTTCAAATTCTGAAGTGTATCTAAAATGAGAGTTATTTATCACATCATTGGCAGCAGTGAGGTATTTTGTGACCATTTTGACACCAACAATTGGCTTATAAACAAGTGGTGAATTGAATTCTACCTCATCAATCATGATTGATGTATCAACAACCCTGTCTTTGATGCTTTTATGCCACTGACTAAGAAACTCAGTCATTAGAGCGGTTTCTTNGTAACTTTGACATAGACATAAACGATAATCACGACATACATACAGCCTGCAAAAATACCGCCTGCCAGATTGCGTGTACTTGGATCCAATAATGCTGCAAGGAGATCGCTCAATGAGTTGCCTATAAGTGCTCCAAACAAGCCTCCCATGACGCCAGAGCCTCCAAGTTTCTTATCAAGATCAATACCCACAATAGCAAGAATAGCTAGTATCCCGTTGTCTACAATGCCGAATATATCTCCATCAAAAAATACATTGTTCATCTTTTTTACTCCTTGAATTAATTAATTATTCTGCCCTAAATAAGTTATCCATATCCTTAAATGATTTTAATTCTATTGCATTACCTGAAGGATCTCTCAAAAAAGCTGTTGCTTGCTCACCAACTTCACCTTTGAATCTTTCCGTTGGCTCTATCAAAAACTCTATCTTCTTTTCATTAAGATCACTAGTGATAGTTTTAAAATCATCCCAACTTAATACCAATCCAAAATGAGGCACTGGAATGTTATTTGAGTCAACGAGATTAGTGGTCTCATTTGAAAGCTCCTTCGAGAGATGACATACCAATTGATGNCCAAAAAAATTGAAGTCGATCCATTCACTTGAGCTTCTCCCTATCTCACAACCAAGTAANCCATGATAAAAATTTTGTGCAGTCTNNAAATCATGGACAGGNATTGCTAAATGAAATGGNTTAAGTTGATTAGTTTTTTTGCTCATAGAATTCAATAATTGCGCCATCTGGTGAAGAAAGAGAGAAAATCGAAACATCACCATAAGGTTGAAGTTCAATCTCACTCATATCAATACTCTCCTGACCTCTNGCTTTTAGTATTTCTTTAGTTTGCATTATGTCTTCGATTGGATATTTTATAGAAAGAAGGCCNAGGTTTGGAGCCTGACATTTATCACTGTGATCCAATCCTTTAATGTCCATGAACTCAATCATCTCAACTCGACCCAATTCACCTGCAACAGGATAATAAATTGCTGTGCGGTATTTTGTCTTTGTTGTGAAATTCAGTGGAATTCCCAAAGGCGTCACACCCTCCTCTTTTGCTGTAAATGGAGCGCCATAGAAAAAAGTATCAAAACCAAGCAGATCAACAAAAAATTTTCTGCTGTTTTCTCTGTTTTTAATCATCTGCATGATATTAAAAGGTTGTGATATTCGATCAAATTTTGGGAAAGCCTCTGGCAAGGGTGGTTCAAGTCTGTCATACCCTTGTATTTGAATGCCATCGGGTCCTTTAAAGATCACTACGTCCAATCTCGATTCCCCAAATGAGATTTGAGCAACAGGTGTCTCAGTCCACCATCCCATTTNTATTGCTTCATCATANATTTGTCTCAATCCTTTCATTCTAACCATTAGACTNAAGTAACATCCTGTATCCCATGCTCTAGAACCTGGTCGCATTGGCTTCTTAGTTCCGACATTGTCAAAGCGAATCAATCGAATAAAGCCAACATCAGAGCCTTCAGCAGAAAGCAGTAACTCTTCTGCACTCACATCAGCTGTCAATCCATAATGTTGAATTGAAGACTTACTGGATTGACCCCTATAGAGCTCTTTAAAACCACCAATTTTCTTGAAGAATTCAGCAGTTCTATCAATATCAGTCACACTAATCACGACTTCTTGCCAGGGCTGATCGGTTATTGAATCTGGCTTTGTATGATGTATGCCGGAATGTCCGGTGAGAATAAGAAAACTTAAAATTAGACCGTAAAAAGGAAAACTTCTCATAGCTATTTATCAGTTAAATGTTGTTACTTGATGAACTTCATTTATTGTATACATTATAGTTGGAAAAAAACCGATTTTATGGAGATTCAATATGTCAAAGATTTATGAATATAAGATAAGAGATAAAGATAACTCTGAGATCNAAATGAGCGAATACAAGGATAAAGTCTTACTGATTGTAAATACAGCCAGTAAATGCGGATTCACTCCTCAATACGATGGATTAAATGAATTACAGAAAAAATATGCAGATCAGGGCTTTTCAGTTCTAGCATTCCCTTGCAATCAGTTTGGTAAACAGGAGCCAGGATCAAATGAAGACATCCAAGAATTTTGCTCTCTTAATTTTGATGTCAGCTTTCCTGTATTAGGAAAAATTGAGGTCAATGGTGATAATGAAGAGCCTTTATATGAGCATCTGAAATCAGAGCAGCCCGGGATAATGGGATCAAAGGGAATTAAATGGAACTTTACAAAGTTTTTGGTGAATAGAGATGGTGAAGTTCTGCATCGATTCGCGCCTAAAACAACNCCGGCAGAAATTGAAAAGCAGATTCAGTCAATTCTTTGAGGTAATCGATGTCNGGTTATTTTATCGTTAGGTGTGAATACTTCAATGAATCAGAATATAAGGNATATGCCAAGCTGGCTGCTGATGCGGTAAAAGAATTTAATGGTGAATTCCTCATCACAGGAAAGGGTTCTCAGAATCAAAAAGAATCGGGAACCCTACCAAAGACTGTTGTCGTAAAATTTGACTCTTATGAAGACGCATTATCATGTTACCAATGCAGTGCATATGAAAAAGCCCTAAACTTTATTGAGAATAGTTCAGATAGAGATTTTGTGATCGTTGAAGGGCTTAGTTAATTAAGCAGGTCTTTTGCTCTCTTCATTGCTTCTTTTGATATCCCTAGATCGTATATCCATTCTAAAATCAGTCTCGCTTACGCCTTTAAATCTATGAAGCATTGATTTTGGAATTACAAGGTCCTCGAGTGAACGAAAAGTTTTATCGACCTCTCTGCCAAAAACAATGAATTTTGCATCATTCTCATTAAAACATTCCATAGCCTTATTCATACTCAATGAGTCTTTATAATATTTTTCATCAAAGATTCTCATCAGAGTATCTGTACCGACAACAAAAGTTGATTTTGGAAATAACTTAATTTTCTCTTCAAAAGTTGGAGCGTTCGTCAGTACCCATTGGCAATCTTCTGAAAATTGTTGAATGGTTTTATGAATTTCATAAAAACTAAGTGGTGCCTTATCAACATTGTTTATAGATATTTCAAAAAACAGCCTCAACTTTGTCATTTTTTCTGCAATCTCCTTGATCTTGAGATGCCCTTCATGAATTGGGTTAAATGTTCCAGGAAAAATCAATTGGGGTGCTTCCTCATTGCTCTTGATAAATTGAATCTCTGAATCAATTAAATGCTTCCAATCTTCTTGTGCGCGAATAACTTCATATTCAATATTTTGTGAAAGTTCAGGAATCTCTTTGATTACTCCACAAGCAATTCCTATCAAGGCCTCAAGACATTCTGAAACAAGCTTCTCTTCCAAATCCCTGGTTCTCTTACCTTTCGTGAGATAACAAGAAATTACATGCGTTGCTTCACTGCCATGAATACAAACAAAGAAACGATGAGAGCCCAGTTTTTCATATGTAGTAGATAATGTAGCCGTAACAGCAGCGCCCAATAAGTGCTCTCTTTTTGCATCCGGTGCAAGCTTTTGTGCTCTCTGAAATGCAATCATTGCCATATTAATCGTGGTTTGCAATCCACAATAATGGCTCGGTCTGATTCCGAGGTATTCATCCATTGATTCTCTGGAGTAAGGGATATAGGATTCAAGAATTGTGTTGCTTGCTCCCGGTACTTTTAAAAAGTCTGAAATGGCAGTACTCCCGCCACCACTAGATACATATACCAATTTGAAGGGTCCAGTATGAATTGCCTGGATACTTTTTAAATCCATTGGTTACTCCAACTCTTTTTTAATTGGCAAAAGAACTCTTTCAAGTAATTCATGCCTTCTATCTTTTCTCATCATTTCAAGATCATCGCTGGGTACAAAATCATCGAACTCTTTTGTAGAAATTATTTCTTTGCTCTCAAGCATTCGTTCAAGAGTATCAATTCGATCCCTTAAGACAGATATTTCCTGAGTCAACGTCATGATCATTGCCATGAGATTATCAATCGAACCATCATCAAGATACTTTGGCTTCTTGCCTTTGGCGACACGTGGAAGCTTTGTCTTTTCATTCATTGCTTACTCGGTTTTTGAGCAAGGTAGACGGGTAATTTCAAATAAAAATCACCGGTATAACCTTTGCTGTATTTTGCTGCAGCCTCAGCAGAGGTGAACTCAACGGTTTCAGATGAAAAACCAGCATCTTCAATGATTTTTCTCATATTCATATTTCTAAGAGCGCCAGAAAAGTTTTCATTATTATTGATCACTTCCCAATCTTTCAAGAAATCATAAAGTGGATCCTCTTCTTTTTTATGGAATGGATAAACATCTAGGTGAATCATCCATCCACCAGGTTTGAGCAACCTAAAACACTCTTGGATAATTTTTGGAACAGCATCATGTGATGTCTCATGAAGTAAAAGTGTCGATGTAACAAGNTCAAAGGACTCTGGATCATATGATGTTTTTTCGACATTTTGCTGACTGAAATGTGCTTCAATGCCTAAGGCGTTGGCTCTGGCATGAGCATATCTTAAACAAGGCAAAGCAACATCGACACCGATCACTTTTGAATCTGGATACTTTTTAGAAAAAGGCAGTGTTGAATTTCCAATTCCACATCCCATATCCATAATATCTAGAGGTTGGAATGTTTTTAGGTGATCATCAATATAACGAATGATCGCTTGTGCCAGAAGATCATTTTCTTCACCCATTGCATTTCTAGAATAAATAGGGAGAGAGATATCATAGACTGCTCCAGCTGATATATCTTTTTCAATATTCTCACTGTGGTAACCTCCTGGTTGCTGATGAATATCATAAGCCGTTAAATATCTTGGTATATCAAGAGACTCATCAATATCTAAGCTTCCAATTGATTGATGATTTTCTAAGTCATCAATCATTGAGTCTAAATTCCTCTCTACAGTATCTATGACTGATGTAAACATCATCTGTTGACTCAATCTTTGCAAGAGGCTCCAACTTTGATAACCCCTATCATTGAGCATCAATGATTTCACTTCAGATTTATCTTCTGGCTTCCTTTCATTTGCTTGAATAAAATCTGGCTCNATTTTCTTCTCATAATGAGGAGTAATCAATGAGTAGATCTCATCTGTTAAATATGCCCTGAGATCTGTAACAAAATCTTGACGGACCGATTCGTCATGACTCGGNTTTGGTTGCATTGAATGTTTTTGTTTACTCATTTCACTATCCAAAAAACAATTATAGTTTAAGACTATGAAGGCTTTAAGTAAAAATATTGAGTCCTTGAGCACTCTTTGAAAATTTAATAAAGTAAATTCTAGCTTTAGAAATGGGGAAACATGCAATGAAAAACTATATTTTAATAGGAATCNTGNCTCTTNTATTGACGCCTGCTGAAAATCTTCATGCTGGCGGGCATGATGAGGGCAAAAAACTGACTGCTGCNTCAAGTGGATTTGAGGGTCGTGAGGAAATGCTTGGAAGAGCAATGACAGTGGTATTGAAATCACTCAATGAAACCAAGCCTTATCAGCACGATATCAATGATGCATTAATCAAAATGATATTGACCACAATTCAGTTTGCTAAAAATAACGATATGATNGATGAATTGATTGAAAATGANGTACAAGTAACTCTGCCAATGTTGGAGCGAGTTCGAGATAATTATCAAAGATCAGGAGAATTGGAAGATGTAATGGTAGGCATGATAGATAGAACAGCATGCGCATATCAGCTTTTTCTTGATAAAGAAAATAGTGAAGCAGAGAGGAGATGGACATCGCCCTTTGGTTTAATTTTGGAGCATACTGTTCGACTGGGTCAACATGATCTGACTGAGAAGGAAGTTCATGATATATGGATAAAGAAACGTTTTAATGCTTTTGCTGAAGTNATTGGTGTTGAACTTGAGATATCTGATATTGGCGAAGACGGNATGGTCTCTATCAAGGCCGTAAAGCCTATCTCGATGGCTAGACAGTAAAACCTTAAATGATCAACACAGTCACCGACTATACAATTTATATNATCGGTGCGCCGATNATTTTATCTTTAATTATTTTAGAAATAATTATCTCAGCTAAGAAAGGGCTCAAATATTACAAATATCAGGATTCATTNGGATCAATTGGCTTAATCATTGGAAATGTCATTATTAATTTAATGACGAAAGGNGTCATCATTGCTTTTTATCTCTTTCTTTATCAATTTAGGCTATTTGACTTTTCGATATTTGGTTCGATATGGATAGAAATTATTTTGACGCTACTCGCAATTGATTTTATTTACTATTGGTTTCATCGCACTTCTCATCATGTGAGATTCTTCTGGGCAATTCATATGAATCATCATTCAAGTGAAGAAATGAATTTTTTAGTAGCACTCAGACAAGCATGGTTCAATCCAATTTTTAGGGTGCCATTCTTCTTCATTCTTCCATTAATTGGTTTTAANCCANTGTTGACCCTAATTGTTGGNGCTGCNTCTACACTATGGGCTGTTATTCAACATACAAAAATGATCGGAAAACTTGGTCCTTTGGAGTTTATCTTTGTTACCCCATCTGCTCATCGGGTTCATCATGGTGTAAATGATGAATACATGGATAAAAACTTTGGAAATATTCTTATTATTTGGGACAAAATCTTTGGAACGTACCAAGCAGAGGAAGAACAAGTTGTCTTTGGATTAAAAAGGAATGTTAAGACATCAAATCCATTTATAATTACCGTATTTACTTGGAAAGAAATTCTTGAAGATTTCGGGAATTCAAGAGATATCAAAGATAAAATAAAATCTATTTTTGGCGCCCCGGAGTGGAAGCCTAAAGAAATTCAAATATAAGCATGAGAAATATTTTTATTATTGCAGTGGCTATGCTCGTTACCCTATTGATATTCTATGTTCTGAGTATACTCACCCCGCCTCTAGTTGATGCGATTACTAACTACTTATCAGGAGACTGAGATGGATAAAAAACTAGTCGATGCCATAAAAACAATTCATAAACCCGATGAATGGGTTCATTTTTCGTCAATCGGTCCTGATGGAGGGCCACATGTCACACCATTAATGATGGGAATTCATGAACAGGGGCTGTTATTCAGCTTTACCGGTAAACAAAAAAAGAGAAATCTTGAGAGAGATCCGAGAGCATGTGTTTCAATTTGCAAGCCAGTAGTGATGAGTCATGTGATTGTCTGGGGTGAAGTTGAAATCAGACATGATGAGGAAGCTCAAGAAATNTGGAATGTGATGATTGAAGAAGCTTTTGGTGAGGACAGACTGAATCAAATTCAAAGAAAATTATCTCTTGAGCAAACAAGCTTGGGTGTCCTTAAGCCAGATCGATATAGGATTTATGACATAGATTAGGTCTGGCTGATTAAAATGAAACTACAACATATCATTGCCTTGGCATTGGCATTCATCTTTTCTTTCACTATTCATTCTAAAGAGTATCCTTGGCTCTCAAAACTTGATAATGAAAATGATGTATTCAAATCAGGAAAAGAACTGATGAAACTTGAATATGGGCTTCACTCATTGGAAGAAAAACCGGTCAATGAAGGATCGATGATTATTGCTGTTCATGGATCAAGAAGTCAGGGGTATGAATGGATATATCCGCTGAAATCAATCGATTCAAAGACAAATGATATCTATTTTTTTAGATGGAATGATCAAGGTTGCCCTAAACCTTCGGCTATCCTCCTAAATGAACTAATTACTGAGCATGTTTCAATAAATAGTGGGATAGAGAGGGTTATTTTAATCTCACATAGTTATGGAGGACTATTAACAGCCTGGTTTTATGAGAATTGGTCAAAAAATATTCCAATGGAGATCCATACCATTGCAACNCCAATAGCTGGAATGGTAACTGTAAACCAATTATGTGGATACAATCCTCCAGAGAAAATTAATNAAAATGTAAAAGTGAATCAATGGATCACCCAAAAGAATATCGATAACGCATTCAAAGAACTTGACGTTGACCCGCAAATCATAAGTTTAGAAAAAAACATAATCTATTTACTTCCAGACAGATACAAAAACAGGCGTCTAGGTCATAACTGGTCAATTAGTTATGTTATTGATGAGATCATTAAGACTCATAAAGAAATGAAAAAATGATTTCAGCCGTTTTTTCCGTCTCTATATCTAAAAACCCATGACTCCAAGATTTTAGATCTAGTATTTTAGACTGAGGATTATTCAAAAGATTTTTAGCTCTTTTTGTCTGCTCATGAAGATCATCCTCAGGATTCAATATCAGTATTGGGCAATTTATTTCAGTTAGCGTCTTTGATGAATCATAATTGAATGCTGCATTATGTCCCCACCATGAGATATCAGGATTAATTAATCTTGCGTGAAATGTTTTCGCAATTTGTAAGTCGGTTCTTCCTTCCATACTCCAAAACTTTGCTTCATTCCAAGCATGTGTTAAATGTGAGCCATCAGATGAGAGCAAGTGATCTTTCTTCAAATACATGTTTTTCATCTCTGCACACTCCACATCAGTAAAAATGGGTGCAGAGACCAAAATGATTTTATTTATCCTATCTGGTATTTGTTTTGCAATTTCTAGGGCAATCTTTGAACCAGTATGGTAGCCCATTAAATTTATTTTGTTGATCTTAAATGTATCAATAAAACTGATCATACTAATTGCGTATGACTCTATTGATGGTGGTGAAGTTGGTCGATCAGAATTTCCAAAGCCCGGTGTATCAATTGCTGTCACATCTTTATCTAATGATTTGGCTTCAACAAGGAGATTTTCATAGATGATGCTCGAATATGGGCTCATATGGAAACAAAGCAATCCATTATCTGATGGTTCAGAATTGTCACTCCTTCTAAAGTGAAGCTGACCCTCGGGTCCCAAAATATATCCTTTTATGCTCATATCATTTTTAAATTATTAGAATTAAGTAGATAATAATCCATCTAAAAAAAAATGGAGCTTAGAATGACAGAAAACAAGAAATGGATTCTTAAAAAAAGACCAATAGGGTTGGTGGATGAATCTAATTTTGATTTTATCGAAGAAGAACTTCCAGCGGTTAAAGATGGAGAGATTCTAATACAGAATGAATATCTATCAGTTGACCCCACCCAAAGAATGTGGCTTACGGATATGCCGGGTTATTTGCCACCTATTCAAATTGATGAGGTAATCCGATCTAGTGGCATGGGAAGAGTCATTCAATCCAAAAGTGATAAATTTGATGAAGGGGATCTTGTCAACGGTCTTGTTGGATGGCAGACCCATCTTATTTCAGATGGAAAAGGATTTACCAAAGTGCCAGAGATTTTGCCAATTCCTACAATGATTAATGTATTGGGCCTAACAGGAATTACTGCTTACTATGGATTATTGGATGTTGGTCAACCTAAGGAAGGGGATACTGTTGTCGTCTCTGGTGCCGCAGGAGCTACCGGGTCTGTCGTAGCACAAATTGCAAAGATAAAAGGTTGCAATGTGATTGGTATAGCAGGTGGTGAGGAAAAATGTGCCTGGCTTGAGGAATGCGGTCTTGATCATGTAATCGATTATAAAGCGACGAAGGCAACCAAAGAAGTTGGGCGAATCGCTAAAAACGGTATTGATATTTATTTTGATAATGTAGGCGGTCCATTATTGGAGGCAGTCTTATTTAAGATCAATCTCAATGCAAGAATCGTAATTTGTGGAGCAATCTCAAACTATGCATCTACTGATATGCCAGTTGGGCCTAGAAATCTGAGTAGCTTAATTGTAAATCGTGCAAGGATGGAGGGTTTTCTTGTGCTTGATTATCTTCATAGATCAGATGAAGCAATACAAGAACTTTCAAAATGGCTGATGGATGGGAAGATTAAACATCGAGAAGACATTCAAGAAGGAATTGAAAACTGCCCCAGTACACTGAATCGCCTTTTCACTGGACAAAATATTGGAAAGCAGATTCTTAAAATCTGACTGATATTATTATCCAAATGGGAGAACACTCAACATTAAATTTTGTTCCATCTGAATTCATTATTCCTGAAAAGATGGAAACTGANGAATATAGATTNCGGATGCTATCGATTGATGATGTAGAAAAGGACTTTGAAGCTGTTACATCAAGTGCAGAACATGTGAGCAAAGTTTGGCCAGAAAGCGGTTGGCCTGATGGGCTCACCCTGAGGCAAAACTTGATTGATCTTGGTTGGCATGAAAAAGAATTCCAAAACAGAACCTCTTTTGCATACACGATGGTTACACTTGATGAATCAAAAGTACTAGGCTGTGTTTACTTTTATCCAACAGATAAGTCTGACTATGATGCTGAAATCTTCATGTGGGTAATAGAGAGCGAGTTAAAAAATGGTTTAGATGAAAGGCTTTTTAACGAAGTCCAAAAGTGGCTTGATATAGAATGGCCATTCACTAATCCTGCTTTTCCAGGAAGGNTTATCAGTTGGGATGAATATGAATCTTTACCCAATAAATGAATNAATTTTAGGGAACTAAGAGCCTATGCTTTGCTGACAGAATGCCAGCAAAGCATTACTTCGATTTATCGTGTGATCGTATATCCGGTCTGCTCCAGAACAAAACGGTCTTCTGTTAAATTAGCAACCTCAACAACTTTTCCTTTTTCATTGAACATGAATCTTGTAACCGTATAGGCCATAAAATCAAGATCAACCATATTATCTGTTTGAGTTGCATGAGATAAAACATAGACAATATTATCTTTTGATAAAACTTCAATAATTCTATATTCCTTTGCAGGCCAAGAATCTGCATCTCCTGAGTTCATATTCTCTAGAACTTGAGCTTTTGTTATTTCACCTCTAATCGTGCCTCTTGCAAAACTAATTTCCATTTCATTTCCGTCTCGCTCAATGACAGCACTAATTTTCTTACCGGGTAACCCTCTGAAAGGAAGCTTGCCAAAATTCTCAGGTGAAACTTTTATTCCTTCAACTTCCAAGAATAAATCGCCAACCATTAATACACCATCTGCAGGACTGTCTGGAGTAACTCGCCCTACTCTCATTTCATTTTCTCTTGGATCCCAATTGAAACCAAAACCGACATAACGTCCTTGAACTGATATTCCATCATCGGCCATATTTTGCTCAACCATTTTGATAGAAGCATCTTTTCCAGTATAGCCAGCTGTCACCCAATCAGAGGCAACAGTCTCATTTCCGCTTGAATGCCCTTTCTCATGATCCAAATGACCGCCTGTCATTCCAGGCAGTGAGAACATCAGGCAAATTAGACTCAATACCTTGAGGTATAAATTCTTGTTCATATCTTTCTCCTAAAATAAAAAAGAGGTCTCTTTTTGAGACCCCCATCACATAATTCAGCTTATAAGATTAGGAGCAATACATCAATTCTCATTAATCTTTTTAAANACATCTTGTAANATGAGANGCATGCATTATTCAAAAAGAACGCCAGAAAAACTTGATATTGAAGTCAGAAGACCTCACTTTGATCTTAGTTCAGACCTTAAGGAAGATTGGTTTGATGGTAGTGCATTTAAAACAGCATTTGAAAATGCATTTTCACTTTTATTCCCTATTGGTGAAAAGGCATTCATCGAGTCTGTTAGAAATTTTGAGGATCAAATTTCTGACCCTAAACTATTGAAAGAAATAAAAGCATTCTATGGTCAAGAAGCTGCTCATAGGAAAATTCATCAGCAATATAATGAGATGCTCTGTGATTTAAGGGGATATGATTTGGTACACCTAACAAAGCCACAGGTTGAAAGACATCAGAATAGATATAGTCTACTTACTCCATATCAAAGACTCGCTGCTACAGTTGCTGCAGAACATCTCACTGCAATATTGGCTGATGATTTAATGAAGAATAAAGATCATTTTGCTGATCAAGGCAAAAGTGTTGCTAAGCTCTGGTATTGGCATGCGTTGGAAGAATCAGAACATAAGGCTGTTGCATTTGATGTATACATACAAGTTGGCGGAACAATAAAGGGCAGAAGAAAAGCACTAATTTTTGCAACTTTTTTCATACTGAAAGACACTTTCAGGTCTATGTTCATTATGCTAAAAAATGATGGCCAATTATGGAAAATAAGAACTTGGATAGATGGGATTAATTTCTTATTTCTAAAACCTGGAATTCTCAGAAGAATTCTTATTCCATGGTTAAAGTTCTTTAGGAAAGATTTTCATCCTTGGGATCATAATAATCTAGATTCAATTGATTATTGGAAAAGGCAGATTNCTCAAAAAAGTACCGCTAATCTTTGACAAAAAAACAATAGTTTTGATATACCTGTTAATGTAAATTTCTAAATTATTACTTATTAGGGGAGTAGTTATGAATAATATCAAAGCATGGATTGGGGATTTCACAGGAATCGTTGTTAGCTTAATCGCTCTAGGAGTNGTTGCTGGCGTTGTTTTTGGAGATGTTCCTTTTGTAGGCGGAATTGCATCTAATTTTGCAGATACAGTCAATATGCTAGGTGATGCAGGTGCAGTTGGTGCACTTGCTCTTGCAATTATAGTCGGCTTATACGACTAGATCATCGATCATTATATAAGNACTTAANAGAGCCCCATGATGGGGCTCTTTTTTTACCCAAATTGCTCACTCTCAGTTGAATCTGCTAATGCAGCAACACTGTCTGCACCAACTGCTTGGCTGATTGCATCAAAGTAACCGACTCCAACTTCTGCCTGATGCTTAACAGTCGTGAAACCATACTGTTGATAATCGAACTCCTTTTCCTGAAGCTTACTATAAGCCAACATGCCTAATTTCTTATATTCTCTAGCAAAATCAAAGACAGCAAAGTTTGTAGAATGAAATCCAGCAAGTGTAATGAATTGAAATTTAAAGCCCATTTTCCCGAGCTCTTTTTGAAACTCAGCTAATTCAGTCTCAGATGGGATATGCTGCTTCCAATTAAAACTTGGCGAGCAGTTATATGCCAATAGTTGATCAGGNTGTGCTCCNCGAACTGCATCTGCAAATTTCTTTGCATCTTTCAAGCAAGGTTTAGAAGTTTCACACCAAACGAGGTCAGCATATTCAGCAAAAGCTTGTCCTCTATCGCAGCCCATATCTAGTCCNCCTGTGATTTGATAAAAACCTTCAGAGGTCCGCTCACCNGTCATGTACTTTTTGTCAATATCATCTACATCGGTCATCAGTAATTTTGCTGCNTCNGCATCTGTTCTTGCGATAATTAAGGTATCAGTGNNTGCAACATCTGCAGCCAACCTTGCAGCATTTAAATTTCTAATTGCTTGGCTTGTNGATATAAGGACTTTNCCTCCTAGNTGACCACATTTCTTTTCNGCAGATANTTGATCCTCAAAATGAACGGCAGCTGCCCCTGCCTCGATAAGATTACGAGATAATTCATAAGCATTTAANGCGCCACCGAAACCGGCNTCTGCATCNGCNATGATTGGAGCATAATAAAAACCNTCTCTACCCTCTTGAACTTGAATTTGATCCTGTCTGCGAAATGCATTGTTGATGTTCTTCACNGCNTTGGGTACAGAATCAACTGAATATAAGCTCTGATCTGGGTANACTTCATTATTACTATTGGCNGATGCTGCAACNTGCCATCCTGAAACATANATGGCTTTGAGTCCTGCTTTTACATGCTGAACAGCCTGCTGGCCATTGTATGCACCAANNGTATTTACATAGGGCTCACTCTCGAATAGATCTCTCANCTGTTTAGCACCCATTTTTGCCAATGTATGTTCAATCCTTACAGATCCCTGNAGTGATTTAACGTGTTCATCGGTATAGTTTCTTTTATCGCCCATTGCGTTCTCCTTNATTAGAGGTGTTTATATGCTGGCAATGTNAAGAATTCATCAAATTCTGAATCCGTTGACATTTCCTTAAATAAATTAATTGCTGGCTGAAGGTAATCACTTTCAAAACCTCTTGATGCGACCATTTGATCCATTTCTTCATCAAGTGTCTTAAANAAGTACTCTTCTGTGATGGCCTTATTGGTGTCTGTTGTTTTTGCAGCATGNTGAATCCACTGCCATATTTGGGAGCGGGATATCTCNGCGGTAGCAGCATCTTCCATTAGNTTATGTATTGGTACACATCCATTNCCTGATANCCATGCCTCAATNTATTGAATGCCTATTGATATGTTTTGCCTCAAACCTTCCTCTGTNATGCTNCCATTCGGAACNTTGATGAGATCTTGAGCNNATACTNAAACATCATTTCTNTTATTNGATATTTGATTCGCAGATGTTCCCATTGCTTGATTGAATGCATTCATCGCCACATCAGATAATC